>NZ_AOHM01000062.1:0-1190 GCF_000510895.2 Pseudomonas sp. FH1
GGATGGTCTGAAGTAGGCCGCTATTTTTCGACTGCTGAGCCATAGGTGCTTTCAAAAAACGGCAGCCGTTCAAAACCGATCACGTCTGCCGCCTATTCCATCCATTTTTTCCGCTGAACGCTCCTCGCAGCAGCTATTTCCCTCATTACGGACGCACCTCTCCTGCGCTGGAGAGCAAATATCGACGCGCCATCCAAAGGTTCGACAGGGCGAACAGCGTCACCATCTGAGCAGTGTTTTTCACCAAGCCTCGGAAACGCACTTTCGTATAACCAAACTGACGCTTGATCACTCGAAATGGATGCTCAACCTTGGCGCGAACCTGGGCCTTGGCTTTCTCGATCTTGCGCATCGCTTTGTACAGCGCGCAGCGTTTACCGTGTTTTTTGTAGGTACTGCGCCGGGCTGCAATCTGCCAGATGACGTGGCGTCCCGCATGCTCTTCGCGCTTCTCGACACCGGTATAGCCTGCATCGGCGCAGACCACGTTCTCAGCACCGTGTAGCAGTTTGTCGACTTGGGTTATGTCCGCGACGTTGGCCGCAGTGACCACCACGCTGTGCACCAGCCCTGACTCATCGTCGACACCAATGTGAGCTTTGGCACCGAAGTAATACTGGTTACCTTTCTTGGTTTGATGCATCTCCGGGTCGCGTTTGCCGTCCTTGTTCTTGGTCGAACTGGGCGCATGAATCAGCGTGGCATCGACGATGGTGCCTTGTCGCAGCGACAAGCCACGGTCGCCCAGATAGCCATTGATCACGCCGAGAATACCAGCGGCCAACTCGTGCTTTTCCAGCAGGCGACGGAAGTTGAGGATGGTAGTTTCATCTGGGATCCGCTCCAGGCTCAGACCGGAAAACTGGCGCAAGATCGTCGTCTCGTACAGCGCTTCTTCCATCGCAGGATCGCTGTAACCGAACCAGTTCTGCATGAGATGAACTCGCAACATCGCCATCAACGGATACGCCGGACGACCACCTTCGCCTTTCGGATAATACGGCTCGATCAAGGCAATCAGACCCTTCCAGGGCACGACCTGATCCATCTCGATCAGGAAACGCTCGCGGCGGGTCTGCTTACGTTTGCCAGCGTACTCGGCATCGGCGAAGGACATCTGTTTCATCGGGGCTCAACCGTCGTGTTCGGATCAGGCGGCTATTTCACCAAATCTGAAAGTCTTTTTCAGA
>NZ_AOHM01000063.1:0-5387 GCF_000510895.2 Pseudomonas sp. FH1
GCTAATTATATGATATTTATGGATAATTTCCAAAGTTGATGACATTGATCTATAGCCCCCTAGACTGGGCGAATTAGCACAGGAGGTTGGCCTTGGATTAGGGGAGCCTACAGAATTCGGAAAAAATCGTACGCTAAGGTTTTCTGATCAGTCGTAGGCTCGCCAGTTTGATGTATTCCGTTCCTGGCCCAGCCAAACCTATCGGTCTTCGCGGGTGTGCCACAGGCGCAGTAGGTAGATAGTGGAATCCACTATCTCGTAACGCATCTCGTAATGGCCGATCTGAATTCGGCGCACATCCCGTGGATCGAATTCTTCCAGGCGTTCGCCAATGCGCGGGTTGGCCAGCAGCGTGGAAGGTGCGGCTGTGAGTTGCTGCACTGTTCGTGCGGCGGCAGGCTGATTCACCGACGCCAGAAACTCATACAACCGGGCAATGTCGGAAAGCGCCTTGCTTGTCCACTTCAACTCCATCAGCGCGGTACCGGCAACGGAGTGTCAGTGCTGAGGCTTTCAGCCCAGGCCTGGACAGCTTGATGATCGATCACGCGACCAGCATCCACATCGGCCAATGCCTCACGGGTCAGGCGACTACGTTCTTCTTCCTGGTCTATCCAGGCGGCCAGAGCCTGCTTGACGATCCAGTTCTTGGAGCGTTCCAGGCGCTCAGCCATCAAATCGACCTTTTCGGCCAGTTGCACAGGGACGTGAGCCGTGACGGATCGGGTTTTCGCGGTGGTTGCCATGATGGGGTTACTCCTAATCAATGGTAGGTACAAGGTGCATGCTCTGCCGGCGTTCAGTAACCGCCGCTTCCGATGCCATCCGGCGCAGAGTGACGGCATGTTCGCTGGCCTGGCGGGCACCGGCCTCATCGCCATTAGTTTTGAGCTTGTTGGCCTGCCATTCAGACGCTTCAGCGCCGGCAAGTAACGACGTGGCCAGCGTTACTTTTGGACGAGACTTTTCACGCTGCTCCTGCGCGCCTCGCTGACGTTCGACAACCTGCGCGGCCTCGTTGGCCGTGATACGCAAGTTGGTGCGAGCAATGTCAAAGCCGCCATCGGCGTTTGTGGCCTCGGGCGCTTCGAGGCAGGTTTGCATCGAATCCACTGCCGTCAACAGCTTGTCGATCTGCTGCAACAGCTCGGTTCGTTCTTGGTCATTCTTCATGGAGCGTCACTTCTTCTTGAACTTGATGTCGCCTGAGCCGGCAACGGAATGGTCGCGGGTCGGCGGGTTACCGCGCACCACGATGTCACCGGAACCCGCCACGCGTGCCTTCACTGAGTCGCTGACATAGGCGTCGATATCACCGGAGCCGACTACCGACAGTTTGGCGGACGTAGCGACCAGCTCGCTGGCGTCCACGTCGCCCGAACCGGCTATCTCGGCGTCCAGAAGACCCACGCGACCAAAGGCCGTGATATCGCCCGAACCTTGGATGCCTAGATCGAGGACGGTCTGCTGAAGGTCGTACAGGGTCACGTCGCCACTGCCCTTGATGCGGATACTGGGGGCTTCAGGCAATGCGATTCCAACGATGCTTCGCCCCTTGGACTGCATAGTGACGCCGCCGTGGCGTCCACCGACATTGATCGTTCCGCCCACGAAAATGTTGCCGGTACCAGAAACGTGAATATTGCCCCCATAGCCGCTAATGGAAATGCCCTCCTGCTCGATGATCAGCTTGTCACCCTCGAAGCGGGTCTTGATGTTACGAATGGCTTCCACGTTTTCCCCTGCCACGACCAGGTGCGCTGATGACGAGCGAAAGAACACAACATCAACCGCCCCCTTGATCACAATTTTGCTAACTGGGTGGATGGGGCGCTCTTCCTTCTCGTAGTTGGCAGCACGCTCCCATGCGGAATCGCGATGGTTGGCATCCTGGTGCGTCAAAGGGCTGGATTGGCTCATCATCTATCCTTTGTGATTTATTTTGAGTGACTTTGCCATAGCTCGACTCAGGGTTAATCATAGTGAATAATAATGAGCTGTCAATCGATCCGTCAGGTTGGGCTATGCCCTAACCTGACGTCAGGACAGCCTACCCAGAAACGTCCGGATAGACTCCATCGCTTAATTTATTGACACAAGCTACGCAAGGTCATAGATTTATTCCTGACACTTTTCTGTTTGGGGGCATCTTGCAAGGTCAACGTATCGGCTACGTCCGGGTCAGCAGCTTCGACCAAAACCCGAAGCGGCAACTGGAACAGGTCGAAGTCGGAAAGGTATTCACCGACAAGGCATCGGGCAAGGACACCCAGCGCCCAGAACTTGACTCGCTGCTGGCCTTCGTGCGCGAAGGAGATACGGTGGTGGTGCACAGCATGGATCGCTTGGCCCGCAACCTCGATGACCTGCGCCGCCTTGTGCAAAAGCTGACCAGGCGCGGTGTGCGCATCGAGTTCGTCAAAGAATGCCTGACCTTCACCGGTGAGGATTCGCCGATGGCAAACTTGATGTTGTCGGTCATGGGCGCGTTCGCCGAGTTCGAGCGAGCATTGATCCGCGAGCGACAGAGGGAAGGCATCGCGCTCGCCAAACAGCGCGGAGCATACAGGGGCCGCAAGAAAGCGCTTTCGCCCGAACGCGCCGCTGAACTTCTGCAACGCGTCAAGGCCGGCGAGCAAAAGGCAAAGCTGGCCCGTGAATTTGGCATCAGCCGCGAAACGTTGTACCAGTACCTGCGCGAAATTGGAGCTTAACGTGCTTTATTTTCCGTTTTCTGAGACGACCCCTTGAAGCTCTTTCGAGAAGCTGGCCGCGCTTGGAATGCAACCACCTTGGAAGAGATGGGAGATCACCTTTTCAATTTCTGTGTAACCAATTCCTCGTTGCGGGACTGGATACTGCAATCAAAAGATGAAAAGGGGGATGCGGCTTTTCATAGTGCTTGGAGGGAAAAGGCGGATGGGCTGTTTGGCGAATGTGCCGATATAGCTAACGCCTCGAAGCACCTGGTGGTAAAGCCTGTTTCGGTCAGTGTTGGAAATCAGAAACTGTCCGCGTTAGGCCCAAATGGTGTGATCGAAGGACTTGAGAAAGAACGGCAAGCCTTTAGCATCGTTCGGTCAAGCGGCGAGGACATAGACCTGTTCATGTTTTTCTTCAAGATTTGCCGGGCATGGGAAGAGCATTTTGAAAATGATCCAACCCTTGATGCGCTCCCCTTCCATGGTGAGTTTTTGCTCACGACTGTCTAGGAAAACACTCATGAACGATATGCCCCAAGGTCACTCACCAGCCCACGATCGCAAGATTCGCTTCGGCTACGTCGTCGCTGCCAAGCTCACTTCCAGGCACTGCCTCATGGGGGTGCATGAGGACAAAGAGGTTGCTGATGCCCATCGCGACCGATTGCAGGCTTACCACGACGCCAAGCCCGAACTCGGTAATGTGGGCCAGATCAGCATCGATGACGCCTTCACCCGACGCGAGGCGTTGGCAGCATGGCGAAAAAATCATCCGTTCAGCACCTCTCTGGATCATTTTAAATGCTATGAAGTGCTCGTTGTGCCCTGGCTTGATCCGGCCATTCTGACCAATTCCGTCATCTAATCTGATCACGGAAAACGTGCGCAGCATCGCGAAACGGCTTAGGGTGTCATTTCGCCTCCAGCCGGAACCGACCTCAGGTAGACCCATGATTGATGACAGCTCCGAAAAAATAGTGATCGATGCCGGCCTGTTTAGATTTCCCGGGCAGGACTTGATGAAGAACATCAATAAGGCCTACACGCTGTATTACGACGAAACGAACAATAACCGAAGCCTAAACGGCCAGCCGAAGCGTCAGTGATCATCGAGTTGCCCATGCCGGCGCAGGTTATCGACAAAGGTATTCCGACAGCAGGCTTGCTGGCCCAAGTAATGGTGGCCAAGTTTGCCGATCACTTGCCACTGTACCGGCAGGAGAAAATCTTTGGTCGTGCCGGACTGACAATCGCTCGCTCGACCTTGGCCCGATGGGTTGGACAGACCGGCATGCGACTCCAGCCGCTGGTCGATGCGCTGCGTGAAGCTGTGCTGAACCAGGGCGTGATTCACGCTGATGAAACGCCTGTGCAAATGCTTGCGCCGGGAGAGAAGAAAACCCACCGGGCCTACGTCTGGGCCTACAGCACTACGCCGTTTTCGGCGCTCAACGCGGTGGTTTACGACTTCAGCCCAAGCCGTGCTGGCGAACATCCGCGCAACTTCTTGGGTGACTGGAACGGCAAGCTGGTCTGCGATGATTTCGCTGGCTACAAGGCTGGATTTGAGCAAGGCATCACTGAAATCGGCTGCATGGCCCACGCCCGTCGCAAGTTTTTCGATCTGCACGTGACGAACAAAAGTCAGCTGGCCGAACACTCGGACGTTCGAACTGGTTATTTGCCGGGTCGCTACGTAGCGGTAAGCGGGCGGCTGCAATCATGAGCCTGATCCAGTCGGCGCGTATGAATGGACATGATCCCTATGCCTATCTCAAGGATGTGCTGACACGGTTGCCGACACAGCGAGCCAGTGAGGTCGGGCAATTGCTACCGAATCAATGGATGCCGTCCTACTGAATAATGAATCGCCCCGAAGCAGAAGCGTAGGAGCGATTCACTACTACAGCTCTAGCCGGGCAGGCTCAAGTGCAGCAAGGGGAAGGGGCGGCCCTCGCCATCCAGCGGAGAACGACCTGTTTGAACAAAACCGTAATGTAAATAGAACCCTACCGCTTCGGGGTTCTGTTCATTCACATCAACACTCATCTGACTGCGCGAACTGCGGGCATGATCCAGCAGTGCGCGGCCAATCCCTTTCCCTCGCAGATCTGGTTCGATGAAGAGCATCTCTACATGATTTTCATTGAGCCCGATGAACCCTAGCGGGCAGTCCTCGGCATCTACCGCAACCCATAGTTCGACAGCGGGTAGGTAAATATCGCGGAGCTGAGGGAGTAATGCCTCAATATCGGATTCTTGCAGGAAGTGATGTGTGGCGCGAACGGAGCGCAGCCAGATGTTGAGCAGTTGCGGATGGTCGGCGTTAGTAGCCTGACGAATGATCATAGAATCATCCTTAACACTTGATATCGGAAATGAGGCGCGCTACTAGATAGCGACCGTATAAGTGGCGGCAACTGTATGACCGCTTCGCGATTTAACGCCTGGGCGGTTCACGGCAGAGGTAGCCGGAAAGGAGGGAGGAATGACGATACTGAGAGGCTTTTGGGGTCTCAATAAAAAATTACGGAAGGGATTGTGGATGAAGCATACCTGACAGATGGTGGCCGGGCCGGTAGGGATCTCACGCGGGACGCTAGAACCGGATGATGTCAGGAGCTTATGGTGACTTACCCGGACGCTTAGAGCGCCAGTTAAAGCTGGCGGAGGATAGTCGATGAA
>NZ_AOHM01000064.1:0-157013 GCF_000510895.2 Pseudomonas sp. FH1
GGGCGTTTTGAGACTGAAACAGGTGTAAACCTATTTCAGGACTAGACAACTCAGTAATTACTGAGCTTGAGCTTCAACCGACGCTTCTACGCGACGGTTAACAGCACGACCAGCTTCAGTTGCGTTGTCAGCAACTGGGCGGGATTCGCCGTAACCTACTGCGGTGATACGGCTAGGAGCAACGCCGTCTTTAACCAGGACTTGCTTAACAGCGTCAGCACGACGCTGGGACAGCTTCTGGTTGTAAGCGTCTGGACCTACGGAGTCAGTGTGACCAGCAACTTCTACAATGGTAGCTGGGTACTGAGCCATGAAGTCGGCCAGGTTTTTCACGTCGCCGTAGCTGTTAGGCTTAACAACCGACTTGTCGAAGTCGAACTTAACGTCCAGCTCAACACGTACAACCTGAGCAACTGGAGCTTCTGGCTCTGGAGTTGGCTCTGGAGCTGGTGCTGGGGTAGGAGCTGGAGCAGCTGCGCCAGCGTTACCGCCGAAGTTCACGCCCAGGCCGACCAGTGCGGAGTAGTCCCACTTGCCGTTGTCCAGACCGTAGTCAGCTTCAACACCGGCACGAGCGTACAGGTTGTTGGTGAAGTAGTACTTCACGCCAGTACCAACGGTAGCGAAGGTAGTCTGGTCGCGACCGCTGTGGCCGTCAGCTTGAACGTTGGTACGGCTCTGGTGGCCGAAACCGCCTTCTACGTATGGACGCAGGCTGTCTACGCCAGCTTGACCGAAGTGATACTGGGCAACCAGGCTGCCGGTATCGCCTTTGATCTTCTGGTTACCAGTACCGTCGTTCGAACGGGTGTGGTTGGTTTTGTCGTAGGACAGGTTCAAGGACAGGTCGTCGGTCAGGAAGTAACCGATGCGAGCGCCAGGATTGAAGCCGTCTTCGATGTGCTTGACGCTATCGTTGTACTGCTTCTTGTAGAACAGCTCGCCTTCAACTGCGCCTTGGCCTTGTGCCAGAACGCCGAAAGAAGTAGCGGCAATAAGAGAACCAATGGCCAAGCCCAAGGTGTTTTTCAGTTTCATCCGTTAAATCCCCATCTGGTGATTGTAAAGCAGTCCCACAAACCGGGGGACAACTCGGCGACAAGTCTAACAGAACTTGCCTACACGTAAGAGATATTTGCCACGCACTAAGTTTCAGTCTCGCCCGCAAATTTCTCACGTAATTTATCAAGAGCACGTTTGTAACGCATTTTTGTAGCACTCAAACCCATGTGCATGATGTCAGCGATTTCCTGAAATTCCAGCTCTGCGACAAATCGTAGCACCAGAATTTCCCGGTCAATCGGGTTCACATACACCAACCAGCGATCAAGTCCGCCCTTCTCCTCGGGTGCCGGCGCCTTCTCTTCAGACGCCTCCTCGAGGGGGTCCAGACTCAACGCGTCCATCAAGCGACGCTTTCGCCGTTCCTTACGATACTGCGTGATGCACTCGTTGTACGTGATGCTGTATAGCCATGTCTTGAACTTCGATTTGCCCTCGAAGTTCTTCAGGCCGTACAGCACCTTGAGCATCACTTCCTGACAGACATCATCCGCATCTCTATCGTTCCCTAAATACCTTGAACAAACGTTGAACAGAGTGCGTTGATATCTGCGCATCAATTCTTCATACGCGCGAGTTACGTGAAACAGCTCCGTGTGCGAGCGCGCGACCAACTCCTCATCAGAGAGCTCACGGGGGTCATAGCGCGTGGACAGCGTTTGGGCTTTATTCAAAACAAGTCGTGCCGACAGTCAGGTCAATGTCCGCTACAGCCCGGTCAGCCGGGTTTGCGGCGGCGTACATTAGCAGGGTTTGCCGGATTAGCGGCTACTGACCTGCTGCTCAAGAAGAATCCGATTGGACAACGACACCAGGTCGCCGTCATCGGTCAGCACCGTCGTCTTGACTGTGCCGATCTCCTCGATTTGCCCTTCGACCTCGCCCACACGCACCTGTTGCCCAACCTGATACAACTCACGCACATAGATTCCCGCAAGAATCTGACCGGCAATTTCCCGGCTTCCCAAGCCCATGGCCAGCGCAACGGCCAGACCAACGGTAATCAAAACGATCACAATCACATGGTTGAGCAGGTCAGTCTTGACCTCCAACTGGCTGATCGCGACCGAAATACTGATGATAATGACCAAGCCCTGGGCGATCCGCCCCAGGCCCGCCGCATAGTCAAGCCCCACGCCTTCGGCGGCGCCGCGCACCAGCCCATTGGCCAGTTGCGCCAGCAAAACGCCTACCAGCAGCACCAGCGCGCCGCCGAAAACCTTCGGCAAATACAGCGCCAGCATGTCGAGCGTAGCTGAAACTCGCTCAAGTCCAAGGGATTGAGCCGCAGAAACCAGAAAAATCAGCAAAACGAACCAATAGACGATCTTGCCGATCAAGGTGGAGATCGGCACTTGCAGCCCGGCGCGACCCAGCAGCTTGGTCAGGCCAGTGCCGGCCATCAGACGATCGAGGCCCAGTTTTGCGAGCAATTTGGACAGCAGGGTATCGAGCAGCTTGGCCACGACAAAGCCCAGCAGTACCAGTACCAAGGCACCAAACAGGTTGGGAATGAAATTCGCCACCTTGGTCCACAATGCGGTCATCGCGGTGACCAGGCTCTGGGTCCAGAGATCAAGTTCCATATTCAATCAGCCTTATCAGCAGTGCGAGCAAGAGGTTTACGACGGGAAACCGGCGATACGTGGGCCGAACCGTTGTTCAGGGCCATCATCAACGCCGGCAGCCAGCGGCCGAGCAGACCGAACAGGTCACCCGCACCCACCTGGCGGTTGGCAGTTTTCAACACGCGGCCCAGGCAGGCATCGTCGTCGCGGTTGGACGGCGAAGCATTGAGCATGTCACGCAAAGACTGTTCGAACGGATCGTGCATAAAGACCTCTCGCAAGTGATTTAAAAGACGAGGGTAAAATTCCTGGGGTCACATAGGACCCTTCCTACGTTCAGGTCATATTCAGCTCAAACCCAGCGCAATCGTCGAAAAAGCCACCATTGTCCAAGCGCCACCGAGACCATCAACAGGCATGCCACCATGAATCCATAGGGGCTGGCGGAGAACGGAATACCGCCCACATTGATGCCCAGCAGACCGGTGAGAAAACTCATCGGCAGGAAGATCCCGGTGATGATCCCGAAGCGGTACATGGTGCGGTTCATGCGCACGCTCAAACGCCGGTCTTCGGCCTCCAGCACAAGCCCCACGCGCTCCCGAGTCAATTCGAGTTCTTCCAGGTAGCGGGTCAGGCTGTTGTTCAATTCGTTCCAGTAGTCGGCATCGTCATCACAGAACCACGGCAATTTGATCCGCGTGAGCTGGGCAAAAATATCCCGTTGCGGAGCGAGGAATCGCTTCAGCCCGGCCGCTCGTCGGCGGATCTGCAAAATGCTGCCGTGTTCCGGGGTATACCGTTCGTCGGTATCGAGTTTTTCTTCCTCGGCATCAACGATTTCAGACAGGTCGGAGACCAGATCCTGCACCTTATTGGTCAGGTACTGCGCCATATAAAGGATGAGTTCCGACGCGGTTTTCGGCCCTTTGCCGTCCGCCAACTGCACCAACAGCTCGTCAGTGGCGCGCAAGGGGCGCAGGCGCAGGGAAATCACACGGCTGGCAGCCGCAAAGATGCGCACCGAGACCATGTCTTCCGGCTCCGCACCGGGGTTTAGGTTGACCCCGCGCAGGAACAGCAGCAATTCCGAGTCCGGCAGCGGCAACAGGCGCGGACGGGTGTTTTCTTCCAACAACAGGTCACAGGCAAACTCGCTCAAGCCGCTGGATTTGCGCAGCCAGGTCTGGGTTTGCGGGTGGCTGCGATCCCAATGCAGCCACAGGCTCTCCTGGGGCTGCAGTTGCAAGTCGTCGAGTTCAGTCCGGGCAATCGAACGCGCACCGCCTTTACCGTCCAGCACCAGGGCATGCACCAGGCCCCATTGCGCGTTTTCTTCCTCGAACATCCTTACTCCTGTCTTATTCGGGCATTTTCAGCGGGCTGGGGGAAACGATCACGCCATTGTTATCGGCGTAGATGTATTCACCCGGACGAAAGGTCACACCCGCGAAAGTAACGACCACGTTCAGGTCGCCAATACCGCGCTTGTCAGTCTTCATCGGATGGCTGGCCAAGGCCTGTACACCCAGATCGGTCTGGGCAATGACGTCGACATCACGGATGCAACCGTAGATCACCAGCCCTTCCCAGCCGTTTTTTGCCGCTTTCTCGGCGATCATGTCGCCCAGCAGCGCGCGACGCAGGGAACCGCCACCGTCGACCACCAGCACCTTGCCGGCGCCCGGCTGATCGGCTTGTTCCTTGACCAGGGAGTTATCTTCGAAGCATTTGACGGTGACGATCTCGCCGCCGAAGGAATCCCGGCCGCCGAAGTTGCTGAACATCGGTTCGAGCACCTGCACCAGGTCCGGGTAGGCGTCGCACAGATCGGGGGTCACGTAATGGTTCATTGAAAAATTCCTTTCCGTCAAAGAGGTGTCTTTCGAAAGAAGCGCCAGCCAGGGCAGGTGCGAAACATCCCATCCGTCTCGCCGCAACGCAATAGCCACTGCGCGACTGAATATGACCAGAAGCGTTTAACGCGTCATATCTTAGCCGCAACCACACATGAGCGAAACGCCCTTGGCAGAGCGTTGCCTCAAACCGTGGCCAACACCTCGGCCTGCGCGCCTGGCAAGGGTGTGAGCGGATCTTTCAGCCACTGCACCACCAACGGCCACACTTCGGCCTGGGCGGCTTTGCTCACCAGCATCTCCACATGCCCGAAATCCCCGGTAAAGCCTTGCTGACGGCCCAGGCACAGGTACTGACGGTGCTCCGAGCCGATTTGCTCGAACAGCTTGCGGCAGGCCCAGTCGGGGTCTTGATGATCCCCGGCCGCACTGACGGCCAACAGCGGCACATCGACTTCAGCCAGGCCTTTCCACCAATCGTTCTTGCCCTCGCCGAAGCGGCCAAACAGGCCATTCCAGCGCATGGCTTCGATCATCACGCCCGCCGGTTCGTCCTCGGGGCCACGCTTCAGGCGCGAGCCGGACACTTCGCCAAAACGCTTCAACAGCAGGCGCCCGGTCCATTCCACGGGTGGCAGTTTCAACGGCCAGTGGGTGCGACTGACCTGGCAGCCAAACAGCGCCACCGACGCCACGGCCGGCGCACCCAGGTGCTGCCCACCCAGGGCCGCCGCCAAGCTGGTGCCGCCCAGGGAATGGCCGATCCAATGCGGAATCTGCCCGCTTTGCTCACGCACGAACGCGCCGATGGCCGGCAAATCATAACGCGCATAGTCCGCGACGCGGTTGCGGGCGTAGTCATGATTGCGCTTGGACAGGCCATGGCCGCGCATTTCCGGGATCCAGACATCAAACCCCTCTCGCGCCAGATAAGCACCCAACCCGATGCCTTTTGGCGAATACCAGAAGCGTCGGTTGGAAAAACTGCCATGCAACAAAATAACCGGGATGCCCCGGTTTTCCGGGACATCGGCCAGGCCCAAACGGGTAACCGCCAGCTCGACAGTGCCGTCGGGGCTGTTACCGGGTTTTAGGCGATACACGTCTTCACTCAGGTCGCCACGACGTTCAGCGCTGATCAGGGCGACGGGAAACAGGTTGCTGCTGCTTTGCATAATGCTCTTGCACAAAAAAGGGCGGCGTCCGCGAGGATTCCCGCCCTGTACAGATAAGAATGCCGGTCACCCACCACGGGTGACCGGCACTTTTGACGTGACGATCTTAGGCGGACGCTTGGCCTTCCGCCAGGAAGAACCAGGTTTCCAGCACGGAATCGGGGTTCAGCGAGACGCTTTCGATGCCCTGTTCCATCAGCCACTTGGCAAGATCTGGGTGGTCGGAAGGGCCTTGGCCGCAGATACCGATGTACTTGCCGGCCTTGTTACAGGCCTGGATGGCGTTGGCCAGCAGCTTCTTGACCGCAGGATTCCGCTCGTCGAACAAGTGCGCGATGATCCCGGAGTCACGGTCCAGGCCCAGGGTCAGCTGGGTCAGGTCGTTGGAGCCGATGGAGAAACCGTCGAAGAACTCCAGGAATTCTTCGGCCAGGATGGCGTTGGACGGCAGTTCGCACATCATGATCACGCGCAGGCCGTTTTCACCACGGGACAGGCCGTTCTCAGCCAGCAAGTCCACCACCTGGCTCGCTTCGCCCAGGGTGCGCACGAACGGCACCATGATCTCGACGTTGGTCAGGCCCATCTCGTTGCGCACGCGCTTGAGGGCGCGGCATTCGAGCTCGAAGCAGTCACGGAACGCTTCGCTGATGTAGCGCGAGGCGCCACGGAAGCCCAGCATCGGGTTTTCTTCTTCCGGCTCGTAGAGCTTGCCGCCGATCAGGTTGGCGTATTCGTTGGACTTGAAGTCCGACAGGCGCACGATGACCTTTTTCGGGTAGAACGCCGCCGCCAGGGTACTGATGCCTTCCACCAGCTTCTCGACGTAGAAGCCCACCGGGTCGTTGTAGCCGGCGATGCGCTTGTCGACGCTTTCCTTGATGTCCAGCGGCAGGCCGTCGTAGTTCAACAGGGCCTTGGGGTGCACGCCGATCATGCGGTTGATGATGAACTCCAGGCGGGCCAGGCCCACACCGGCGTTCGGCAATTGCGCGAAGTCAAAAGCGCGGTCCGGGTTACCGACGTTCATCATGATCTTGAACGGCAGGTCTGGCATGGCGTCGATGGAGTTCTGCTTGATATCGAAGCCCAGCTCGCCTTCAAAGATGAAACCGGTGTCGCCTTCGGCGCAGGAAACAGTCACGCCTTGGCCGTCTTTCAACAGCTGGGTCGCGTTGCCGCAGCCCACGACCGCAGGAATCCCCAGTTCACGGGCGATGATCGCCGCGTGGCAGGTACGCCCGCCACGGTTGGTGACGATGGCGCTGGCGCGCTTCATTACCGGTTCCCAGTCCGGGTCGGTCATGTCGGAGACCAGTACATCGCCTGGCTGGACTTTGTCCATCTCGGACACGTCCTTGATGATCCGCACCTTGCCGGCGCCGATGCGCTGACCGATGGCACGGCCTTCCACCAGCACGGTGCCGGTCTCTTTGAGCAGGTAGCGCTCCATGACATTGGCCGACGTGCGGCTTTTCACGGTTTCCGGACGGGCCTGCACGATGTAGAGCTTGCCGTCGTCACCGTCCTTGGCCCACTCGATGTCCATCGGGCACTTGTAGTGCTTTTCGATGATCATCGCTTGCTTGGCCAGTTCGCTGACTTCAGCGTCGGTCAGGCAGAAACGCGCGCGTTCGGCCTTGTCGACTTCAACGGTTTTCACCGAGCGACCGGCCTTGGCCTCGTCGCCATAGATCATTTTGATAGCCTTGCTGCCCAGGTTGCGGCGCAGAATGGCCGGGCGGCCGGCTTCAAGAGTGTGCTTGTGTACGTAGAATTCGTCAGGGTTGACCGCGCCTTGTACGACGGTTTCGCCCAGGCCGTAGGCGCCGGTGATAAACACCACGTCACGGAAGCCCGATTCGGTATCGAGGGTGAACATCACGCCGGCGGTGCCGGTTTCCGAACGCACCATGCGCTGCACACCGGCAGACAGGGCCACCAGCTTGTGGTCGAAACCTTGGTGCACGCGGTAGGAAATGGCGCGGTCGTTGAACAGCGAGGCGAACACTTCCTTGGCCGCGCGGATCACGTTTTCCACGCCGCGGATGTTCAGGAAGGTTTCTTGCTGGCCGGCGAAAGAGGCGTCCGGCAAGTCTTCGGCGGTGGCTGAAGAGCGCACGGCAACGGCGACGTCCGGGTTACCGGCCGACAGCGCGGCAAAGGCGGTGCGGATTTCTTCGTTGAGCTTCTCGGGGAACTCGGCTTCCATGATCCATTGGCGGATCTGGGCACCGGTCTTGGCCAGGGCATTGACGTCGTCGACGTCCAGGGCGTCCAGCGCGGCGTGGATCTGAGCGTTGAGGCCGCTCAGTTCGAGGAAATCGCGGTAAGCCTGGGCCGTGGTGGCGAAACCACCGGGCACCGAGACACCAGCGCCTGCAAGATTACTGATCATCTCGCCGAGGGATGCGTTCTTGCCCCCCACGTGCTCTACATCATGGACGCCGAGCTTATCGAGGGAAACTACGTACTCTACCAAGGTGATCTCTCCACTAACTGTGTTGGAAAAGCTCAGGACGCCGGCTGCTCAGTAGGAGCAATCGCCAGCGCTTGTGGCCTGGACCTGGAAAATAAGTGAGAATGCGGCCCACTGCGGGACGGCAAAATCGCGCCTATCATATCCAAGATTCGCCATCAGCTTAAGGCCCAGGGCTCAAATGAAACGATCTGCTTTCTTTATCTCCGACGGCACCGGCATCACAGCCGAAACATTGGGTCAAAGCCTGCTCGCGCAGTTCGAAAACATTACCTTTGCCAAATTCACGCGGCCGTACATCGACAGCGTGGATAAAGCGCGGGCCATGGTACAACAAATCAATCTGGCGGCCGAAAAAGACGGTTTTCGTCCGATCATTTTCGACACCATCGTCAATCAAGACATTCGTGAGATTCTCGCAACGTCGAATGGTTTCATGATCGACATTTTCTCGACGTTCCTGGCGCCGCTGGAACAAGAGCTGAGTGAACATTCGTCGTACTCGGTAGGAAAGTCCCATTCCATTGGGCACAACTCCAACTATATGGAGCGTATCGAGGCGGTGAACTTCGCCCTCGACAACGATGACGGCGCCCGCACCCACTACTACGACAAGGCCGACCTGATCCTGGTGGGCGTATCCCGCTGCGGCAAAACGCCCACCTGTCTGTACATGGCCATGCAATTCGGCATCCGCGCGGCCAACTACCCGCTGACCGAGGACGACATGGAGCACCTGACGCTGCCAGCCGCGCTGCGCGCGCATTCGCACAAGCTGTTCGGGCTGACCATCGATCCGGATCGGCTGACGGCGATCCGCAATGAACGCAAGCCCAACAGCCGGTATTCCAGCTATGCACAGTGTGAATTCGAGGTCCGTGAAGTAGAAAATCTGTTCCGTCGCGAGAATATTGCGCACATCAATTCCACGCATTTTTCGGTGGAAGAGATTTCGGCGAAGATTCTGGTGGAGAAAGGCGTGGAGCGGCGCTTCAAGTAATATTTTCTGCCTGGCACTTTTGTGGTGAGCGAGCTTGCCTCGCGCGGGCAAGCCCGCTCACCACAAAGATCAAGGCCTACAGCTGGAAGCGCCCTCCACCCTGCCCCAGCGCCGTCGCCAGCGCATCAAACCCCGCCCGCAACAACTGATCATCCCCCGACGTATTGCAGATGCTCGCCCGAATAAACTGTGGCACCGCCGTTTGCCCAACGGCGAATGCCTCGGCGGTGGCGATCAGGTAATTATTCTGCTTGAGCTCCGCCTCGATTTCCGACGCCCGCCACGGCTCCGGCACTTCGATCCAGAAATGCGGGCTATTGAGATGGGTGCGATATTCCAGACCGGCCAGCAGGTCGCGGACCAAGGCCTTACGCCGGCTGATCTCGTTGATCTGTTGGCGCAACAGGTACTCCGCCGTGCCGTTTTCGATCCACTGGGTAGCAAGCTCCAAGGTGACGGGCGTAGCCATCCAGCAAGTCGAACGCAGCGCCGCCGAAATACGGCTGACCAACGCCGGTGGCGCGTGCACATAGCCCACACGCAGCCCGGCCGACACCGCTTTGCTCAGGCTACTGATCAAAATCGTACGTTCAGGGGCGAAATGGCTGAGGGGCGGCGGCCGGTCTTCGACCAGTACACCGTGGGCTTCGTCCTCAAGAATCAGCAGGTTGTGCTCACGACACACTTTGACCAAGGCCTCGCGGCGCGCCACTGATAGCACCGCCGTGGTCGGATTCTGGATGGTCGGCGTGCAGTACAACGCTGAAACCCGGTGATTTCGACAGACTTCGTCCAGCGCGCTCGGCAGCACACCTTCTTCGTCCATCTCCAGGCCGATCAGCCGGATACCCAGCATCCGCGCAGCGGTAATCAGGCCCGGATACGTCAGTTGCTCGGTGACCACCGTATCGCCGGCCCGTAACAGCGCCATCATCGAACACAGCAAGCCGTGCTGGCCGCCATTGACGCAGATGACCTGTTCTGGGATCGGGTGAAAATCACGCTGCACCAGCCATTGCGCGCCCGCTTCACGGTAACGCGGCAGGCCGGCGTCCGGGGTGTAGGCGCTGATGTCCTGGAGGAATTTGGCGTTGGTCGACAGGGTCTGGAAGCTCTGGGCCAGGAACACGGTTTCCTGACCGGGGATGTGCATATTGCGGCTCATGTCGAAGTACTGGCGCGGTTCTTCGCTGAAGTTGCGAAAACCTTCATCGCGCTGGCGCTCCATCCCACGCTTGCGCACGAAAGTACCGTCACCAACCCGCGCCACCACCAACCCCAGGCGTTCCAGCTCACCGTAGGCCCGGCTGATGGTGCCGATCGTCACACCCAGGTTGTCGGAAAGCACCCGATGGGGCGGCAGTTTTCGTCCTGGTTCAATCAAGCCTTCAAGGATGCCCCGTTCCATGACATCGGACAGGCGCTTGTACTTCACGCCCTGACCGTTGGACAACCCCTCACGCATAATTGACACCATGTCAATATTTGTTTTGACAGCCATCTTTCGCCCTAATAGTGTGCTTTTACGGGTTCAATCGCCGAATTTTACAACTCATTACAAGCTCAATATAGAGTTCAATTCCGGCTCAGGGAAGCAATAAACGATGCCAATGTCCGCCGTTCTCGAAAACACCGCCAAGACCAAAACCCAAAAACAGTGGTTGGCCGGGCTGATCACCAGCGTGATGTTCCTGATCGTGTGCCTGAGTTGGGGCACCACGTGGCTGGGGATCAAGATTGCCGTGGAGAGCGTGCCGCCACTGACGTCCGCGGGCCTGCGTTTCCTGATCGCCTTCCCGCTGTTCCTGTGTTTTGCCATGGTGCGCCGCGAGCCGATCCTGTTTCCCCGTGAGAGCCGCTGGTTCTTCGTGTTCGTGACCCTGTCCTACTTCAGCGTGCCCTACTACCTGCTCAACTACGGCGAGATGCATGTCTCGTCCGGCCTGACCGCATTGCTGTTCAGCTGCATGCCGGTGTTCATCCTGATTTTCTCCGCGCTGTTCCTGCGTGAGCGCATCTACTTTTCCCAGGTGGTTGGCATCGGCATCGGTTTCGGCAGCCTCTACATGATCATCAAGAGCCAGGGCCTGCACCTGGACCACGCTGAGTTCTTCGGCGTGCTGGCGATCCTCACCGCCGCGGTCATGCATGCCTTGTGCTATGTCATCACCAAGCAGAAAGGCAGCGCCATCAGCGTGATCACCTACAACACACTGCCCATCGGGATTGCCGGGCTGATGTTGTTCGTCGCCGGGCTGTGGTTTGAAACGCCGACTTTCGAGGCCATCACCCTGCGCTCCTGGGGCGCGCTGTTCTACCTGGGCCTGGTGGCTTCGGTGGGCGGATTCATCGTGTACTTCATGCTGCTCAAGCGCTTGAGCCCGATCATCCTGTCGTTCGTGTTCATCATCTTCCCGGTGTTCGCGGTGATCATCGGCGCCTGGTACGAAGGCGTGTCGATTTCCCGCGACCTGATGCTGTACTCGGCCATCCTGCTGGCCGGCTTTGCGATCACCAAACTGCCCGTTGAAAAACTCCTGGCCAAGAAAAATTGACCCTTGCCCTGCCCCATCAACTTCAGCCACGCGAGAGAAACATGGACGTCCTCCGCCCCAAGGCCCTGGAACAGATCTACGCCCACGCCAGCCGCAGCTACCCAGAGGAATGTTGTGGTTTTGTCTTCGCCGACGGCAGCGTGTACCTGGGCAGCAATATCCAGAATGAACTGCACCACAAGAACCCCGAGATGTACCCGCGCAGCGCGGCCAACGGCTACACGTTCTCGGTGCCCGACACCCTGCTGCTGAACAAGGCGTTTCGCAGCGACAACCCGGTGGTGGTGATCTACCACTCTCACCCCGACGTGGGTGCCTATTTCAGCGATGAAGACCAGGACAAGGCGCTGTTCATGGGCGAGCCGATCTACCCCGTCAGCTACCTGGTGGTCGACGTTCGCCAGGGCCAGGCCCTGGGCTCCAAGCTGTTTGCCTGGGATGGCAAGCATTTCGCCCTTCAACCCTTCAACGACCTGCACACGGAGTTGTCCATGAACGCTGTCTCTTTCCCCGACATTCTGGTTCGCGTGGCCAAGCTGCCGGAATCGACCCTCGAGGGCACCGGATCGACATTGCGCGAAGTCATTGAAAACCTCTGCAGCAGCCACCCACAGTTGCGTCCGCATCTGTTTCACGAGAAGAACAACCAGCTCAAGGAACACTTCCTGTTTACCGCCGAGGAAGAGCTGGTTGGCGCGGATGACCCACTGCCCGAGAAAGCCAGAATCGAGGTGCTGCTGGCCACGTCCGGTGGCATGGACGTCGACGCGCTGAGCAACGAAGAAGTACAACGCTACGTGCGCCACATCACCCTGCCGGGCGTAGGTCGCGAAGGTCAGTTGAACCTCAAGAAAGCCAAGGTGCTGATCATCGGCACGGGTGGCCTGGGCTCGCCGATCAGCCTGTATCTGGCGGCTGCCGGGGTCGGCACCCTGGGGCTGGTGGACTTCGATGTGGTCGAAAGCAGCAACCTGCAACGCCAGATCGTCCACGGCAACAGTACGTTGGGCATGCCCAAAGTCGAATCTGCCAAGCAGCGCCTGCAAGACCTCAACCTCCATATCCAGATCAACGCCTACGACACAGCGCTGAACGCCGACAACGCCCTGGAACTGGTGGGCGCCTACGACCTGGTGATCGACGGCACCGACAATTTCGACACCCGCTACCTGGTCAACGATGCTTGCGTGCAACTGGGCAAGCCGTTGGTGTACGGCGCGATCTACCGCTTCGACGGGCAGATCAGCGTGCTCAACTACAAAGGCGGGCCGTGCTACCGCTGCCTGTTCCCCAGCGCGCCGCCCGCAGAACTGGCGCCCAATTGCAGCGCCGGTGGCGTGATCGGCGTGCTGCCCGGTGTGGTCGGGATGATCCAGGCCACCGAGGCGATCAAACTATTGATCGGCATTGGTGAACCGTTATCCGGCCGTCTGATGCGCTTCGACGCGTTGGCGATGAAGTTCAGCGAAATCCGCTTCAAGCGCCGCGCCGACTGCCCGTGCTGCTCCGAAGCGCGGCACAGTGAAACCCTGGCCCCCGCAGTTTGCGCGGATGCCGTGCCCAGCCAGCCCTCGCTGGCCGAAGAGCGCTACATCAAGCCGCAAGTACTCAAGCAAGTACTCGAACACCCCAGCAGCGCAGACGTGTTGCTGGATGTGCGCGACGCCAGCGAACTGGAAGTGTGCAAATTGCCGGGCGTGGTGCATATTCCCCTGGCTGAACTGGACGGCCACCTCGACCGTCTCAGCCGGGACAACACCCACTACCTGATCTGCTACGCCGGCACCCGCGCGGAGCAAGCCGCCAGTACCTTGCTGGCCGCCGGTTTCGCCAACACCAAAGTCCTGCAGGGTGGCATGAAGCATTGGGTTCGCGACGTCGAACCCGACATGCCGTTGTATTGAGCGGGGGGCTGAATGATGTTGCATAACTCCATCCTCGACGTGATCGGCCAAACGCCGATCGTGCGCCTGGCGCAGTTTTCCGAAGACCTCGGTATCGAGGTCTACGCCAAGCTCGAATCCCTCAACCCCGGCGGCAGCCACAAGGCGCGTATCGCCCTGGGCATGATCCTCGACGCCGAGCGCCGGGGCGTGCTGATCCGTGATTCCGGACAAACCATCATCGAACCCAGCGGCGGCAACACCGGCATCGGCCTGGTGATGGCCGGCAATGTGCTGGGCTACAAAGTGGTGCTGGTGATCCCCGACAACTACAGCCCCGAAAAACAGAAGCTGCTGCGTTTATATGGGGCCAAGGTGGTGCTGTCGGACAGCCGCCTGGGCAACAATTCCCACGGCGAAAAGTGCATGGAACTGCAGTTGGAAAACCCCAGCTACGTGATGCTCAACCAGCAGCGCAACGGCGCCAACCCGCAGACTCATCGCGACACCACCGCACCAGAAATCCTGCGAGCCTTCGGTGAGCTGCGCGCCGACTACTTTGTCAGCGGCATCGGCACCGGAGGGCATATCACCGGCATCGGTGAAACTCTCAAAGCCGCTTGGCCGCAGCTGCGCGTCATGGGCGTGGAACCGGAAGAATGCGACCTGCTGAAAAACCAGCACGCACCGCATCACATCCAGGGCCTGTCGATCGGCCTGATCCCGAGCATTCTCAACCTGGACGTGATCGACGGCATGCTCAAGGTCTCGCGCCAGGACTGCATCGACATGATGAAACGCATCATGCGCACCGACGCTATCAGCCTGGGCCTGTCGTCCGCCGCCAACATGGTGGCCATCGCCAAGCTCGCCCCCGAACTACCGCCCGAAACGGTGGTGCTGACCATGGTCTACGACAATGCCGACAGCTACCTGCCCAGTTTCGAATAAACGGGTTTCCAGCCAACCAGAATACGGGGGTGCCTCCATGGGCGGTTTTATCGACATGCAACAGTTGCACGATGAGTTGCTCACCCACCTCATCAAGACCCTCACGCCCGCCCAGCTGAAACAGCTGGAACCGCACCTGGCCACGCTGATCCAGAATGCGGCGCAGGCGGTGGCCGAGGACCTGATCGCCTACGCTTACCGTGATCCGGCCTCACGTGGGCGCGGCGAGTTGATCCTGGAATCCTACGCTTCGTTCAAGGCGGTGCTGTATTACCGCCTGGCACACCTGGTATGGCATTTCCCGGACCAGACCAACGGCGTGTTCTCGCGCATTGCCCTCAAGCTGAGCAACCAGGGCAAGGTGCTTTCCGGTGCAGAGATTCACCCCGCCGCACGCATCGGCCGACGCTTCGTGCTGGACCACGGCTACGGCACGGTGATCGGCGAAACCTGCGAAATCGGCAACGACTGCTACATCCTCTGCGGCGTGACCTTGGGCGCCCGTGGCATCGCCAACAACCCCGATGGCAAGCGCCATCCACGCCTGGGCAATAACGTCGAGGTCGGGTCCGGGGCCCGCGTGCTGGGCTATGTGCTGATTGGCGATAACGTGTTTATCAGCCCGTCCTGCGTCATCACCCAGGACGTTCCCGCCGGCACCAAGGTCAAGGTGGTGAACCAGATCCAGCTGCAAAAAAACGATGAATCGGACCACAGCAACTACCTCGGCGCCTTTGCCCTGGATGAGCGATTGCACGTGGTGGGCGAGATCAACGCCAGCCATAAAGTGACCGTGCTGGACGCCGATTTCCATCCCTTGCCAGGGCTGATGCTGGAGCCCACGGTCAAGGAGCGCCACCACCTGCAATTTCGCTTGCATCGCGTCGAGTCGGGCAGCCATTTGCCACGCTTGCCGCTTAACCTGAAAGTCTGCGGCCCGGAATTTGAAATCACCCTGCTCTCGCCCCCTGGTTTGAGTGCAATGGTGCGTTCCCTGCTGCAAGCCAGCCCACTGATCGTCGGAGGTTGAACATGTCCGTGCACACCATGGAAACCCTGGCGCTGTTCGACAGCGCGCCCTACCAGAACGCCTTCAGCGCCCGGGTGATTGCCGTCAGCGAACACGGCATCGCCCTGGAGCACACCTTGTTCTACCCCACGGGCGGCGGACAGCCCGGCGACACGGGGCACCTCACACTCGCGGACGGTACGCGGGTCGACGTGACCGGCACGGTGCGCGACCCGGTGCTGCGCTCGATCATCTGGCATCAGGTGGAACACTGCCCCGCGCAGCTGACGGCTGGGGTACAGGTGGATGCAGGCCTCGACTGGGAGCGGCGCTACCAGCACATGAAAATGCACACCTGCCTGCACCTGCTGTGTTCGATCATCGATGCGCCGGTCACCGGATGCAGCATCAGTGCGGACAAGGGCCGGCTGGATTTCGACCTGCCCGAAATGACCCTCGACAAAGACAGCATCACCCGCGACCTCAATGCGCTGATCAAACAGGCTCACCCGGTGAAAACCCTGTCGATGCCGGCTACGGAGTATGCAACGTTGCTGCAGATCACCCGCACACAGGCCGTGGCGCCACCCGTGATTCAAGGCTCGGTCAGGGTGATTGAAATCGCTGGCATTGATATCCAGCCGTGTGGGGGCACCCATGTGATCAACACCGAAGAAATCGGCCGGGTGTTTTGCGAGAAGATCGAGAAGAAGAGCAAACATAACCGCAGGGTGATCCTGCGATTCGAGTGAAGGCGATCCAATGTGGGAGCTGGCTCCCACATTGACCGCGTCGTCTGCTAGATCACGAACAGGTCCACAAACCGGTTGACCGGTGTGGCTTCAAGCCGTGCCTGATCCTTGCACAGCGCAAAAATCTCGGCACTGCGCTGTCCGGTAAACCGTGTGGCCAGGTTGGCCTTGAACTTGTCTTCCAGCAACGGAATGCCCTCCACACGGCGCCGGCGATGGCCAATCGGGTACTCCACCGCCACCTGCTCGGTGCTGCTGCCATCCTTGAAGAACACCTGCACCGCATTGGCGATGGAGCGTTTGTCGGCCTCCAGGTATTCGCGGCTGTAGCGTGGGTCTTCGACGATGACCATTTTGTCGCGCAACTGATCGATGATCGGGTGGGCGGCGTGGAATTCATCTTCGTACTGCTCGGCCACCAGATTGCCGAATGCCAACGGCACGGCGGTCATGTATTGCAGGCAATGGTCGCGATCGGCAGCGTTGGCCAATTGGCCGACTTTGGAAATGATGCGGATCGCGGATTCATGGGTAGTGATTACGATGCGCTCGATTTCCTGCAGGCGATCTTTCACCCAGGGGTGCAAGGTCACCGCTGCTTCACAGGCCGTTTGCGCATGGAACTCGGCCGGGAAGCTGATCTTGAACAGCACGTTTTCCATCACATAGGTGCCGTAGGGCTGGGACAGGCTGAACGCGCGCTTGTCCTCCGGCTTGAGCGCCAGGTCCTTGTTGGTGTGGCTGAACAGCACATCGTAGAAACCCCACTGCGGCGCACTCAAGACACCCGGAATGCCCATCTCGCCACGCAAGGCGATGTCCGCCAGGCGCACGCCCCGACTCGATGCATCCCCCGCCGCCCAGGATTTGCGCGAACCGGCATTCGGTGCATGCCGGTAAGTGCGCAACGCCTGCCCATCGACAAACGCATGGGACAGCGCCGCCAGCAACTGCTCACGGTTGGCACCCATTAGCTTGGCGGTGACCGCCGTGGAGGCGACTTTGACCAGCAGCACATGGTCGAGCCCTACCCGATTGAAGGAGTTTTCCAGGGCAATCACGCCCTGGATTTCGTGGGCCATGATCATCGCTTCCAACACCGCGCGCACGGTCAACGGCGCATCGCCATTGGCCACGCGTTTCTGCGACAGGTGATCGGCCACGGCGAGGATGCCGCCGAGATTGTCCGAAGGGTGGCCCCATTCGGCGGCGAGCCAGGTGTCGTTGTAGTCCAGCCAACGCACGATGCAACCGATGTCCCACGCGGCCTTGACCGGATCCAAACGAAACGACGTGCCCGGCACCCGCGCGCCAAACGGCACCACCGTGCCCTCGACAATCGGCCCCAGGTGCTTGGTGCACTCGGGAAAGCGCAGGGCCAGTAGGCCACAGCCCAAGGTGTCCATCAGGCAGTTGCGGGCGGTGTCCAACGCATCCCGGGAGTCGATCCGGTAGTTGAGGACATAATCAGCAATGTCCTGCAGGACCTGATCGTAGTCCGGGCGGTTGTTCTGGTCGACGTTGGCGCTCATGGCAGTACTCCAAAAAGGGGTTGGGGTCAGTCCTCGGGCTCACGGTTGTCGGGGGCAGATCTTGACTGTCTGCCTTTAAAAGGAATCACCTGGCACGCGCACGAAACCCTCCATCAGCACCCGTGCACTGCGGCTCATGATGGCTTTTTTCACCACCCATTCGCCGTCGACCTGGCTGGCTTCAGCGCCGACGCGCAAGGTGCCGGACGGATGACCGAACCGCACCGCATTGCGCTCCACGCCACCCGCCGCCAGGTTGACCAAGGTCCCGGAAATCGCCGCCGCCGTGCCAATCGCCACCGCGGCGGTGCCCATCATCGCGTGGTGCAACTTGCCCATGGACAGTGCGCGCACCAGCAGGTCCACATCACCGGCCTTGATCGCCTTGCCACTCGACGCCACGTAGTCCAAAGGCTTGGCCACAAACGCCACCTTCGGCGTGTGCTGGCGCTGGGCGGCTTCGTCCAGGTGCTTGATCAGGCCCATGCGCAACGCGCCATAGGCCCGTACGGTTTCAAACATGGCCAGGGCTTTCGGATCGCTGTTGATCGCGCCTTGCAGCTCGGTGCCGGTGTAGCCGAGGTCTTCGGCGTTGATGAAGATCGTCGGGATGCCGGCGTTGATCAGTGTGGCCTTGAAGGTGCCGACGCCGGGCACTTCCAGGTCGTCGACCAGATTGCCGGTGGGGAACATCGATCCACCGCCGCCCTCTTCTTCCGCCGCCGGGTCCATGAACTCCAACTGCACTTCGGCGGCCGGGAAGGTCACGCCGTCCAGTTCAAAATCACCGGTTTCCTGCACCGCACCGTCGGTGATGGGCACGTGGGCGATGATGGTCTTGCCGATATTGGCCTGCCACACGCGCACCACGGCCACGCCGTTGTGCGGGACGCGGGCCGGGTCGATCAGGCCGGCGCTGATGGCAAAGGAACCGACCGCCGCCGACAGGTTGCCGCAGTTGCCACTCCAATCCACGAACGGCTTGTCGATGGAAACCTGGCCAAACAGGTAGTCCACGTCATGCTCGGCGCGGGTACTTTTGGCCAGGATCACCGTCTTGCTCGTGCTGGAGGTGGCGCCACCCATGCCATCGATTTGTTTGTCGTAGGGATCGGGACTGCCGATCACCCGCAACAGCAAGGCATCGCGTGCGGCGCCCGGCACCTGCGCCGACTGGGGCAGGTCCTTGAGGCTGAAAAACACGCCTTTGCTGGTGCCGCCACGCATGTAGGTGGCGGGGATCTTGATTTGCGCTACGTGTGCCATGGTGCCCCCTCAGGCCGTCGCCGCCGATTCCAGGAAGTCCTGAGCAAAACGTTGCAACACGCCGCCCGCCTCGTAGATCGACACTTCTTCGGCGGTGTCCAGGCGGCAGGTCACCGGCACTTCGACACGTTCGCCATTCTTGCGGTTGATCACCAGCGTCAACTGCGCACGCGGAGTGCGTGCGCCGACCACGTCATAGGTTTCGCTGCCATCGATCTTCAGGGTGTTGCGGTCGGTGCCCGGCAGGAACTCCAGCGGCAACACGCCCATGCCCACCAGGTTGGTGCGGTGGATGCGCTCAAAACCTTCAGCGGCAATCGCTTCAACACCGGCCAGGCGCACGCCCTTGGCCGCCCAGTCGCGGGACGAGCCCTGGCCGTAGTCGGCACCGGCAATAATGATCAGCGGCTGCTTGCGCTCCATGTAGGTCTCGATGGCTTCCCACATCCGCGTGACCTGGCCTTCCGGCTCGATCCGCGCCAGGGAACCTTGCTTGACCTTGCCGTTTTCAATCACCATTTCGTTGAACAGTTTCGGGTTGGCAAAGGTCGCGCGCTGCGCCGTCAAGTGGTCGCCACGGTGAGTCGCGTAGGAGTTGAAGTCCACCTCCGGCAGACCCATTTTCGCCAGGTATTCGCCAGCGGCGCTGTCGAGCATGATCGCGTTGGACGGTGACAGATGGTCGGTGGTGATGTTGTCCGGCAGCACCGCCAGCGGGCGCATGCCCTTGAGCGGCCGCGCCCCGGCCAGCGCCCCTTCCCAGTACGGCGGACGGCGGATATAGGTGCTTTGGGGGCGCCAGTCATACAGCGGTGCGACTTTCGGGCCGGTGTCTTCGTGGATGGCGAACATCGGGATATACACCGCGCGGAACTGCTCCGGCTTGACCGAGGCCTTGACCACCGCGTCGATCTCTTCGTCGCTCGGCCAGATGTCCTGCAGGCGGATTTCCTTGCCGTTGGCGTCGAGGCCGAGCACGTCTTTTTCGATGTCGAAACGGATGGTGCCGGCAATCGCGTAGGCCACTACCAGCGGCGGCGACGCCAGAAACGCTTGCTTGGCGTACGGGTGGATACGCCCGTCGAAGTTGCGGTTGCCCGACAGCACGGCGGTGGCGTACAGGTCGCGGTCGATGATTTCCTGCTGGATCACCGGGTCGAGCGCCCCGGACATGCCGTTGCAAGTGGTGCAGGCAAATGCCACCACGCCAAAGCCGAGTTTTTCCAACTCATGGCCCAGGCCCGCTTCCTCCAGGTACATGGCCACGGTTTTCGAGCCGGGCGCCAGGGAGGATTTGACCCAAGGTTTACGCGTCAGCCCCAGTTGGTTGGCATTGCGTGCGAGCAGGCCTGCGGCAATCACGTTGCGTGGGTTACTGGTGTTGGTGCAACTGGTGATGGCCGCGATGATCACCGCGCCGTCGGGCATTTGCCCCGGCACTTCGTCCCACTGGCCGGAGATGCCCTTGGACGCCAGGTCGCTGGTGGCAACGCGGGCATGCGGGTTGCTCGGCCCGGCCATGTTGCGCACGACGCTGGACAGGTCGAAGGTGAGGCCGCGCTCGTATCGCGCGCCTTTGAGGTCATCTGCCCACAGGCCGGTGTGGCGGGCATATTGCTCCACCAGGGTGACTTGTTCGTCTTCACGGCCGGTGAGTTTCAGGTAAGCGATAGTTTGCTGGTCGATATAGAACATCGCCGCCGTAGCGCCGTATTCCGGGGCCATGTTGGAGATGGTTGCACGGTCGCCGAGGGTCAGTGCCGAAGCGCCTTCGCCGAAGAACTCCAGCCAGGCGCCGACCACTTTCTGTTTACGCAGGAACTCAGTCAGCGCCAGCACCATGTCGGTGGCAGTAATACCTGGCAGCAGCTTGCCGGTGAGTTCCACGCCGACGCTTTCCGGCAGGCGCATCCAGGAGGCGCGGCCGAGCATTACGCTCTCGGCTTCCAGGCCGCCGACGCCAATGGCGATCACGCCCAGGGCGTCCACGTGCGGGGTGTGACTGTCAGTACCAACGCAGGTGTCCGGGAACGCCACGCCGTCGCGCACCTGGATCACCGGGGACATTTTCTCCAGGTTGATCTGGTGCATGATGCCGTTGCCCGGCGGGATCACGTCAACGTTCTTGAAAGCCTTTTTGGTCCACTCGATAAAGTGGAAACGGTCTTCATTGCGACGGTCTTCGATGGCACGGTTTTTCTCGAACGCGTCCGGGTCGAAACCACCGGCTTCGACGGCCAGGGAGTGATCGACGATCAGTTGGGTCGGCACCACCGGGTTCACCTGGGCCGGGTCGCCGCCTTGCTGGGCGATGGCATCACGCAGGCCGGCGAGGTCGACCAGCGCGGTCTGGCCGAGAATGTCATGGCACACCACACGCGCCGGGAACCACGGGAAATCGAGGTCGCTCTTGCGTTCGATCAGTTGGCTCAGGGACGCGTTGAGGGTGGCCGGGTCGCAGCGACGCACCAGGTTTTCCGCGAGCACGCGGGAGGTGTAAGGCAAGGTGGCGTAGGCGCCGGGGGTGATTGCTTCAACTGCCGCGCGGGCGTCGAAGTAATCCAGGCGGCTGCCGGGGAGCGGTTTGCGAAATTCAGTGTTCATCGTCAGGACTCGGTCACGGTGGTTGCAAAAGGAGCCCACGGATCCTGGGAGAGAATGCGATCAAAAGGTGGGAGCGGGCTTGCTCGCGAAGGCGGTTTAACCGTCGTCAGGTGTGTTGAATGACACACCGCTTTCGCGAGCAAGCCCGCTCCCACATTTCTGATCCGGTTTCACCCCGGGATCAGCGGTTTCTCCATTCAGCGACGTTCGATTGGCACGAACTTGCGCTGTTCTACGCCGGTGTATTCGGCGCTTGGACGGATGATGCGGTTGTTGGCGCGCTGCTCAAATACATGCGCGGCCCAGCCAGTCAGGCGCGAGCACACGAAGATCGGCGTGAACAGCTTGGTCGGGATGCCCATGAAGTGGTACGCCGAGGCATGGTAGAAGTCGGCGTTGGGGAACAGTTTCTTCTGCTCCCACATGGTCTTGTCGATGGCTTCGGAGACCGGGAACAGCACCGTGTCGCCTACTTCATCAGCGAGTTTTTTCGACCAGCCCTTGATCACTTCATTACGCGGGTCGCTGTCTTTGTAGATCGCGTGGCCGAAGCCCATGATCTTGTCTTTGCGCGCCAGCATGCCGAGGGTACCTTCGACCGCTTCTTCAGCGGACGAGAAGCGCTCGATCATCTCCATAGCTGCTTCGTTGGCACCGCCATGCAACGGGCCGCGCAAGGAGCCGATGGCGGCGGTGACGCAGGAATACAGGTCGGACAGGGTCGAAGCACACACCCGCGCCGTGAAGGTCGAGGCGTTGAATTCGTGTTCCGCGTAGAGGATCAACGAAACGTTCATGACCTTGACGTGCAACTCGCTCGGCTTCTTGCCATGCAGCAAATGCAGGAAGTGGCCACCGATGGAAGGCTCGTCGGTCACGCAATCGATGCGCTTGCCGTCGTGGCTGAAGCGATACCAGTAGCACATGATCGCCGGGAAGGCGGCCAGCAGGCGGTCGGTGACGTCGCGTTGCACGCTGAAGTCTTGCTCGGGCTCGATATTGCCCAGGAACGAGCAACCAGTGCGCATCACGTCCATCGGGTGGGCGTCGGCGGGGATGCGTTCCAGCACTTCTTTCAGCGCTTGCGGCAGGTCGCGCAGCTTGCTCAGCTTGGCGCTGTAGGCAGCCAGTTCGGTCTTGGTCGGCAATTCGCCGTACAGCAGCAGGTAGGCGACTTCTTCAAACTGCGCATCGGCGGCCAGTTCGCGCACGTCATAGCCGCGATAGGTCAGGCCGGCGCCTGCTTGGCCCACGGTGGACAATGCGGTCTGCCCGGCCACCTGGCCACGCAGGCCGGCACCACTCAGTACTTTTGCTTCAGCCATGTCGGTTCTCCAATCTTGAATTTATTAGGGAGGCTGTTCTTTACTTCTTGGCTGCGAACAGCGCGTCGAGCTTCTGCTCGAAGGTGTGGTAGTCGATGCGATCGTAGAGCTCCATGCGGGTTTGCATGGTGTCGATCACGTTCTGTTGGGTGCCGTCGCGACGGATCGCGGTGTAGACGTTTTCGGCGGCCTTGTTCATGGCGCGGAAGGCCGAGAGCGGGTACAGCACGATGGAAACATCGGCCGATTTCAATTGTTCGGTGGTGTACAGCGGCGTGGCGCCGAACTCGGTGATGTTGGCCAGGATCGGGGCCTTCACACGGGAGGCGAACAGCTTGTACATCTCAAGTTCGGTGATGGCTTCCGGGAACACCATGTCGGCGCCGGCTTCGATGCAGGCGGCGGCACGTTCCAGGGCGGACTCCAGACCTTCCACCGCCAGGGCATCAGTGCGCGCCATGATCACGAAGCTGTCATCGGTGCGCGCATCCACGGCGGCCTTGATGCGGTCGACCATTTCCTGCTGGGACACGATTTCCTTGTTCGGACGGTGACCGCAGCGCTTGGCGCCGACCTGGTCTTCGATATGGATCGCCGCCGCGCCGAACTTGATCATCGACTTGACCGTGCGCGCCACGTTGAACGCCGAGGAGCCGAAACCGGTGTCCACATCCACCAGCAGCGGCAGGTCGCAGACATCAGTGATGCGGCGCACGTCAGTCAGCACGTCATCCAGTCCAGTAATCCCCAGGTCCGGCACGCCGAGGGAACCGGCAGCCACACCGCCGCCAGACAGGTAGATCGCCTTGAAACCGGCGCGCTTGGCCAGCAACGCGTGGTTGGCATTGATCGCACCGACCACCTGCAAAGGCTGCTCGCTGGCGACCGCGTCACGGAAACGCTGGCCGGGAGTCGTCTTATTATTGGAACTCATCATTCACCTCGTGATTGGGCAGCGCCGTCGGGGAAGTGACGGGCAATGTTGCGTTTGGATGCGCCGATATGCCGGCGCATCAACAGTTCGGCCAGTTCACCGTCGCGATCGGCAATCGCGTCAAGGATGCGGTGGTGCTCGGCAAAGGCCTGGCGTGGACGATTGGGGGTGGCGGAGAACTGGATGCGGTACATGCGCACCAACTGGTACAGCTCGCCGCAGAGCATTTGGGTCAGGGTGCGGTTGCCGGCGCCTTGAATGATCCGGTAATGAAAATCGAAGTCGCCCTCCTGCTGGTAATAACCCAGGCCGGCCTGGAAGGCTTCGTCGCGTTCATGGGTGTGCAACACCTGGCGCAGCTCTTCGATTTCCGCGTCGGTCATGCGCTCGGCGGCCAGGCGACAGGCCATGCCTTCGAGGGACTCACGGATTTCATAGAGCTCGATCAGCTCGGCATGGCTCAACGAAACCACGCGCGCGCCGACATGCGGCACGCGCACCAGCAGGCGCTGGCCTTCCAGGCGGTGGATCGCCTCGCGCAGCGGGCCACGGCTGATGCCATAGGTGCGCGCCAGTTCCGGCTCGGAGATCTTGCTGCCGGGGGCGATCTCGCCCTTGACGATGGCGGCCTGGATACGCCGGAAGACGTTCTCGGACATGGTCTGGGAATCGTCTTGCGCCACCACTGGGGATTCCAGCTGATCCAGCATATTGTCGACACCTTTAAAAGCAATGCCGCAAAAACTAGCCAATCAGCCCTGGATAGTCAAAGAATAAATACACATTGTCGACAATCGTCTAATAACCGCTGCTGCACCCTTGCAGGGCATGGCCGCCTGCCAGCGCTGGCGCCAAAAAAGCATCATGTTAGAATGCCCGGCACTTTTGCCTGACATCGCGAGATGAAACGGCGCACGAGGGAGCTTGCGCAGTAATGCCAGTCGCCTTGAATTGAACATCGCACTGCACCGCCTCGGGATTTATGAGACTCAAGCCCTTCCTTCTATTGATTTTCCTGTTATCCGCACCGGGCCTTGGCGTCGCCGCCGAGAAGACCGTGTACGGCCTCAACGAATACGCCCAATTGGCCGGGATCGACCTGGAAGTCGCCGCCAAACTGGACACCGGTGCCAAGACCGCCTCCCTCAGTGCCCGTGATATCAAGCGCTTCAAGCGCAACGGCGAATCCTGGGTGCGCTTCTACCTGGCCATCGACACCGCCCATTCCCATCCCATCGAACGCCCCCTGGCCCGCGTCAGCAAGATCAAGCGCCGCGCCGGTGACTACGACCCCGATGAGGACAAGAACTACACCGCCCGTCCGGTGATTGCCCTGGATATCTGCATGGGCACCGCTTTACGCAGCATCGAAGTGAACTTGACTGACCGTAGCGCATTCCAATACCCGCTGCTGATCGGCTCCGAAGCGCTTAAACGCTTTGATGCGCTGGTCGACCCCAGTCTTAAATACGCAGCAGGCAAACCCGCCTGCGCCGCCGACGCTCATACCGCCGAGTAAACCGAATGCGCTCTCTGACCCTGCACCTGAAAATCCTGATCGCCATCCTGGTGGTGCTGGGTATTTCGGTCACCGCCTACCAGATCTTCGTGCTGGGGATCCCCGTCACCGAGGACGCCACCGACGACTTGTGGAACATCGACGCCAAGGTCGAGTTCGTCGCCAACCCGAAAGACCCGGTGAAGATCCAGATGTTCGTGCCGCCCTTGAGCCGCGACTTCGTCAGCCTTAACGAGAGCTTTATTTCTAACAACTACGGCGTGAGCGTCAACCGCACCGATGGCAACCGCAAGGTGACCTGGTCGGCACGCCGCGCCAAAGGCAACCAGACCCTGTATTACCGCCTGGTCCTCACCAAGCGTTACAGCGGTGAAAAGGTCAAGGTCAAGGGCCCGACCTTCCGCGACAGCATTGCCGTGGAAGGCCCGGAGAAAATCGCCGCCGAAGCGCTGTTAGCGCCGATCCGCCAGCACTCGGCCGACGTCGAGACCTTTATCAGCGAAGCCATCAAGCGCACCAACAACCTCAATGACGACAATGTGAAGCTGCTGCTGGCGGGTGATCCGTCCACGCCGCACAAGGCCAAGATCGTCGAATTGCTGCTGTCCATCGCCCATGTGCCGGTGGAGAAGGTCCACACCATCCGCCTGGTGGCCGACCAGCCGCAAACCCCGGAACTGTGGCTGCGCAGTTTCAACGGCAATGATTGGTTGTACTTCAACCCTGAAACCGGCGAACAAGGTTTGCCCACCGACCGCCTGCTGTGGTGGACCGGTGATGAAAACCTGATCACCGTCGATGGCGGCAAGAAGGCCATGGTGACCTTCAGCCTGAACAACAGCGAAATGAACGCGATTCGCCTGGCCAAGCTGACGGACGAGAACACCGACGCCAACTTCCTCGAATACTCGCTGTACGGCCTGCCGCTGCAAACCCAGCAGACCTTCATGATCATGGTGATGATCCCGATTGGCGTGCTGGTGATTCTGATCCTGCGCAACCTGATCGGCCTGCAGACCCTGGGCACGTTCACGCCGGTGCTGATCGCCCTGGCGTTCCGCGAGACGCAACTGGGCTTCGGGATTGTGCTGTTCACGATTATCACGGCGCTGGGGCTGTCCCTCAGGTCGTACCTGGAACACTTGAAATTGCAGATGCTGCCGAGGCTGTCGGTGGTGCTCACCTTCGTGGTAGTGCTGATCGCGGCCATCAGCCTGTTCAGCCATAAGCTGGGGCTGGAGCGTGGGTTGTCGGTGGCGCTGTTCCCGATGGTGATCTTGACCATGACCATCGAACGCCTGTCGATCACTTGGGAAGAGCGCGGCGCCAACCATGCGCTGAAAGTGGCGATTGGTACGCTGTTCGCCGCATCGCTTGCGCACATCATCATGAGCGTGCCGGAGCTGATCTACTTCGTGTTCACCTTCCCGGCGATCCTGCTGATCCTGGTGGGCTTCATGCTGGCCATGGGTCGTTATCGCGGCTACCGCCTGACCGAGCTGGTGCGTTTCAAGGCTTTCCTCAAGAAGGCTGACCAGTAATGTTCGGCTTCTGGAAGACCTGGAAAGCCCTGGAAGCGCGGGGGATCATGGGCATCAACCGGCGTAATGCCGACTACGTGCTCAAGTACAACAAGCGCAGCCTGTACCCGATCGTGGATGACAAGATCATCACCAAAGAGCGCGCCCTGGCCGCCGGTATTCATGTGCCGGAGATGTACGGGGTGATTTCCACCGAGAAGGAAATCGACAAGCTCGACGACATCATCGGCGGGCGCAGCGACTTCGTGATCAAACCGGCCCAGGGCGCCGGCGGCGACGGCATCCTGGTGGTGGCGGACCGCTTTGAAGGGCGCTATCGCACGGTGTCCGGCAAGATCATTAGCCATGAAGAGATCGAGCATCAGATTTCCAGCATCCTCACCGGCCTGTATTCCCTGGGCGGCCACCGCGACCGTGCGTTGATCGAATACCGCGTAGTGCCTGACCAGATCTTCAAGAGCATCAGCTATGAAGGCGTGCCGGACATTCGCATCATCGTGTTGATGGGCTATCCGGTCATGGCCATGCTGCGCCTACCAACGCGCCAGTCGGGCGGCAAGGCCAACCTGCACCAGGGCGCCATCGGCGTGGGCGTGGACCTGGCGACCGGCCTGACCCTGCGTGGCACCTGGCTGAACAACATCATCACCAAACACCCCGATACCACCAACGCGGTGGACGGCGTGCAACTGCCCAACTGGGACGGTTTCATGAAGCTCGCGGCGGGCTGCTACGAGCTGTGCGGGCTGGGTTACATCGGCGTGGACATGGTGCTGGACCAAGAGAAAGGCCCGCTGATTCTTGAGTTGAATGCGCGGCCAGGGCTGAATATCCAGATTGCCAACGACTGCGGCCTGACCCTGCGAACGCATGCGGTGGAAGCACGGCTGGAAGCACTGAAAGCCGCTGGCGTGACGGAAACGCCGGAGGAGCGGGTGAAGTTTGTGCAGGAAATGTTTGGGCATATTCCGCCGGTTGAGGGCTAAACACTGTCCCCTGTGGGAGCGGGCTTGCTCGCGAATGCGGTGGATCAGTAATGAATGTATCAACTGACAGCCCGCATTCGCGAGCAAGCCCGCTCCCACATTTGAACCGCGCTCTAGGACCAAATTCTTCGGGGGGCTACAATCCCCCACCCCCACGCCAACGGCTGACCCACCTCGCATGTCGACCTGTTCCGTACACCCGTTGCCCTATCGGGCCAACCCCGCTGCGTATTTTGCGGCGATCCGCCATGCGCCTGGCGCGGTGCTGCTGGACAGCGGACGACCGGCAGCCGAGCGCGGGCGTTATGACCTGTTAAGCGCCTGGCCACAAGCGACATTGACGGTATCGCCCGACGAAAGCGGTGTTGATTTCCTGCAACGCTTGCGGGCAAATCTTACGCAGTTGGGCAAGGCGGATCTGCCTGCTGGCTATAAGCTGCCGTTTGCGGGTGGACTGATTGGTTACCTGAGCTATGACTTTGGTCGCCATCTTGAACACATGCCGCACCTTGCCGCAGACGATTTGCACCTGCCAGACGCGCGGTTCGGGTTGTATGCCTGGGCATTGATCAGTGACCACCAGGCGCAGACCAGCCAACTGGTGTTTCATCCGGCCCTGGCCGAGAGCGAACGGCAGCGCTTGATCACTCTGTTCGGCCAGCCGGTCGCCCACCACGCGGCGACCTTCAAGCTTGACGGCCCCATGGCTGCGGACCTCACCACCGAGGCCTATCGCCAGGCCATCGTGCGCATCCAGGACTACATCCAGGCCGGCGACTGCTACCAGGTCAACTTTGCCCAGCGCTTCCGCGCGTCGTGTGCGGGCGATCCCTGGGTTGCCTACTGCGCCCTGCGCGAAGCCTGCCCGACGCCATTCTCCGGGTTCCAGAGCCTGCCGGACGACGGCGCGGTGCTGAGCCTGTCGCCCGAGCGCTTCGTGCATATCAGCGAGCGCCGCGTCGAAACCCGGCCGATCAAAGGCACCCGCCCCCGCGGCCTGACACCCGAAGAAGACGCCGCCAACGCCGCCGAACTGCTGGCCAGTCCCAAGGACCGCGCCGAGAACCTGATGATCGTCGACCTGCTGCGCAACGACCTTGGCCGCACTTGCCGCACCGGCTCGGTGAGCGTGCCGGAGCTGTTCAGCCTGGAAAGCTACCCCAACGTGCACCACCTGGTGAGCAGCGTCATCGGCGAACTGGCCGATGGCAAAGACGCCCTCGACCTGATCGCCGGCAGCTTCCCAGGTGGTTCCATCACTGGCGCACCGAAGATCCGCGCGATGCAGATCATCGACGAACTGGAGCCGACGCGACGCGGGTTGTACTGCGGGTCGCTGGTGTATTTGGACGTGCGGGGCGAGATGGACAGCTCCATCGCCATTCGCAGTTTGCTGGTCAAGGATGGGCAGGTGTGCTGCTGGGGCGGCGGCGGAATTGTGGCGGATTCGCAGTGGGAGGCGGAGTATCAGGAGTCGCTGACCAAGGTGCGGGTGTTGTTGGAGACACTCGAAGGACTGTAATTGAGAGATCTACTGTGGCGAGCGGGCTCGCCACAGAAGGCATGGCCCCACACCAGTGTAATTTAGAGGCTCAACGCCCGATTCGACGCCTTGATGAACTCTTTCTTCAAGTCCTCAAAGGTATGCACCGCCGGGAACTGCGGGAACTCGCGGATCACGTTCTCCGGCGCATGGAACAGAATCCCACGGTCGGCTTCACCCAACATGGTGGTGTCGTTGTAGGAATCGCCGGCGGCGATCACCCGGTAGTAAAGGGTCTTGAAGGCCAATACCGACTGGCGCTTCGGGTCTTTCTGGCGCAGTTGGTAACTGACCACGCGATCGGTTTCGTCGGTGATCAGGCGGTGGCACAGCAAGGTCGGGAAACCCAGTTGGCGCATCAGCGGCTGGGAGAATTCATAGAAGGTGTCGGACAGGATCACCACCTGGAAGCGCTCGCGCAGCCAGTTGACGAACTCGATGGCGCCGTCCAGCGGCTTGAGGGTCGCGATGACTGCCTGGATGTCGGCGAGCTTGAGCCCGTGTTCGTCGAGGATGCGCAGGCGCTGCTTCATCAGCACGTCGTAGTCGGGAATGTCCCGGGTGGTGGCCCGCAGGGATTCAATACCGGTTTTTTCGGCGAAGGCGATCCAGATTTCCGGAACCAGCACCCCTTCCAGGTCGAGACAGGCAATTTCCACAAGACACTCCCATTGTTGATGTTGTCGGTTGAGCGAGCAAAAGGACTGCCGAACTCTAGCGATTCAAGCTCGCCGCCGCAACGCAGAGCGGATTTTGATACCATCGCTCCCCTATAGAGCGCTCAGCGCCACTGACCTGTAGGAACCGTCCTGATGAACCAAGCCTTCGACGTCGCTGAACTCGCCGCGACTTACGCCAACAAATCTGCCCAGGACATTCTCAAGCTGGCGTTCAGCCAGTTCGGTGATGACCTGTGGATTTCCTTCAGCGGCGCCGAGGACGTGGTGCTGGTGGACATGGCCTGGAAGCTGAACAAGAACGTCAAGGTGTTCAGCCTCGACACCGGCCGTCTGCACCCGGAGACCTACCGGTTCATCGAGCAGGTGCGCGAGTTCTACAAAATTGACATCGAGCTGATCTCGCCAGACCAGAGCAAGCTGGAACCCTTCGTCAAAGAAAAAGGCCTGTTCAGCTTCTATAAAGACGGCCATGGCGAATGCTGTGGTGTACGCAAGATCGAACCGCTTCGCCGCAAGCTCTCCGGCGTCAGCGCCTGGGCCACCGGCCAGCGCCGCGACCAGAGCCCCGGCACCCGAAGCCAGGTGGCGGCGCTGGAAATCGACACTGCCTTCTCCACCCCGGAACGCACCCTGTACAAGTTCAACCCGCTGGCGCAGATGACCAGTGAGGAAGTCTGGGGTTACATCCGCATGCTGGAGTTGCCGTACAACAGCCTGCATGAGCGCGGCTTTATCAGCATCGGCTGCGAGCCCTGCACCCGCCCCGTGCTGCCGAACCAGCACGAACGCGAAGGCCGTTGGTGGTGGGAAGAAGCCACACAGAAGGAATGTGGGCTGCACGCGGGGAATATCATCAGCAAGGCGTGACCCTCGACCTGTACACAAGAATGTCACCATTAGTGCCATTCTTGTGTGCACTTATAAAATTCCGCACCGAAAAGTTACATTCTTCCCCGCCTCACTCCCCTCGCTGTTTTGCACACTCTTCACCCAACAAAATAAATAGCTGTTCAAACGGTCAATTTATATCGCTTTGAATTCAGCCAGTTATTTCTTACACCTATAAAAACGAAATTACCTACAGCTTTCATAGATCAAAAACTGGCACGCAAGTGGCTTAAGGTGAAATGCGCTTTGTATACAATAAATACAAAACCTACATACACTTTGCCATCTGCGGCTTGGCTGCCGATGCGCTGGAGCCTGCCGGAATGCGTACAAGCCTCTCGAATAACATCGCACTGGATCTGCCCTCCTCCCTGAAGCCCGAAGCCATCGAGCCCGGTCCGCTGGTGCTCAGCCCACGGCTGCACAACAAGGACCTGGCACCCACCAAGGTCGAAGGCCGTCGCTGGGGGCGCTACAGCATCTTTGCGCTGTGGACCAATGACGTGCACAACATCGCCAACTACTCCTTCGCCATTGGCTTGTATGCCTTGGGCCTGGGCGGCTGGCAGATTCTGCTGTCCTTAGGGATTGGCGCGGCGCTGGTGTACTTCTTCATGAACCTGTCGGGCTACATGGGCCAGAAGACCGGTGTGCCTTTCCCGGTGATCAGCCGTATCAGCTTCGGCATTCATGGCGCGCAGATTCCGGCGCTGATCCGAGCGGTGATTGCGATTGCCTGGTTCGGTATCCAGACCTACCTGGCCTCGGTAGTTTTCCGCGTGCTTTTGACGGCCATTCATCCGGGTTTTGCCGACTACGACCACAACTCGATTCTCGGCCTGTCGTCCCTCGGTTGGGCCTGTTTCGTGGCGATCTGGCTAGTGCAATTGGTGATCCTGGCCTACGGCATGGAGATGGTGCGCCGCTACGAAGGCTTCGCCGGGCCGGTGATTCTGCTGACGGTGGCGTCGTTGGCCGGTTGGATGTATTTCCAGACCGGCGGCAACATCGCCTGGTCGATCCGCGAACCGCTCAGCGGTGGCGAGATGTGGCGCAATATCTTTGCCGGTGGCGCGCTGTGGCTGGCGATCTATGGCACGCTGATCCTTAACTTCTGCGACTTCGCCCGCTCTTCGCCGTGCCGCAAGACCATCCAGGTCGGCAACTTCTGGGGCTTGCCGGTGAATATCCTGGTGTTTGCCGTGATCACCGTGCTGCTGTGCGGGGGGCAATTCCAGCTCAATGGCCGGGTGATCGAAAGCCCCACTGAAATCATCGCGGCTATCCCGAATACCTTCTTCTTGGTACTGGGTTGCCTGGCGTTCCTGATCGTCACCGTGGCCGTGAACATCATGGCCAACTTCGTCGCACCGGCCTTTGTGCTGAGCAACCTGGCGCCCAAGTACCTTAACTTCCGCCGTGCTGGTTTGATCAGCGCCACCGTGGCGGTGCTGATCCTGCCGTGGAACCTCTACAACAGCCCGTTGGTGATCGTGTATTTCCTTTCCGGCCTGGGCGCCCTGCTGGGGCCGTTGTATGGCGTGATCATGGTCGATTATTGGCTGATCCGTAAAAGCCGGGTGGACGTGTTGCAGCTGTATAGCGAAGACCCGAATGGCGTTTATTACTACAGCCGTGGGGTCAATTTACGCGCAGTGGCGGCGTTTATTCCCGCAGCGGTGATTGCCATTCTCTTGGCGCTGCTGCCCGGTTTCGCCAGCGTGTCACCGTTTTCCTGGATGTTTGGCGCCGGTATTGCAGGGGTGCTGTACCTGCTGATCGCCAAGCGCCAGCCGTTCTACGCCGATGTCAGCGGCGAAAGCATTGCAGTCGATAACGTCAGTCATTAATCAAGGACTTTCCATGCGTATCCTCGTGGTCAACGTCAACACTACCGAATCCATCACTGAAACCATCGCCCAGCAGGCACGCGCCGTGGCTGCGCCCGGCACTGAGATTGTCGGGCTCACGCCCTACTTCGGCGCGGAGTCGGTGGAGGGAAATTTCGAAAGCTACTTGGCGGCCATCGCAGTGATGGACCGGGTGATGGCCTACGACCAGCCGTTCGACGCGGTGATCCAGGCCGGCTACGGCGAGCATGGCCGTGAAGGCTTGCAGGAATTGCTCAACGTACCGGTGGTGGATATCACCGAAGCCGCCGCCAGCACCGCAATGTTCCTGGGCCACGCTTACTCGGTGGTGACCACCCTGGACCGCACCGTGCCGTTGATCGAAGACCGCCTGAAACTGGCCGGCCTGTACCAGCGTTGCGCCTCGGTACGGGCCAGTGGCATGGCGGTGCTGGCGTTGGAAGAAAATCCGTTGGCGGCCATGGAAGCCATCGTGCGCCAGGCCGAACTGGCCATCAGCGAAGACAAGGCCGAGGTAATCTGCCTGGGCTGTGGTGGCATGGCCGGGCTGGATGAGCAGATACGTCAGCGCACCGGTGTGCCGGTGGTGGACGGTGTGACCGCCGCCGTGACCATCGCCGAATCGCTGGTGCGGTTGGGGTTGTCGACGTCGAAGATCAGGACCTATGCGACGCCGAGGCCGAAAAAAGTCATCGGTTGGCCGCGCTGAAACGCTGGTTCAACTGCTGCTCGGCAAACTGCTCGATGATGAACTCCACAAACGCGCGGGTCTTGCCGGGCAACAGTTTGTGCTCGGCGTAGTAAATGGAGATGTTGCCGTCGTCGACGTACCAGTCGGGCAGCACCCGCACCACCGCGCCACTGTCCAGGAACGGCACGGCCATGGGCATGCTTACCAACGCGATGCCCAGGCCCTGGGCGCTGGCGCAGCAAGCGGCTTCGGAGTCGCTCATGGTCATGCCTGGCTTGAGCACCAGCGGGCGGTGTTCACGCTCGGTGCTGGTCAATTGCCAGGAGCGGACGCGGCCGGTTTGCGGTGAGCGGATAAGGATGCCCGTGCAGCGCGCCAGGTCCTCCGGGGTTAATACCGCTGCACGTTGTGCCAAGTAATCCGGCGAAGCCACCAGTACCCGATGCGCCGGTGCGAGCTTGCGCGCCACGACCCCTTGGGGCAGCTCAAAACCACCGCCGATGGCGGCATCGAAACCTTGGCCGATCAGGTCCACCTGGCGGTTATCGAAATGCCAATCCGGGCTGATGTCAGGAAAGCGCTGCATGAACGCCCCCAGCAGCGGCACCACATAGCGATTACCAAACACAGTGCCCATGCTGACCTTCAGCGTTCCTACCGGCCGCCCTTCGGCGCTGGCCAGGTTGGCCACCGCATTCTGGATGGTGGTGAGACTGCCGCTGACCTCTTCCAGAAACAGTTTCCCGGCTTCAGTCAGGGTGAGACGCCGAGTGCTACGCTGGAACAACCTGACCCCCAGGCGCGCCTCCAGCTTGGCGACACTTTTGCCGACGGCTGCCGGGGTCAGGCTCAGGTGCCGCGCAGCCTCCGCAAAGCTGCCACCTTCGGCGCTGCGTACAAAGCATTCGATACTGCCAAAGCTTTCCATATCGACCCACTCTAAACTTTTGGTTTACACAGACTATAGCAATCACGGTCTACCGGGAGGGGCTGGCGAGGTCGATACTCGGTTCCAACAACAAGGCATCCCGCCTTGAACAGCTAGGAGATCGACATGACCACACAGAACCTCAGCGGCAAAGTCGCCTTGATTCAAGGCGGTTCTCGCGGCATCGGCGCCGCCATTGTCAAGCGCCTCGCGGCGCAGGGCGCAGCGGTTGCCTTCACCTATGTCAGCTCGGCCGCCAAGGCTGAAGAATTGCAGAACAGCGTGATCAGCGAAGGCGGCAAAGCCCTGGCGATCCACGCAGACAGCGCCGATGCCGGTGCGATCCGCAACGCGGTCAACGCCACGGTCGAAGCCTTTGGCCGCCTGGACATCCTGGTGAACAACGCCGGGGTGCTGGCCATCGCGCCGCTGGAAGACTTCAAGCTGGAAGATTTTGACCAGACCCTGGCGATCAACGTACGCAGCGTGTTTATCGCCACCCAGGAAGCGGCCAAGCATATGGGTGAAGGGGGTCGGGTGATCAACATCGGCAGCACCAATGCCGAGCGCATGCCGTTTGGCGGTGGTGGCCCGTATGCCATGAGCAAGGCGGCGCTGGTGGGGCTGACCAAGGGCCTGGCGCGGGACCTGGGGCCTCGAGGTATTACGATCAACAACGTGCAGCCTGGGCCGGTGGATACCGACATGAACCCGGCGAACAGCGATTTCGCCGAGAGTTTGATTGGCTTGATGGCGGTGGGTCGGTATGGGCATGTCGAGGAAATTGCCAGCTTTGTGGCTTACCTCGCAGGGCCGGAAGCGGGCTACATCACCGGTGCAAGCTTGACCATTGATGGTGGCTTCAGCGCATAACGAATGTGGGAGCTGACTTGCCTGCGATAGCGATCTTGAGATCACCATCGCAGGCAAGCCAGCTCCCACATTTTTTTGACCGCGTTTGTTCAGCGCAGGGGCGGCAGGCCATAGGCTGCCAGATCGAAGTCCGCGAGCTTGCGGATGATCTGGTCAGCATGGTGGTACTTGCTGTCGGCCATGGCTTCGTCCGGCACGGCGATGGCGGTCATGTGTGCAGCCTTGGCCGCGGTGACGCCAAACGGTGAGTCTTCGAACACCAGGCAATCCTCGGGCGCAACGCCCAGGCGGCGGGCGGCGGTGAGGAAGATGTCCGGCGCGGGTTTGGCGGCGCCGACTTCCGGGTCGTCAGCGGTGACGATGGTGTCGAACAGGCCAAACCATTCGCGGTGCAAGGTGGTCTTGTGACCAAACGAATTGCGCGACGAACTGGTGCCCACGGCAATCGGGATATTGTGCGCCTTCAAGTGCCGCACCAAGGCTTCAGCGCCGGGCATGCCCAGGGCCTTTGGGAAGCGCTCGCTCATCAGCGGCTCACGGATTGTCAGGAATTCGGCGGGCGTGATCGGCAGGTCCAACGCCTTCACCACGTAGTCAGCCAGATCCTGGGCACCGCGCCCGATGATGTGCTGCTTGATACTCCAATCGTAGGTGCGGCCATAGCGTTCGGCGATGATCTGCGTGACTTCGGTGTAGATACCTTCAGTGTCCAGCAACAACCCGTCCATATCGAAAATCACAGCCTTGATCGGGACAGCAGTACGTGGTGCATTCATCACAACATATCCTTGGGGGGAAGGACTAAAAGGATTCAGCACAATAGCGGTCCACCTTGCCTGCAAGCAACCGTCGCGACTCGCTATTGATAATTACTCTCAATTAAATTAACGTCGCGGCGCTCCAGGCTCTGATCTCTTTTCGAGTTTCGCTGTGACCGACAACGCCGCCAGGCTGCAACTCTACCTCGACCATCGCCCCGCCCTGATCAACTACGCCAAGGTTGTGGTGGGCGACCACGCACGCGCCGAAGACGTGGTGCAAGATGCATTCCTGCGCTTTTGCGGCAGCACGGATGACCCGGTCGAACAGCCGCTGGCCTACCTCTACCGGGTCGTGCGCAACCTGGCGCTGGACGCCGTACGCCGCCAGGCCACCGAGAAGCGCCAGCAGAAAACCCCTGCACAATGGATGCGTCCTGGCCAGGAGTTGTCGCCGGAACAACGGGTGGTGCACAGTGACGATGCCAGCCGTATCGCCGCGACCCTGGCCAGCCTGCCGGAACAAATGCGCATCGCCGTAGAGATGCATCGCCTCGGCGGGTTCACGTTGCAGCAAACCGCCGATCATCTCAATATTTCGCTTTCCACCGCCCATCGCCTGGTCAAGGACGCCATCGTTCACCTGGCTTCGAGCGTCGCCATCCAGGGCGCGCACAGTAAGGAACGCCCCTATGCATGATGCCCACCCGCCCAGGAATGTCTCGGCACGCAGCCTCGAAGACGCCGGCCAGTGGTTGCTGGACCTGCAAGCCCACCCCGAACGTTTCGAGGAATTCGACCGTTGGCTGCACAGTGACGAGGCGCATTTCGAGGCCTGGGCCCAGGTCAATCGCGCCATGGATGCGCTCGATCAGCAGGCGCCCACCACCCATGAACACTGGCCGCGCCCAACGCGCGCTCGCCTGCCGTGGTTGGCCGTTGCGTGTATCAGCGTATTGGCGGTCGGCGCGGCGCTGGTCTTCAACCCCGCTTGGCGCGCGGACTACAGCACCGCCACCGCCGAAACCCGAGAGGTCGTCCTGAGCGACGGCAGCCGCCTGACGCTGGCACCGCAAAGCTCGGTGAACGTGACCGTTGACGGTGCGCAGCGCCAGGTCACGTTGATTCAAGGAGAGGTGTTTTTTGATGTCGTCCATGACGCGCAAAAACCCTTCGAGGTGCGCAGCGACGATGACGTGGTGCGCGTATTGGGCACCGCTTTCGACGTAGCCCGCAGCCACAACGGCCTGGCCGTGGAAGTGCGCGACGGCAGCGTGGGCGTGAACAAGCAGTATCGACTCAGCGCCGGACAACGGCTGTGGATCGACCGACAACAAGGCACGGCAACGCAGTCGTCGGTGGCGCCCACAGAAGTGGCGGGCTGGATCAATGGCACGCAATTCTTCGAGAACGTCAGCGTCGCCCAAGTCGTCGAGCAACTGGAGCGCTACCAGCGGGGCTGGATTGTGATCAACGACCCGGCCCTGGCCAGCAAGCGCGTCACCGGCCTCTACGACCTACGCGATACCCGGCGTGCGCTACAGGCGTTGGTCGCGCCGATTGGCGGCGAGGTTCGCGAGTACTCGCCGCTGCTCATGGTCATCAGCCACAAAAAATCGAATGTAGAAAAATAAATACATTGCCCTGAAAAAAACCGCGCAGGTGTTCGTCTTTGTAGCTCCCAGTATTGCGAATGAATCGTAATACCAAACACGAAGGCGACGAAACATGGGTCACCGATCACCTGCACCGTTGGCACTGGCCATCCTCTGTGCTGCTATCCACAGCACGATTTTCCAGCCGTCCCAGGCATTGGCCGCAGAGGCTACCGGCACGCCGAGTGATCAGGCGACACGGTTCTTCGACATTCCTGCCCAACCGCTCACCACCGCATTGAGCGCCTTCGCTCGACAGGCCAACCTGCAACTGGGCCTGGAAGCCGGGCTGGTGGATGGTATGCAAGCCCCGGCCTTGCGCGGCAACTTCACACAAGAGCAAGCCCTGCAACGCTTACTCGGCAACGCACCGGTAAACTGGAAAATCGACGGCCAACGCAGCCTCATTCTCAGCCGTCGTGATGCCGCCAACGCAGGCGTCAATGACTTTGACGATGCGGAACTGCTTGGCCCCGTGACGATCAAGGGCGGCGAGACCAGCCGCCTGACCGGTGCTGCCGCGCAGGTCTACACCAAAGCCGGTTCCAGCGTGTTTATCTCCGGCGAGACCATCAACCGCTTCCGTGGCTCCTCCCCCGCCGACATCCTCAAGGGCGTGCCCGGCGTACAGACCGGCGATGCGCGCAATGGCGGCGCGTTGGACGTGAACATCCGCGGTATCCAAGGCCAGAGCCGGGTGCCGGTGACCATCGACGGCAGCCAACAAGCCATCGATGCCTACCGTGGCTACAGCGGCATGCAACAGCGCAGTTATATCGACCCTGACCTGATCAGTGAAATCAGCGTAGACAAGGGCCCCAGCCTTGGCGCCGACGCGGCGGGCGCCATTGGCGGCATGGTCAAAATGAAAACCCTGCAACCCAAGGACATCCTCAAGGACGGCGAAACCTACGGCGTGCGCCTTAAGGGTGACCTGTCGAGCAACAGCGTAAATGCGCCCGGCACCTACAAGGCCACGCCGCACCATGGCAGCAACGGCCTGGACGGTTCCCCGGCCCACTCCGGCAGCGTGGCATTCGCCAGCAGCAGCGAGACGGTGGATTTCGTCGCGGCCTATTCCCAGCGCCAGAGCGGCAACTACTACGCCGGTAAAAAGGGCTTCAAGAAGTATCAGGTGTTTCAGCAGGTGCGCAAGTACGACCCCAAGACCCGGAAGTACATCTACGTCACCCAGGAGGCCAACAGCGCGGCCAAGTTCTTCAAGCCTGACAGCGAAGTCTTCAACACCTCGACCGACACCGAGTCGGTGCTGCTCAAAGCCATTATCAAACCAGCGACGGACCAGAAACTGGAGCTGACCTACCGCTACACCGATGGTCATTACGGCGAAGTGATGCCGTCGCAGGTCATCCGCAATACCAGCGGCAGCGTGCCGCAATGGGACCCGGGCAGCATGCGCATCAACGCCTACACCGCGCGTTACACCTACAAGCCCGAAGACAATCCGTTGGTGGATTTGAGCGCCAACGTCTGGGCCACCAAAGCCCAGAGCGAAGCCTTCAATGGCCTGGTCACGGTGACGCCGCTCTACGGCCATGAAGACGATGCCGACCCGCTCGGCGATACCTACAAGGACGCCCTGCGCAACCGCACCAAGGACAAGCGCTGGGGCGTGGACCTGAGCAACACCTCGCGTTTCGACACCCGTGCAGGCAAGTTCGCCTGGACCTACGGCGGTTCCTACCAGACCGAAGACCTGGGCCCCGATGACAACTCGCCGGTGCTGCTGTCGGACCTGCAAAAGAACCGCTTCATCCGCAGCGGCGAACGTGAAGAAAGCAGCCTGGTGACGTCGCTTGAATGGTCACCGATCAAGCGACTGACCTTGACCGCAGGCGGTCGTTACAGCGAGTTCAGCAGCAAGGACCACAACCGCAAGGCCAGCCCGGCCACGTTCGGCCCGGACCGCAAACCGACCAGCTACACCTTCGCGCCGCCCATTGAACGGCAGGACCAGGCGTTCGCACCGTCCTTCGGCGCAAAGCTGAACCTGACCGACAACAGCTTCGTCTACCTCAACTACAACGAAGGCGTGCGCATGCCGAGCCTGTTCGAGTCGACCCTGGGCCTGTTCACGGCCGCCGTGCCGACCGATGGCATCAAGCCCGAGCGCAGCAAGAATTGGGAATTCGGCGCCAGTACGTTGCAAAACAGCGTACTGATTGACGGCGATACCGCCGCGGCCAAACTCGCATACTTCAACAACGAGATCGAAAACTACATCACCCGAGACTACACCGACATCTTTGCCGGCAACCTGCAGAACGTCGACAGTTTCACGGTCAAGGGCATCGAGTTGCAAACCAGCTACGACATGGGCCGGGTGTTCACTGACATCTCAGCCACCTACTACCTGAATGCCAAGACCTGCGCGCCGGACATCGCGAAGAAACTACGCGAAGAAGACAACCCCTCCACCCCCAATTGCGTGGACGGCGGCTTCCCCGGTTCCTATACCAACACCCAGAACCCGCCCAAGTATTCAGTGAACACCACGTTGGGCAGCCGCTGGTTCGACAACCGCCTCGTCCTCGGCGGACGCATGGTCTACAACAGCGCGCCCACCGCCAAACTGGACAAGTCCTGGAACAACGGCATCACCACGAACCAGATGTACTACCGCAAGTCAGCGATCTACGGCCTGTTCGCCAGTTTCGAAATCGTCAAAGGCACCCAGCTGGATTTCTCGGTACAGAACCTCACCAACGTCTATTACCTGGACCCGCTGGCCCAAAGCTTCATGCCCGCGCCGGGGCGAACGTTGCGTACGGGGCTGACCGTCAAGTTCTGACCGTTGTATTGAATTGCGGGATGCCCTTGTTCGGCATCCCGTTTTACGTTGATCCCTATTGATGCCCCCATGATTGCCAAGACTGCTCCCGACTACCTCAACCCGCCACGCAAAGCCTTGTGGAGCGTTGCCATGCTGATCACCCTGAGCGTCTACGCCGTCCTTATCGCCTGGTGGTTGCATACGCCCAGCGTAACGGTGGCCGAAGCCGCTCCAGCGGCGATGATGATCGAATTGGCGGCCGCCCCAGTCGCCCAGGCGGTGGAAGAAGACCTGCAAGTGGCACCGGACAAAGTTGTACAGAAACAGCTGAATACGCCGTCGGAAAAACCGCCAAGGGAAGTACCCAGGAAGGTGGTGGCGGCAACCCGGCCGAGTGTCGCAAAAACCGCAACATCGCCGCTCAAGGACACCGCCCAGGGCACCTATTCGTCCGCGCCGGAACACGCCGCCGAGTTCGAGACGGCACCGAAAAAGCAGGATGAACAACCGGCACCCTCAGCTACCACGGCACCGCCCAAGCTGGATACACACCCGGCCGACACCACCGCCGCAAATCGATCCTCACGAGGCTCCGCCGACCCCGCACAAAAGGTGCAATGGGAAGCCGAGCTGCTGGCCCACCTGGAACGCTACAAACGCTACCCGCAAAACGCCCGCGATCGAGGCGACCGGGGCGTGGCGTATCTGCGCTTTGAAATCGACAGCAACGGCAAGGTACTCAGCGCCAGCATCGTACGCTCCGCCGGTTTTACCGAGCTGGACACCGCAACGCTGGACATGATCGACCGCGCCTCCCCGGTGCCACGCCCGCCGGAGGGCAGCAAGACGCGGTTTACCGTGCCGGTGGTGTTTGCGAAGTGAGGGCTTCATAACACGCAACCGTCTGCTAGGTGGCGCGAAGCCTATCCGCGCCTGGCACGAACACCTGAACCTGACACAGGAAGAAGTTGCCAGGGCGTTTGGCATCAACGCCAGTCAATTGGAGCTATAGAGCGCTACTCTGGAAAATCCGCCCCTTCAGTCACTGAAGCCCACGCATTAAAGTCCTTGCTCAAGGCTTCCACCTTGGTCCGCGCATTGGCCAGCGCTGCCTTGCCCAGCAGCAAACGCAGTGGCGGTTGGTCGGCCTCCACGGCATTGACGATGGCAATCGCCGCACGCATCGGGTCACCCGCTTGTTTGCCGTCGATGCTGCGCAACAACGCCGTGCGCGCGCCAGCGGTGGCGTGGTAATCAGCAATCGCGTGAGGCGCTTCGTTGGCGGAACGCCCAGCCCAGTCGGTGCGGAAACCGCTCGGTTCCACCAACAGCACCTTGATGCCCAGCGGCGCGACCTCCTGGGACAACGACTCGGAAATCGCCTCCACCGCAAACTTGCTGGCGTTGTAGAAGCTCAGTGTCGGGTAGGCCATGATCCCGCCCACAGACGACACATTCACCACGGTACCGGAACGCCGCGCACGCATGCCCGGCAACGCGGCGCGGGTGACATCGCTGAGGCCCCAGACGTTGATCTCGAACATGCGGCGCACTTCGTCCAACTCGCTCTCTTCGAACGAACCGAAGTAACCGATGCCAGCATTGTTGACCAGCACATCGATATGCCCGAAGTGATCTTCGGCGGCTTTCACCGCCTCACGGACCTGGGCCGGGTCGGTCACGTCCAACGCCAGCACCAGGGCGTGGTCGGCGTAGTCGGCAACGATGTCCTGCACCTGTTGCGGGTCGCGGGCGGTGACGACGGTCGGGTAGCCGAGGCTGAGGGTGTGCAACGCCAGGTAGCGACCGAAACCGGTGGAGCAGCCGGTGATAAACCAGACAGGTTTTGCATTGGATGAAGTCATGAAAGCCAATCCTCTGAATGAACGAACCACCCCAGTATCAGCGCCGCCTCATTCTCCCAGTAGAGGCCGAATCTGCATGCCCCTTCGAGCCAAACTTCACAATGCCCGCAAGCGTTACGTACAGGCTTGAGACAGCTTCACTGGTGAAGAATCAGATTCCCTCATTCCCTTCACAGACGCCCCCATGTCCGAAGCCTTCGAAGTCCCCAGCCCCCACGAAAAACACCTCGAACATACCACCGAACACGCCCACGGCCGTGGCGACAATTTCGCCAGCCGCATCGCAGTGATGACCGCCCTCATGGCCACCCTCGGCGCCATGCTCAGCTACCAGGCCGGCTCCACCGAAAGCGAAGCGGCGATGGACAAGAACAACGCCGCCATCTTCAAGACCGAAGCCGCCAACCAGTGGAATTACTACCAGGCCAAATCCAGCCGGCAAAACCTCGCCGAACTGGCCACCCACATTCCCGGTGTGGACGCGGTGCATTACAAGGAAGAAATCGAGCGCTACAAGAGCCAGAAGGAGGACGTGCGCAAACAGGCCGAGAAGCTTGAAGCCACGTCAAAGCAATGGGATGAAAAATCAGAGCAGGCGCTGCACCAGCATCATCGCTGGGCCCAGGCGATGACCGCGATCCAGATCGCGATTTCGTTGGCGGCGATTACCTTGCTGACTCGGCGGGAGTGGTTGAAGCGGATGTCGTACACCGCAGGCGGCGCAGCAGTAATACTGGGGAGCCTTGCCTGGCTGCATATCTGACACCGTACCTGTGGCGAGGGAGCTTGCTCCCTCGCCACAGTCTATGCACTTCGCAACATCGAATCAGGCTCGATTCGCCGCACGGCTATGGTGGAAGTACAGATACGCCAGCCCAATAGGCGCAATGAAAACCGCCATGGTCCAGCAGATCGCCATGGTGAACACCTTGACGGTCAGCATCAGAATGGCATTCACAAAGAACACGTTGTTGCCAAAAATGTAATCCATGATGCTTTCGTAAACGAAGCGCGCGTAGGGATAAAGCAGGCTGTTGACCACGCAATAGAACAGCGCGCCCAGTGTGAACACACCGGTTTTCGAATGGGTCAGCGCGGTATAGATCAGCACGGGAAAAATCAGCCCGAAGAGGAAGTTGCGGATGTAGTACTGGGCAGAAAGCCCGCCGAATGTCTTGCGAAGTACCGGGTGCATTTAGATCCCTCTGAATGGCTGTATTGGAAAGGCGGCGACCTTAACAAAGCTTGGAAAGCTTCTCCAGCGTTTCCATAAGCCCTTTGCCATTACACCGCTGTATAGTAAAAGGAATAGCGATAAACTTACTTCAAGCCGAGGAAAAGCCGGTGTCCGCACAACCCAAAGAAGCCGTGGGCGCCGCCTACAGCATCGACTCCATGCGCTACGCCCAGGCCATGACCTGGCAAGCCATCGAACAACTCGCCCAACGTATCCGCCCCGGCATGCGCGAATCCGAAGCCCGCGACCTGGGCAAGCAAGTCCTCGCCGATCTCGACATGCAGCGCATCTGGCACCCACTGCTGGTGCGCTTTGGCGCCAACACCCTCAAGACCTTCAAACAACGCTCCGACGGCGACCCGGTGCTGGGCGACAACGACATCTTCTTCATCGACATGGGCGCCGTCTGGCAAGGCCACGAAGGCGATGCCGGCGCCACCTTCGCCATCGGCAACGACCCAGACATGCTCGCCTGCGCCAGCGCCGCCAAAGCGCTGTTCGACCGCGTACAAGCCCGCTGGAAAAACGACCAAGTCGTGGGCCTGGAGCTTTACCGCTACGCCGAAGCGCAAGCCCAGGCCATGGGCTGGCACCTCAACCTCGACATCAAGGGCCACCGCGTCAGCGACTTCCCCCACGCCATCCACCGCGGCGGCGACCTGGGGGATTTCGAGCACTACCCGAATGCCGGACTGTGGATCCTCGAAATTCAGATCGCCCATCCGAGCAAACCCTACGGCGCTTTCTACGAAGACCTCCTCGCTTAAGGAACTGCAATGAACCGCTCCACCGAACACCCCGTGCTGTTGTTTTCCTACGGCACGCTGCAAGACAAATCCGTACAACTGGCCAACTTCAGCCGCGAGCTGACCGGCCAGCAGGATGCAATGCTGGGTTACTCGCAGAGCTGGGTAGAGATCACTGACCCGGACGTGCTGGCGAGCAGTGGTAAGACGCATCATCCGATTGTGGCGCCGAGTACGCAGGCAGACGCCAGGGTTGAGGGGATGGTGTTTCAGATTACCGAGCAGGAACTGGCGGCGGCGGATGCGTATGAGGTGGCGGATTACAAGCGGGTGGAGGTGGGGTTGGCTTCGGGGTTGAGGGCTTGGGTGTATGTGCGGGCTTGAGGCACGGAATGGTAGCCCTTACCAGAATGTGCGACAGAGCGTCGCCTGATTTGGGCAACGCCCTACAGGCTACCCAGAAACGAGGGGCTGCCGTTTCAAAATGCCCACTCCTATAGTCGTCCAATCGCTCGGAAGAACGACCGGGTTTGGCGACTCGATGACAAGACGGAACGTAAACGACCTTATTTCAGGCGACCACTGCTCTTGCAGTGATCCATGAAAAGGCTTCGTTGTCTTTTACCTTTGTCTCAGTGGAGTCACTCATGAACCAATACATGGCCCTCACAAGCAACGACAGCGCGACACCTGCTCTTTTTGTCGACACAACCGTCCCGCTGGAAATCCTCCTTGACGCAGCGACCTATCGACTTCGTGCCGTGACGCAGGTGCTTGAGAACCTTGCACTACGTGGTGAGATAAGCAGTGATGCGGTTGTACTCAGCGACTTTGCCTTGCTGTGCTCAATCCCGTTGCGCGATGGGTGCGATTTGCTGGATGTCATAGGGCGGCGCATGGATATGCCAAGCGCGTGATTCGATAAAGGTGAGATTTTCGAACCCCAGAAACTACAAAACCCCTGGTTTCTCTCGAAACCAGGGGTTTTGTTTACATCGAATTTGGCGGTGAAGGAGAGATTCGAACTCTCGATACAATTTCTTGTATACACACTTTCCAGGCGTGCTCCTTAAGCCACTCGGACACTTCACCGTATCTCGTCAAACCAGTTCAGTCTGTCGAGGCGCGCTAATGTAGTCGAAAGCCTTTCTGATGGCAAAGGTTTTTTTCAGAATTTTCATGCGGTTAGCCGGTTATGCCGATCCGCGCCCGGCAAGGGGCGGTGATTGTGCCATTCTCAGGCATCGGCGGGATGGGTCTGGGGCGGCGATTGCGCCCTGCCCCAGGCTTTCCCAACGCCTGTCTGCGGGAAAAGTCTGACTGGACAGTCAGTCACGGCGCTTTACCGGGGCGGGCGTGGTGGGTAACGTCTGCGCATGCACTGCTATTAACAAGCCTTCTATAACAAATCCTACAAGGAACCGCGTCATGAGTGAGTTGATTGCCTACCACCTCGAAGACGGTATCGCGACCCTGACCTTGAGCAACGGCAAGGTGAATGCCATTTCTCCGGCGGTGGTCAGTGCCTTTAATGAAGCGTTGGATCAGGCCGAGAAGGACCGGGCGGTGGTGGTGATCACCGGCACGCCGGGGATTTTGTCGGGGGGTTATGATTTGAAGGTGATGACCGCCGGCCCTAAAGAGGCGATCGGCTTGGTGACGTCCGGTTCGACCTTGGCGCGTCGTCTGTTGTCGCACCCGTTCCCGGTGATTGTGGCGTGCCCTGGGCATGCGGTGGCCAAGGGTGCGTTCCTGCTGTTGTCGGCGGATTATCGGATTGGTGTGGAAGGCCCATTCAGCATTGGCCTGAACGAGGTGGCGATTGGTATGACCATGCACCACGCTGGGATCGAGCTGGCGCGGGATCGTCTGCGTAAGTCGGCGTTCCATCGTTCGGTGATCAATGCCGAGATGTTTGACCCGCAAGGCGCATTGCAAGCCGGCTTCCTCGACAAGGTGGTAGCGCCGGAGGAATTGCATGCGGCGGCGCTGGAGGCGGCGCGTCAGTTGAAGAAGCTGAACATGAATGCCCATAAGCACACCAAGTTGAAGGTGCGTAAAGAGCTGCTGGAAGCCCTGGACGATGCAATCATCCAGGACCAGGGACATATCCTGAGCTAAGCCCTACGCCTGATACACCAGAGCCCGACCTTGAGTCGGGCTTTTTCTTACAAATAAATCCGAATACTCGTTAGCCGCTCTAGCCTGCCCGTGCCGGTAGATATCGAAACATGCGCTTAAACATCGGCTATCTCCTACCTCTACAGGGGTAATTGCCGAATACAGTGCACATCCGTACACTGCGCCACCTTTTGTCCGGATAGGCCGTGTCGATGCTTTTTTTGCTGCGTATGTTGTTGATGGGCCTGCACTTTATGCTCGCCGGTGTGCTGGGCGTGCTGGTCGGTCTGTGTCGGCCGTTCAATCCGGACAACAGTCGCCTGTGTGCTCGCCTTTACGCGCTCCCAGCCATGTGGATTCTGCGGCTGAACGTGAAGGCGGATGTGGACTCGCTGCGCAACAAGCCTGGCACCTGCGTGATCATCGCCAACCACCAGTCCAACTATGACCTGTTTGTGTTCGGCAACGTGGTGCCCTACCGCACGGTGTGCATCGCCAAGAAAAGCCTGAAATGGGTGCCGCTGTTCGGCCAGTTGTTCTGGCTGGCGGGCAACGTGCTGATCGACCGAGGCAATGCGCACAAGGCACGCCGCGCGATGCTCACCACGACTCACACGTTGCAGCATGAAGACACGTCGATCTGGGTGTTCCCGGAAGGCACGCGCAATCTGGGCAAGGGTTTGCTGCCGTTCAAGAAAGGCGCGTTCCATATGGCGATTGCGGCCGGTGTACCGATTGTGCAGGTGTGTGTCAGCAATTACGTCACTCGCATGCAGCTCAATCGCTGGAACAGCGGGGATGTGCTCATACGGTCGTTGCCGCCGATTCCTACCACTGGGATGACTGCGGATGACATCCCGGCATTGATGCAGGCGTGTCATGCGCAGATGGGAGCCTGCATTGCCGAGATGGACCGCGAGTTGCAAAGTCGCGCAACAATAGAACTCCCTTCCAGCTAAGCTGCCCAACACCTGTCCTCCCAATAAGAAGCGATCAGCACCATGGGTAGAGTTGTTGCGGCCGCCGTTTATAGCGCCGGTAAAAAAGTCACGGATATCACCCTCGATGAAGGCGCGGCCTGGGCCGCCAAACCCGACCACTTTGTGTGGATCGGCCTGGAAGAGCCCGACGCCCAGGAACTGGCCAACTTGCAACGCCAGTTCAACCTGCATGAATTGGCCATCGAAGACGCCCTGGAAAAACACAGCCGCCCCAAGCTGGAAACCTTCGGCGATGCGCTGTTTATCGTCACCTACTCACCGGTGCGCGAGAACGGCAAGCTGGAGTTTATCGAGACGCATATCTTCGCCGGCAATGGCTACATCATCACTGCACGCAACGGTCACTCAGCGTCCTACGGCTTTGTGCGCCAGCGCTGTGAGGCGCGGCCACTGTTGCTGGAGCATGGGGAAGATTTCGTACTCTATGCGCTGCTGGATTTCGTCACCGAGAACTACCAGCCGGTGAGCGAAGCGATCCATGCCGAGATCGATGAGCTGGAGCGTAATGTGCTGTGCAGTTCGTTGAGCGAGCGGGATATCCAGAAGATTCACGGCCTGCGTCGCGACGTATTACGGCTCAAGCGTTACGTGGCGCCGATGGTGGAGATCAGCCAGGAGCTGCAGAAGCTCAGCTTTCCGTTTATCGACAAGAACATGCGCCCGTATTTCCGTGATGTGCAGATCCACGTGACGCGGCAGATGGAAGACCTGACCACCCTGCGCGATATCGCCAGCCAGACCATCGAAATCGGTGTGCTGCTGGAGGCGTCGCGCCAGAGCGTGGTGCAGCGCAAGTTCGCCGCATGGGCGGCGATCCTCGCGTTCCCCACCGCAGTGGCGGGGATTTACGGGATGAACTTCCAGAACATGCCCGAGCTGCAATGGCACTACGGCTATTTTGCGGTGCTCGGGTTTATCGCGGTGGGTTGCACCAGCCTGTGGGCCAGCTTCAAGCGTTCGGGCTGGCTTTAAACCTGGGCCTCGGGCTTGTGCGCGACGAAACGCATCATCCATTCCGCCACGGTGGCGCCGTGGTGGTCGCGCTCAAGGCTGGCCACGCCGTTTGTGTAGACCTTTTCGCCCAACGTCGTCTGAAGAATTTCCAGCAACTCGCGGGAATAGTCGTGGATAAATTCCGGGTGGCCCTGGAAGCACAGGACTTGGTCGCCGATGTGGTAAGCGGCGAACGGGCAAAAGGCGCTGGAGGCGATGACCGTGGCATTGTCCGGCAGCGTGGTCACCTGGTCCTGGTGGCTGATCAGTAGCGTCAGTTCTTCCACTTCCGGGCTCATCCACGGCGTCTTGGCATCGAGCTTGTAGTCGTGGATGCCCATGCCCCACCCCTGGCCGGCGCGTTCGGTCTTGCCGCCGAGCAACAGCGCCAGCAGTTGGTGACCGAAGCAGATGCCAAGCAGCTTGTCGCCGCGCTCGTAACGTTCGAGCAGGTAGGTCTTGAGGGTCTGGATCCACGGGTCGGTGCCAAAGGAGTCGGCCTTGCTGCCGGTCACCAGGTAGGCATCGAATACTTCATCGTCCGGCGGGTATTCGCCGTTCACCACGTTGTACACGACAAACTCGGCGGGAATGGGCTGCTTGGCGAACAGGCGCTTGAACATCTGCCCGTACCCTTGGTATTGATCGATCAAGCCTGGACGCAGGATATCGGTTTCCAGGATACAGACGCGTAGCGACATAAAAAATACCTGACACGGTGATGGGAATATTGCACACCCCAGAGCCTGCCTTGAAATACCCCTTCAAGGCAAGCCCCCTTTAATCACCTGAATGTGTCACCTTGCGCCGCTTTTTCGAGCAGTAACGCCGGTGGCGTGAAGCGTTCGCCATATTGCTCGGCCAAGTAGCGAGCGCGGGCAATGAAGTCGTTCAGCCCATATTGGTTGATGAACTGCAACGCGCCGCCGCTCCAGGCCGCAAAACCAATGCCGAAGATCGACCCCACGTTCGCGTCCGCCGTGGACATCAACACGCCCTCCTCCACACAACGCACGGTCTCGATGGCCTGGATAAACAGCAGGCGGTCGCGCACATCTTGGGGAGAGATACGTTGGTCGGGCCGTTCAAAGCGGCTTTTCAGCTCTGGCCACAGGTATTTCTGCCCGCCATTGGGATATTCATAGAAACCGCCTCCCGCCGCCTTGCCCACGCGTTTGTATTCGTTGACCAACAGATCGATGACCGCCGTCGCCGGATGTGTCGGCACAGCCTTGCCTTCCGCCTGCAGATCCTTGGCCGTCTGCTGCCTGATATGGCTCATCAGGCTGAGGGACACTTCATCCGACACCGCCAGCGGCCCCACCGGCATGCCGGCTTTGCGCGCTTCGGTCTCGATCATCGGCGCGGCCACGCCCTCCCCCAGCATGGCGATGCCTTCGTTGGTAAAGGTGCCAAACACTCGCGAAGTGAAGAAGCCACGGCTGTCGTTGACCACAATCGGGGTTTTCTTGATTTGCAGAACGAAATCGAAACCTCGGGCCAGGGTTTCGTCGCTGGTGTGGGAACCCTTGATGATTTCCACCAGGGGCATCTTGTCCACCGGGCTGAAGAAGTGCAGGCCGATGAACTTGGCTTGATCCGGCACCGCCGTGGCCAGGCCGCTGATGGGCAAGGTGGAAGTGTTGGAGGCAATCACAGCGTCGGCGCCGACCACGTTTTGCGCGGCGGCGGAGACGTTGGCCTTGAGCGCGCGGTCTTCGAACACCGCTTCGATGATCAGGTCGCAACCGGCCAGGTCATCATCGCTGGCCGTAGGAAGAATTCGCGCCAAGGTGGTTTCCCGCTGTTCGGCGGTCAATTGCCCACGGCTGACTTTCTTGTCCAGCAACGCCGCCGAATGCGCCTTGCCCTTCTCGGCGGCCGCCAGGTTGATGTCTTTGAGCACCACTTCAATTCCCGCGCTGGCGCTGACGTAAGCGATGCCTGCGCCCATCATGCCTGCACCGAGCACGCCGACCTTGCGCGTGACATAGGGTGCGAAACCTTGCGGCCGCGAACGGCCTGCATTGATCTCATTGAGCTGGAACCAGAAGGTACCGATCATGTTCTTCGCCACCTGCCCCGTCACCAGCTCGGTGAAGTAGCGAGTTTCGATCAGGTGCGCGGTGTCAAAATCCACTTGGGCGCCTTCGACGGCGGCGCAGAGGATTTTCTCCGGCGCGGGGAAACAGCCCTGGGTCTTACTGCGCAAAATCGACGGTGCAATCGCCAACATCTGCGCAACTTTTGGACTCGACGGTGTACCGCCGGGGATCTGGTAGCCCTTGTTATCCCACGGTTGCTTGGCGTCCGGATTGGCCAGGATCCAGGCGCGGGACTTGACGAGCAGCTCATCGCGATCCGCCGCCAGCTCATTCACCAGCCCGGCTTGCAACGCCTGTTGCGGCCGTACTTTCTTGCCTTCCAGCAGATACGGCAAAGCCTTTTCCAGCCCGAGCATGCGCACCATACGCACCACCCCGCCACCGCCCGGCAGCAGGCCCAAGGTGACTTCCGGCAGGCCCAGCTGCACCGATTTCTCGTCCAGCGCCACGCGATAATGGCATGCCAGACAAATCTCCCAGCCGCCCCCCAGCGCCGCACCATTGATCGCGGCGACCACGGGTTTGCCGAGGGTTTCCAGGCGACGCAGTTGCGCTTTCAGCACCAGCACGCCGTCATAGAAATCCTTGGCGTGGGCCTTGTCGACCTGGATCAATTCATTGAGGTCGCCGCCGGCAAAAAATGTCTTCTTGGCCGAGGTGATCACCACGCCCGCAAGGTCATCCTTTTCCGCTTCCAGACGCTGCACCGTGGCCGCCATGGCCTCGCGGTACGCGCCGTTCATGGTGTTGGCGCTCTGGCCGGGCATGTCGAGGGTCAGCACCACGATGCCGTCCTGGCCTTTTTCGTAACGAATGGCTTGGGTCATGACTGATTCCTTGGGCTCAGAGGCGTTCGATAATGGTGGCGATGCCCATGCCACCGCCGACACACAGGGTGGCCAGGCCGTAGCGCTGCTGGCGCACTTCCAGTTCGTCGAGCAAGGTGCCGAGGATGGCGCAACCGGTGGCGCCCAGCGGATGGCCCATGGCGATGGAGCCGCCATTCACGTTGACTCGCGCCGCGTCGATGCCCATGTCCTTGATGAACTTGAGCACCACGGAGGCGAAGGCTTCGTTGACTTCGAACAGGTCGATGTCTTCAACGCGCAACCCGGCCTTGGCCAGGGCCTTGCGCGTCGCGGGCGCGGGGCCGGTGAGCATGATGGTCGGGTCAGTACTGGTGACCGCCGTGGCGACGATACGCGCACGGGGTTGCAGGCCCAGCTCGCGGCCCTTGGCCTCAGAGCCGATCAACATCAACGCGGCACCATCGACGATGCCGGAGCTGTTGCCCGGTGTGTGCACATGGTGAATGCGCTCCACATGGCTGTAGACCCGCAGCGCGGTGGCGTCGAAGCCCATCTGCCCCATCATTTCGAAGCTGGGCTTGAGCTTGCCCAAGCCTTCCAGGGTCGAGTCGCCACGGATGAACTCGTCATGGTCCAGCAGCACAATGCCGTTCTGGTCCTGCACCGCGATCAGCGATTTATTGAAGGACCCGTCCGCCCGCGCCCTCGCCGCTTTCTGTTGGGAATGTAGGGCGAAAGTGTCGACGTCTTCACGGGTGAACCCTTCCAGGGTGGCAATCAGGTCCGCGCCGATACCCTGTGGGGTGAAGTGGCTGTGCATATTGGTCTGCGGATCGAGTACCCAGGCGCCACCGTCACTGCCCATGGGCACACGGGACATGGACTCAACGCCACCGACCACCACCAGGTCTTCGAAGCCGGAACGCACTTTCATCGCACCCAAATTGACGGCTTCCAGGCCCGACGCGCAGAAACGGTTGATCTGCACACCGGCGACGCTGATGTCCCAGTCCGCCACCAAAGCAGCGGTCTTGGCGATGTCGGCGCCCTGGTCGCCTATCGGGGTTACGCAGCCGAGCACGATGTCGTCTACGTGGTGGGTGTCGAGGTCGCTGCGCCGGGTCAGCGCCGTGAGCAGGCCGGCCACCAGGTTCACCGGCTTGACGCTGTGCAGGGCACCATCCGCCTTGCCTTTGCCACGGGGCGTGCGTATCGCATCAAAGATCAAAGCTTGGGTCATGACGTCCTCGAACCGCTGTGCATGTGTGCCTCTACCTTAGGCCCGATTGACACGGTTTCAATGACGGATGCGCTCATTGCTTTTGACCCCCTCGCTCGGACGAACGGTAGTCTCCTAAGCTAATAGCCGGGTTAATCGTTTTAGCTGTCTAGCCAAGGCATTGGCGCCAAGATGGCGATATGCCTCATGCCTTTTTAAGCTGAAATATTCATGAGCTGATATGAAATGAGTCTAAGCCACGAAGAACGAGGGCTCTAAGGTTGAATCAGTAGGAAGCCACTGCCGGGTTTTGCTGGAGCGGCTGTAAGAAAAGCGACACGTCATCTCGCCATACTGAAATAAAACCGGCACGCATTTGACGCTCAGGAATAACAACAAAAGGCAGTCAGCCATGTTCAAACATTCGAAAGTACGTCAGGCGGGACTCATTCTGTTCGCCACCACACTGATTCTGATCTTGCCCAACTTGACCAAGGTCATTGGGTGACCCCTCAACGCCCACATTCCGTGCCTTCACAGCACCGGGTTTGCAGCTTTTGGCAGCACCTGCCGGGACATTGCGCATAGCGGTCCTGCAGGGGCTGTCTTTTTGCGCGCCGATTTCCGGTATCGTGAGCGCCATCGCCACCTTACACCGGGCCTGCCTCTTGAAATCGATCTTCGCCCTCCTCGCCTTGCTGATCGCGCTTCCCGCTTCGGCAGCACAATTGACCATCGAACTCGACCATACTCACAAGACGTGGCAGACCGCTGATCTGCTCAAGCACCCGCAGGCGCAAACGGTGCAGATTGTCGATGACGTTTCCTACAAGCGCACCATGAGTTATCGCGCAGTGCCCTTGGCCGCGCTCCTACCGGGGCTGAAACCTGAAAGCCACTTACAGGCCGTTGCCCTGGATGGTTTCGCTGCCGAACTCACTGCTGCGCCGCTGCTGGAAACCCACGGATCACGCGCCTGGCTGGCGGTGGAAGATCCTGCCCAGCCATGGCCTGCGCTGGCGGAAGGCAAACCGAGTGCGGGGCCGTTCTACCTGGTGTGGACCGACCCGCAAGCCGGGCACATCAGCCCTGAGCAGTGGCCGTTCCAGATCTCCGGGATCAAACAGTTGAAGACGGTTGCAGAGCGCTTTCCCGCACTTTTGCCGGACCCAAAGCTGGCAGCCAATGACCCGATCAACCAAGGCTTTGTGCTGTTCCAGAAAAACTGCATGGCTTGCCATCGCCTCAATGGCGCCGGCGATGCGCAGGTGGGGCCGGATTTGAACATTCCGTATAACCCCACCGAGTATTTCGGTGGTGATTTCCTCAAGCGCTATATCCGTGACCCGCAAAGCTTGCGGCATTGGCCGCAGGCGAAGATGCCAGCGTTTGCTGCCAGTGTATTGCCGGACGGCGAGCTGGATTTGTTGGTGGGGTATTTGAAGCATATGGCGGGGCGTAAGCAGCAACCTTAAACATCGGGTGAGGAACCCTTGTGGCGAGCGGGCTCGCCACAAGGTCATTGCTGCTGGACGGAGATCACCGGCGTCGGCGCCACAAACACCTTGGCATGCATCTGCTCATGCCCACCGCCCCGCCGCATCCCACGCACCGGGCAGGCATCCAGGTAATCCAACCCCACTGCTAGCTTCAAATGCCGCTCCGGCCGCGCAAGCTGGTTGGTCACATCAAAGCTGTACCACGCGTCATCCAGCCAGGCTTCAGCCCAGGCGTGGCTGGCCAGGTGCGTGCTGTCCTCCGAGTACAAATACCCCGACACATACCGCGCTGGAATCCCCAGGCTGCGCGCGCATGCCAGGAACGCGTGGGTGTGGTCCTGGCACACGCCCGCACGGCCGGCGAAAGCCTGGGCGGCGCAGGTGTCGACTTCGGTGGCGCCGGGCGTGTAGACCATCGCCTGGTTGAGCGCGTGCATCAGGTCGATCAACGCGGTGCGGTCACGACGGTGATGGCATTGCTGGTCGGCAAAGCCGCGCAAGGCTTCGTCAGGTTCGGTCAGGCGGGTGCACCGCAGGAACGGGAACGCCGATTGGTGCTCATGTTCGGCCTCGCGCAACTCGTCGATGTCCACCTGGCCACGGGCGCCGATGATGATGGCGTCGTGGGGTTCATCCAGGGTCAGCACATGCAGGATGTTGCCGAACGGGTCCACTTGGGCGCGAACCGGACGCGGCAGGTCGAGTTGCCAACTGAGTACGTGCTGGCGTTCGCTGTCGTGGGGCGTCAGGCGCAGGTACTGGATGCTGGCACGGACCTGGTCTTCGTAGTGGTAGGTGGTTTCGTGGCTGATGGAGAGTCTCATGCCGCCTCCAGGTAGGAACTGTAGATGGCGTCGCCCAACTGGCGGACCAAGGGGATAAAGTCGGTCAGCCAGGCGTGCAGGCCTTCCTCGAGGATTTCATCGATGGCGGTGAAACGCAGGCGCGCGTCCATCTCGGCGGCCAGGCGCTGGGCCGGTCTACCGTTGAGGCCCGGCAGGCTGGCGAGGATCTGGTCGATCTCTTCGCTGCAGGCACGCAATGAGCGCGGCACATCGGCGCGCAACAGCAGCAACTCCGCCACTTGCCGCGCGCCGGGGGCATCGCGGTAAATCTCGGTGTAGGCCTCAAACGACGACAACGCACGCAACAAGGCGCTCCACTGATAGTAGGCGTGGGCGGTGCCATCGGTGACCGCTTCGGCGCGATCGCCGGCCATCTCATAGCGGGCGTCCAGCAAGCGCAGTGTGTTGTCGGCACGCTCGATAAAAGTGCCCAGGCGAATGAAGCGAAATGCATCGTTACGCATGATGGTGCCGTAGGTGGCGCCGCGAAACAGATGGGAACGCTCTTTGACCCACTCACAGAACCGGCTCATGCCATAACGGCTCAAGCCCTGCTGGGCAATGTCGCGAATATCCAGCCAGGTGGCGTTGATGTTTTCCCACATGTCGGCGGTAATTCGCCCACGCACCGCATGAGCGCTGGCCCGCGCAGCGCCGAGACAACTGTAGATGCTGGCCGGGTTGGCGGCATCCAGTGCAAAGAAGTGCAACAGACGTTCTGCGTGCAGTTCGCCGTGGCGTTCGAGGTAATCCTCCAGGGTGCCGGTGATCAACAGCGGCATGGCCAGTTCGTGCAGGCCATCGCCGCGCCCGTCCTGGGGCATCAGCGACAGCGAATAACTGACATCGAGCATGCGTGCGAGGTTTTCCGCACGTTCCAGGTAGCGCGACATCCAGTACAGATCTGAAGCAGTTCGACTCAACATGGCATCAGTCCTCCACCACCCAGGTGTCTTTGGTGCCGCCACCCTGGGACGAATTGACCACCAGCGAGCCCTCACGCAACGCCACGCGGGTCAAGCCGCCGGGGACCACACGGGTTTCCTTGCCGGATAACACGAACGGACGCAGATCGATATGACGCGGCGCAATGCCGTTTTCGACAAAGGTCGGGCAGGTGGATAAACACAGGGTCGGTTGGGCGATATAGGCGTGGGGCTTGGCCTTGATCCGGGCGCGGAAGGCTTCGATTTCCGCCGCAGTGGACGCTGGGCCCACCAGCATGCCGTAGCCGCCGGAGCCTTGGGTTTCCTTCACCACCAGGTCCGGCAGGTTGGCCAGCACGTGGGACAATTCGTCGGGCTTACGGCACTGGAAGGTAGGAACATTCTTCAGGATCGGCTCTTCGTCCAGGTAAAAACGGATCATCTCGGTGACGAAGGGGTACACCGACTTGTCATCCGCCACGCCGGTGCCGATGGCATTGGCCAATACCACATTGCCAGAGCGATAAGCCGCGAGCAGTCCCGGCACGCCGAGCATGGATTCGGGGTTGAAGGCCAACGGGTCGAGGAACGCGTCATCCAGACGACGGTAGATCACATCCACGGCCTTGGGCCCGTCAGTGGTGCGCATGAAGACGCGGTCATCACGCACGAACAGGTCGGCGCCCTCCACCAGTTCCACGCCCATTTCACGGGCCAGGAACGCATGCTCGAAGAACGCACTGTTGAAGCGACCTGGCGTCAATACAACCACGCTGGGGTTATCCAGGGGGCTGGAGCTTTTCAAGGTGTCGAGCAGCAAGTTGGGATAGTGATCGATAGGTGCGATTCGCTGGGCGGCGAACAGCTCGGGGAACAGGCGCATCATCATCTTGCGGTCTTCGAGCATGTAGCTGACGCCGCTCGGCGTACGCAGGTTGTCTTCCAGCACGTAGTACGTGCCGTCACCGTCGCGTACGAGGTCGACGCCGGAGAAGTGGGAATAGAGGTCGCGGTGCAGGTCCAGCCCCTGCATCGCCAACTGGTATTGCTCGTTGGCCAGCACCTGTTCAGCGGGGATGATTCCGGCCTTGATGATGCGTTGTTCGTGGTACAGGTCGGCGAGAAACATGTTCAGCGCCTTGACCCGCTGAATACAGCCGCGCTCGACAATCCGCCATTCGCTGGCAGGGATACTGCGCGGGATGGTATCGAAGGGAATCAACCGCTCCGTACCCTGCTCGTCCCCGTAAAGCGTGAAGGTGATCCCGGCACGGTGAAACAGCAAATCGGCTTCCCGCCGGCGCTGAGCCAGCAATTCAGCAGGGGTTTCGGCCAACCAACGGGCGAACTCGCGGTAATGAGGCCGGACCTGGCCTGCCCCATCGTACATTTCATCGTAATAAGTGCGGATCATGCCGAACTCCTTGTCACCCGGGCGCTAGAACCATCGCAAGGCCCGTGCCAGCGGCATAAACACTTAAAAATCAGTGAGTTGAATTAAAACCAGAATCCAGTCGCACCGTCCTGGTGCGCAGAATGCCCGGTGCATCGCCCGACGCTTCATCGCAATGCGGGCTTTGACTATCAACAGCATAGTCAGAGTTGATTTCACTGCCCGGCCAAGCCTGCGGATAATCGGCCCCATCTGCTGAACAGGACTCGTCCTACAGTTTCAGCGAACCGCTCTTCCCTTTAAGCCACCCTCTTGGGTGGCCTTTTTTTTGGTGCGCAAAAATCGCGCGCAAGTTCCGAATATTTTCCCACGGCACAAACAAAATCGGCCGACCCAAAGGTCAGCCGATACGCTGTGTTTCTCATACTTCAAGCTGCTACATGGGTAACCCACGCACCTCCTGCTTCACGCCCCATCCCTCGATGATCCCGCCCAGCGGCTCGACCACAGCCCCAAAGTCTTGCTCGAAGTCGCCAATGCCGTCGTAGGTAGCGGACATGATCTTGCTCAGCTCCAGGTACCAGGCGCCATCGTCGCGCGCACTGACCTGGGCATTCAGGGATTCCCCACGAAACTCACCCGCAGCCCGGCGCGCACGTTCCTCATCCGGGAAAATGGCGTAGAACTCGATGGGGTGGAAACGCGAGAAGTCGAAACCGCCTTCTTTCATGCGGCGCAGAACGTTGGTGCTGATGTCTTCTTGATAGGCTGTGCTCATGAAAAGTGCTCCTCGAATTGATGGATAGACTTTCCGTGCTTCCCGAAGCCCACGCCTTACTGGCGTGGGAACTACGGCAACAACATCACCGCTGGAAAACAAGCATGTAGCTGACAAGACCAGAACTAGCGATTCATTCGCTGATCTCACTTGCAGAGTAGCGCGAAGCTATCACCTCCACCAGAGGTGCTTGAAGGGTGGACAGGGAATGTTCAGGCGGCGGGAGAGATGTCGAGGATCTGGATACTGTTCTGGTCTTTGAGGATCTTGACCGTAGGCTCGGGCTTGCGGCCCTCAAGGTCATTGAGGTCCAACTCGGCGGCAACGGGCACCAGCTTGTTGCGAATCATGTGTGCCGCATCTTCGAGGCTGGGCTTCTGCTCGCAGGTGAACTGCTCGACGGACTTCACGCCGTGATCATCAACGAAGGTAATCTGCCACTTTTGCATCGGTGCCTCCTCGATAAAACCCGTGTGTGGGCTTACCTCTATCTGGACCTTGGGGGCTCGGCAAACGTTCCACCCAAGGTAGGAGACACCTGATCAGCTGCGCTTACTTCTCAGCGTGTTCTTTCAAGGCTTTCAAGGTGTTGAACGGCGCGTCCACCACGAACTTGTTGGCCAGCCACGAGGGCACGCTGCCGCCTGGCTCGGTGTGAACCTGGTAGGTGACTTCGGTCTGGTTGTCGCCCTTAGGCACCAGTTTCCAGAAGCCGTCGACCTGGGCGACACGTACGTAGCCTTTTTCTTCCGGCTTGTAGGTCGGCACGCCTTCCAGCTTACGGGTCAACGTGCCGTCGGCCGCCTTGGTGGTGGTGATGTGCAGGTAGGAATCACGATCCGTCACAGGGAACGGGGCTTTGAATTGGGTGTAGGTCCAGCTCTCGTCGCCTTTTTTGTCGACAAGCTTCTGGGACTTGCACTCGTGGATCCAGGCACAGGCACCGGCGACGTCTTCCTGGAGTGCGACGATTTTGGCTACTGGCGCCTTGATCACGGTCACACCGCGATACGCCTTGTATTTGGAGCCGGCAATTTCGCTCAGGGACACCTTGATACCGTCTTCGTCCTTGGCGACTTGCCAATCCTCAGCCTGGGCAGTGGCAGCAAACAACACCGTAAACCCGCACACCACAGCCATTCGTTTCAGCGAACCCATTGTTGTATTCCTTATTGTCGAAGTTCCGAAAAAAAGTTCCGATAGTAAAGCCCATCAAGCCGCCGTCATCTGCTCCCACCAGCCGATCAAGCGGATCGCATCGGCCTGGTCGGTGCCGCAGACCTCGAGATCCGCCTTGAAATCACTGCACACTGCCGGTCGCTCCGGTTGGCCGAAAATCTGGCATAGCAGTTCGACCGACAGGTGCACACAGCGAACGCCCGCCGGTTTGCCCTGTGGCATTCCGGGTAATGGCGAACTGATGGAGGGGGCGATGCAGCATGCGCCACAGCCTTCACGGCAATTCATGACCAGCAGGTCCTCGACGACTCAATGTGGATGGCCGGGCTAGAGTACGCCCTAAAACAGCCGTTTTAAAATGGTCTAACAGGAGTTTTTCGCAGAAAACAAAAGTGACTGACCAGTCTCCGACACATGGTCGGCGGTCGACGTCACCTTTGTGGGAAAAGTTTACTGCTTGAATTCGAATTCCAACGCCGCGCCTTCCACTTCGCGCCGTTCTTCGTTGCGCAATTGCAGCTTCATTTCATTGCTGAGCAAGCGGCCATTGATCTGGAAGGCGCTGTTGTCGGTGGGCTTCTCGCCGAACATCGGCGGCAACAGGGGCACGCTTTTGGGTTTGGGCATGGTGCCGATAGGCTGCAAGTGCCTGACCATGTCCGACGGCAGCGACAGGTCTAACTGTGCCGGTGGCAATTGCGTCTGCGTCACTTCGCGGGACGCCTTGGACTTACTGGCCGCACGTTTCTTGGCGGCGGCGGTGGTTTTTTTCACCGTTGGCGCTTGTTTTACGGGGGCTGGCTTTTTCGCGGGGGTCTTCTGCTCGGTACTGGCGGCGGGCTTCGTTTCGCTCACAGGGGCTGCCGCCAGCGCTGTGCCGACGTTGCACAGGCTTAACAAGCCAATCACCAAAACCGCGCGAACAATCGAAGTCATATTGCCTACAGCATTAACGGCAGAGGGCCATATGCTCGCTTGTTGTGCGCGGCATGACAAGCGCGGTGATTAGCGTGCTATAGGATTTGTCCCCGTTCTGAGCGTCACAGTCCGGCTGCCGTCTCCTGGCACAACTGACTCGCCAGCATCCCCAAAGTCATGAGCGCACGCTCTGCCTCGCGGTTCCACGGCGTACCGCAGTTGAGGCGAATACAGTGGTTGAACTGTTCGGTATTACTGAAAATCAGCCCCGGCGCGATGCTGATGCCCTGTTGCAGTGCGCGCACGTGCAGTTCCTGGGTATTGACCCGTCCGGGCAAACTGACCCACAGGATGAAACCGCCGGTCGGACGCGTCATCTGTGTGCCTTCCGGGAAATATTGCTGCACGGCCAGTTGGAAGGCGCTGAGGTTCTTGCGGTACTCCTGACGGATGTAACGCAGGTGGCGATCGTAGCCGCCGTTCTCCAGGTACGCGGCGACGCCCATCTGCGTGACGCTGCACGCGGAGTGGGTGCTGAACATCTGCAAGCGCTGGATTTCCTGCTGGTACTTGCCGGCGATCATCCAGCCGATGCGCACGCCGGGGGACAGCGTCTTGGAAAAACTGGAGCAATAGATCACCCGATCCAGGCGGTCATAGGCCTTCAGGGCCTTGGTGCGGCCCAGTTCGAACATCAGCTCGCCGTAGATATCGTCCTCGACAATCTGGATATCGAAGTCCGACGCCAGGCGCAGCAACTGTTTCTGCCGTTCTTCAGGCATGGTGCCGCCCAGCGGGTTACTCAGGCGCGTGGTTAACACCAACGCCTTGATCGACCATTGGTTGGCCGCCAGTTGCAGGGCTTCCAGGCTCATGCCGGTGGACGGATCGCTGGGGATCTCGATGACTTTAAGGCCCAACAGGTCGGCCAGTTGCAGCAAGCCGTAATAGGTCGGTGACTCTGCGGCAATCAGGTCGCCCGGCCGCGTCAGCACGCGCAGCGACATCTGCAACGCATCGACGCAACCGTGGGTGATCACCACTTCGGAAGGGTCCACCACCACGCCCGCATCGCGCATGCGGATCGCCACCTGACGGCGCAGCGGTTCGAAACCGGGGCTGAACATGTAACTGAATGCCCGTGGGCTCTGGAAGCGCGTGACCTTGGCCAGTTGCTGATGTAGCGCACGTACTGGCAAGTAGTCCACGCTCGGCACGGCGGCGCCCAGTGGGAACACGCCTTCACGGCGCGACTCGCCCAATACCTGCTGGATGATGCTGCTGCGGGTGACCAAGCCCGGGCGTTCGACCCGGGCGATGTCCGGCGTCGGCGCGGTGAGTGCTGGCGTCTGGTGCACGTAATAGCCGGACTGCGGCCGCGCCCGGATCAGGCCCTGGTCTTCCAGGTTGGCGTAGGCCTGCAACACCGTGGCGTGGCTCACGTTCAACTGCGAGCTCATCTTGCGCACCGAAGGCACGCGCTCGCCCGGTTGATAGACACCGCGGCGGATATCCTCAGCCAGTTGCTGGGCGATACGTTGGTAAAGCAACAGATTGGTCATGACGCAGCACTCGATTTCACGGGTATTTTATTTTTGTGTGAAACATACCGGCACAGTTTAGAAGTGTACGGGGACAGTTGCCACAATAGTCGAGCGCGCGTTGGAGTGACAGCAAAAACTGTAAGGGTTGGGTCATGGAGTTACAGGCAACAAAAACCCGGGATAAACCCGGGCTGATGGGAGAAGGCAGGTTTATCGAGCGGCGCCCAATTGACCTTTCTCATCCGAGAACACAATTTCCACCCGACGGTTCTGCGCCCGGCCCCGCTCGGAGGCGTTGGCTTCGACAGGATACTGGTCGCCGTAGCCTTCGACCTGGATGCGTTTTTCGTCGATCCCCAGGTCGACCAGCACATCCGCCACCGACTGCGCGCGGTCACGCGACAGTTTGAGGTTTTCGCGTTCGCCACCGGTGTTGTCGGCATAACCCTCGATGCGCACCACGCGCTTAGGGTTGAGTTGCAGGAACTGTACGATTTTCAGCACCGTGCGGTTGGCTGAGTTTTTCAGCTCTGCTTCACCGGTATCGAACAGCACATCGCCCAGGGTCATCACCAGGCCGCGATCGGTCTGGGTAGTGGCCAGGCTGGCGATCTGTTCTTCCAGCCACTTGCCCTGTTGCTGCACACTGGTCAGCTTGTTTTCACGCAGGGCCAATTGCAGGCGCTGACGCTCCAGTTCGAGCTTGACGCGGCGTTCTTCGTTCAGCCCCTGCTCGGTGTGTTCGCGAGCAATCGCACTGTAGCGCTGGCTCAGGTAGGCGTAATGCACCACGTCGGCGCCGCTGCCCCAGTAGCTGGACAAACGGTCGGCACGGGCCAGGGATTCACCGGCGCGGATCACGTCCTTGGGCGCAAAGCGCAGCACGTTGGCGTCTTCCTTGACTTGCTGGAAGTCGTTACCTGCCTGCTGCAAGGCCTGCTCGCTGTCGGGATGGCTGGCGCAACCGCCCAACACGGCGGTGCCCAACAGCACCGCACAGCTCAAACTACGGATCATCGGGCTCATTGGGCTTCCCCCAACTGCAATTGCTTGCGCAGGCGGGTAATACGGCTGTTGAGCACGTTCAGTTGTTCCTGGCTCTTGCGCGTCAGCACCTTGGCTTCGGCCAGGCGTGCGTCCAGCTCGGATTGCTCGAAACGCATACGGGCATTTTTGTAGGATTGGTCGGCCATGCTCGACTTGGCCCGGGCGAACTTGGCTTCGGCCAGTTTCAATTCGGGCGATTCATCCGCGTTGGCCCCCACGGCACTGGCTTGCTCCAGGGCTTGCTGGGTGAGGCGCATTTGTTCATTCGGCGCAGGATCGGCTGCACATCCCGCCAGAGCGACAACGGCGAGGGCCGCGAAAAGAGGTCGAAGAGTCACTGAAAATCCCTACTTTGTTGGGGTGCCGACGGGTTGCTGCAATTGCGCTTTCCAGCGCTCCAGATTGCTCTGCAACGCAGCTTGCGCCACACCGGACGCGGGCAATTCTGTCATCTTTTTGGCCAGCTGTCCGCGTAGCCACGGATCATTGCAGGCCGAGTTGTGGGAAATCGCCAGGTACAGGCCCGGCTGGTCGATTGGGATATCGCGGGCCATCAGGTCGTTGCTCATGCCCAGGGTCTGCGCCATGGCCATGCCGGAATAACGCCCGGCCAGCACGTAGTCGACTTCACCCAGCAGCAGCTTCTGGAACGCCGGCGTCAGCGACGGCAGGCGTTGCAGGCTCAGTTGCTCACCGGCGAAGGTTTCGAAGGCCGCGCTCAAACGCGCACGTTCCGACACCGCGCCTTTGTGCCCGTGCAGGTCGGCGGCTGTGGCATAGGCCAGCGCCGAGTCCTTGCGCGTCCACACCAGGTAGTCGAGTTGCACCAAGGCTGGGTGGATGTAATCGAGGGTTTCCAGCTCACCCAGGTTCAGCGGTGCGTCGGCGAGGATGTCCATGCGCCCGCTGCGCACTTCCTCCAGGGCCAGGGAGCGCTTGCCACCGTAGAGCAGGTCGATTTTCAAGCCGAGGTCCTTGCCCACTTGTTGCAACACATCGGCGGTGGCGCCGATCAGGTGCGTGGGGTCTTGCGGGTCGCGCCAGAGCAACGGCGGCGCATCCGGGCTGCCGGTGATCACCAGGCGATCGCATTTGCCGGCGGCCAGCGACAGCGTCGGCAGCAATGTGAGGCCCAGCAGTACCGCCCAAGGGCGCAATTCCATGGCGTGTGTCTCCAAGTCAAAAAAAAGCCCGGTCACAAGGACCGGGCTCTTTATAAGTGAAGCCGCTGGTTTAGACCAGCTTCTCCAGCTCAGGTACAGCTTCGAACAAGTCCGCCACTAGGCCGTAATCAGCCACCTGGAAGATTGGTGCTTCTTCGTCCTTGTTGATCGCAACGATCACTTTGGAGTCTTTCATACCGGCCAAGTGCTGGATCGCGCCGGAGATACCGACGGCGATGTACAGCTGTGGCGCAACGATCTTGCCGGTCTGGCCGACCTGCATATCGTTGGGTACGAAACCTGCGTCGACGGCCGCGCGGGAAGCGCCGACCGCAGCGCCCAGCTTGTCGGCCAGGGCGTACAGGTGCTTGAAGTTGTCACCGTTCTGCATGCCACGCCCGCCGGACACGACGATCTTGGCAGCGGTCAGCTCAGGACGATCCGACTTGGCCAGCTCTTCGCCAACAAAGCTGGAAGTGCCAGCGTCGTGGGCAGCCGCGACGGCTTCAACGGCAGCCGAACCACCTTCGGCGGCAACCGGGTCGAAACCGGTGGCACGCACGGTGATGACTTTGACCGAAGCGTTGGACTGTACGGTAGCGATGGCGTTACCGGCGTAGATCGGGCGCTTGAAGGTGTCGGCGCTTTCAACCGAGATGATCTCGGAGATCTGGTCAACGTCCAGCTGCGCGGCAACGCGTGGCAGGATGTTTTTGCCGTTGGAGGTAGCGGCAGCCAGGATGTGGCTGTAGCCAGCGCCCAGCTCTGCAACCAGAGGGGCAACGTTTTCCGGCAGTTGGTGAGCGTACGCGGCGTTGTCGGCCAGCAGCACCTTGCTCACACCAGCGATTTTCGCAGCGGCCTCAGCCACGGCGCCAGCGCCCTGACCTGCAACCAGCACGTGGATATCACCACCGATTTTCGCAGCGGCAGCCACGGTGTTCAGGGTGGCCGGGGCCACTACCTTGTTGTCGTGTTCAGCGATTACCAAGATAGTCATGATCAGATTACCTTCGCTTCGTTTTTCAGTTTCTCGACCAGTTCGGCCACCGACTTGACCTTGATGCCCGCGCTGCGTGCAGCCGGTGCTTCAACCTTGATGGTCTTGTTGGTGGAGGCGGTGGAAACGCCCAAAGCTTCAGGAGTGACCGACTCAAGCGGCTTCTTCTTGGCTTTCATGATGTTTGGCAGGGACGCGTAGCGCGGCTCGTTCAAACGCAGGTCGGTGGTGACGATGGCCGGCAGTTTCAGGGAAACGGTCTGCGCGCCGCCGTCGATTTCACGGGTCACAGCCACGCTGTCGCCGCTCACTTCGACTTTGGAGGCGAAGGTGCCCTGGCCGTAACCGGTCAGCGCAGCCAGCATCTGGCCAGTCTGGTTGTTGTCGCTGTCGATGGCCTGTTTGCCGAGGATCACCAGTTGAGGCTGTTCCTTGTCGACAACGGCTTTGAGCAGCTTGGCAACGGCCAGGGAGGTCAGGTCTTCAGCGGACTCGACCAGGATAGCGCGGTCGGCACCCAGTGCCAGGGCGGTACGCAGCTGCTCTTGAGCAGTGGTAGGGCCGATGGAAACCACGACGATTTCAGTCGCCACGCCTTTCTCTTTCAGGCGGACGGCTTCTTCCACAGCGATTTCGCAGAAAGGGTTCATCGACATCTTGACGTTAGCAAGGTCGACGCCGGAATTGTCCGCCTTGACGCGAACTTTCACGTTGTAATCGACAACGCGTTTGACAGCTACAAGAACCTTCATGGATTCCTCGTTACTCTCCGGTGAAAAGAAAGTCGCCTAGGCGAACCTGGCGGTTGATGCTCATCGGCACACAAGGGCACCTCCAAAAACGCAGGCGGTGACCTTGCTCACGGGAAATGATGACCGTTCGTCAGTGGTGACTGAGAGGTCATTCTTTATCGCAGCGTGTAAACTGCGCGCCAGTGTCTGGACGCGCGCCACCTGTCTTGCTTTTGGACGTGCTCTTGAAACCTGCAGTCTGCCTACGGTTAGCGCAAAACCGACCGTATATTGACCGGAACACCTATTCTGGTCAATACGGCAAAATAGCCAGTCATAAGCCGCACCACTTTGATTTACCTAGCCTGCGGGCAATTCAAACGAACGTTTGTATTGGACGCTAGCAGTGGTGTAGATATAATGCGCCACCTAGAGAGAAAGGTGGGTCTTGCCGTTGCCGCAAGACGACACCGAACCTCCACCCATTAGAAAAAAAAGCCTGTTGAGCCTTGAGTAGGAGATAGCCTGTGGAACGCGAATACATGGAATTCGACGTGGTCATCGTCGGCGCTGGCCCGGCGGGACTGTCTGCCGCCTGCCGACTGAAGCAGAAGGCCGCCGAAGCCGGTAAGGAAATCAGCGTCTGCGTGGTCGAGAAAGGCTCCGAAGTCGGCGCGCATATCCTCTCCGGTGCCGTGTTCGAACCCCGCGCCCTGAACGAACTGTTCCCGGACTGGAAAGAACTCGGCGCCCCGCTCAACACCCCGGTGGTGCGCGACGACATCTATGTACTGCGCAGCCCCGAAGCCTCCACCAAGGTACCTGACTTCTTTGTGCCCAAGACCATGCACAACGAAGGCAACTACATCATCTCCCTGGGCAACCTGTGCCGCTGGCTGGCCCAGCAGGCCGAGAACCTGGGCGTGGAAGTCTACCCAGGCTTCGCTGCCCAGGAAGCGCTGTTCGACGAAAACGGCGTAGTGCGCGGGATCATCACCGGCGACCTCGGCGTCGACCGTGAAGGCAACCCGAAAGAAGGCGTCTACACCCCAGGCATGGAACTGCGCGGCAAGTACACACTGTTCGCCGAAGGTTGCCGTGGCCACATCGGCAAGCAACTGATCCAGCGCTTCAACCTGGACAGCGACGCCGACGCCCAGCACTACGGCATCGGTCTGAAGGAAATCTGGGAAATCGACCCCGCCAAGCACCAACCTGGCCTGGTGGTGCACACCGCCGGTTGGCCGCTCGACATCATGAGCGCCGAAAACACCGGCGGCTCGTTCCTTTATCACCTGGAAAACAACCAGGTAGTCGTTGGCCTGATCGTCGACCTGTCCTACAGCAACACGTTTTTGTCGCCGTTCGATGAGTTCCAGCGCCTCAAGCACCACCCGGTGCTGGCCCAGTACCTGGAAGGCGGCAAGCGCATCAGCTATGGCGCCCGCGCCATCTGCAAAGGCGGCCTGAACTCGCTGCCGAAGATGGTCTTCAAAGGTGGCGCATTGATCGGTTGCGACCTCGGCACCCTGAACTTCGCCAAGATCAAGGGCAGCCACACCGCGATGAAGTCTGGCATGCTCGCCGCCGACGCCGTGGCCGACCGCCTGTTCGCCGAATCCGAAGGCGGTGATGAACTGACCGCTTACGTCGACAGCTTCAAATCCAGCTGGCTCTACGAAGAACTGTTCGCCAGCCGCAACTTCGGCCCGGCAATGCACAAGTTCGGCCCGATCATCGGCGCCGGCTTCAACTGGTTCGACCAGAACATCCTGGGCGGCAAGATGCCGTTCACCCTGCACGACACCAAGCCGGACTACGCCTGCCTCAAGTTGGCCAAGGACAGCAAGAAGATCGACTACCCGAAACCCGACGGCAAGCTGAGCTTCGACAAGCTGAGTTCGGTGTTCCTCTCCAGCACCAACCATGAAGAAGAGCAACCGTGCCACCTGAAGCTGAAAGACCCGAGCATCCCGATCGGCACCAACCTGCCGCTCTACGATGAACCGGCGCAGCGCTACTGCCCGGCTGGCGTGTATGAAGTGATCACCAAGGAAGACGGCGAGAAACGCTTCCAGATCAACGCCCAGAACTGCGTGCACTGCAAGACCTGTGACATCAAGGACCCTTCGCAGAACATCACCTGGGTCACGCCGGAAGGCGCGGGTGGGCCGACTTACCCGAACATGTAAGCCCGCTGCTTGAACAAAAAGGCTCCCGAATGGGGGCCTTTTTTATGCGGCGCGCTCTTCGCCGGGATTGCGCAGGAAGTAGCGTTTATATTCCCGGCTGAACTGCGACGTACTCTGATACCCCACGCTATGCGCCGCCTGCGCCACACCCATGCCGTCCACCAGCAACAATTGCTGGGCCTTGAGCAACCGCAAACGCTTCAGGTACTGCACCGGCGACAACAACGTACAGCGCTTGAAATGCTCATGAAACGTCGACGCACTCATGTGCGCGTACCCCGCCAGTGTCTCGATATTCAGCGGCTCGGCGTAATGGGCATGCAAGTGATTCAACGACGTGGCGATCCGCGAAAACTGCCCCTGCTGTTCCACCAACGCCCGCAACACATCCGCCTGCGGCCCGCGCAATGCGGTGAACAACACTTCCCTGACCCTCGCCGGGCCCATGATCCGACTTTCCAGTGGATCGTGCAGGCATTGCAGTAACCGTTCTACGGCGCCGCGCATCGCGTCATCGAGCATTACCGAACTCATCGACTCCAGCGTCTGCGCCGTCGGTGGCGGCCCGGCCTGAATGCCCATGGCCATGACCAGTTCCCCCAGCACCACGCGGTCAATGCCCACCGTGACGCCGTACAACGGCGCATAGGACGCCATGGCAAACGTCTCGCATTCGAACGGCACCGGCATCGCCTGGATCAGGTAATGCCCGGCACCATACTCCAGCGTACGCGGGCCCAGGTAGGCGACTTTGCTGCCCTGGGCCACGAACATCAGGCTGGGTTCATAGATCTGCGGCCCACGCGCCACGTCGCAACTGGCGCGCAGCACTTGCACGCCAGGCAGGTTCGTCGGGGAAAAACCGTCGCAGGGCGTAAGCCCCTCAATCAAGGCCACCAGTGTGGCGTTGGCGTCGAGATGGCGGGTGAGCAGCATGGCAAAAAACTTCGCGAAAAGGGGATGAGAACATCATCGCAGGTCTGGCGTCACAAGGATCCAAACACGGGGCACTCCCGGACGAATAGGCATGAGACTCGGAGCAATCGCCATGGCCGCATCAGGACCCGGCGCGGAGAATGCGCCACCTCACCTGTCATTGCTTTTGCGAGGTTTCCCCATGTACACCGCCATCGGTTACGCCGCCCAGTCGGCCACCACTCCCCTCGCCCCCATGTCGTTCCAGCGCCGCAGCCCGCGCGTCGATGACGTGGCCATCGAGATCCTGTACTGCGGCGTCTGCCACTCCGACATCCACCAGGCGCGCAACGAGTGGGGCATCGCCGTGTACCCACTGATGCCCGGCCACGAGATCGTCGGCAAGGTCACCGCCATTGGCGCCAACGTCACCGCGCACAAAGTCGGTGACCTGGTGGGCGTGGGCTGCATGGTCGATTCGTGCCGTCACTGCGACGCGTGCCAAGCGGACCTGGAGCAATACTGCCTCGAAGGCCCGACCATGACCTACGCCACCCCGGACCGCGTCGATGGCAGCAACACCATGGGCGGCTACTCCAACAGCATCGTGGTCAGCGAACATTTCGTGGTGAAGATCCCGGCCAAGCTTGACCTGGCCAGCGCCGCGCCAATCCTCTGCGCCGGCATCACCACCTACTCGCCGCTCAAGCACTACGGCGTGAAGGCCGGCGATAAAGTCGGCGTGCTGGGCATGGGCGGCCTCGGCCATATGGGCATCAAGTTTGCCAAGGCCATGGGCGCGGAAGTGACCTTGTTCACCCGCTCGGCAAGCAAGGCCGAAGAAGGTCGTCGCCAGGGCGCCGATCACGTGATCGTGTCCACCGACGAAGCCCAGATGAAAGCCGCCGCCGGCAGCTTCGACTTCCTGCTGGACACCATCCCCGTGCAGCACGACCTGAACCCCTACCTCGACGTGCTGCGCTTTGACGGCGTGCACATCCTGGTCGGCCTGATCGAGCCGGTGGACCCGCCCGTCAACGCCGCCAAGCTGGTGCTGGGCCGCAAAGTGCTGGCCGGTTCGTTGATCGGTGGTATTGCAGAAACCCAGGAAGTCCTGGATTTCTGCGCCGAGCACGGCATCACCTGCGACATCGAAATGCTCGACATCCGCCACATCAACGAAGCCTACAGCCGCATGATCGCCGGCGACGTGAAGTACCGCTTTGTCATCGACATGGCGACGTTGAAGGCCTGATCAGGCCTTCGCGCCCAACTCCGCCGACAGCCGGGCTGCGACCTGTTTGACCACAGGAATCAGCTCGGCCATTTTCTCCAGCGGCATGTAGGGCACGGTACTGGCGATGCTGATGCCGGCGACGATGCGCCGGCTGGCATCGCGCACCGGAGCGGCCACGCAACGGATCGACGGTTCGTTGTCTTCCAGGTCGAACGCATAACCGCCCACCACGTATTCATGCATGCGCTGCTCGAACTGTGCCCAGGACTGCTCCGGGTGCTGCGGCCATTGCAGGCTTTTCCCACCCGCCGGCAAGCTGACTTCGTACAGGCGCTGCCACTCTGCGACCGTGTCATCTAGCAGCAACGCCTTGCCGATCCCGGTGCGCGCCAGCGGCATGCGATGGCCGACCCGTGAGCGCATTTCCGGACCGTTGCGGCCGGGGTTCTTGTGCAGGTACAACACGTCGTCGTATTCGCGGATGGCCAAGTGGATGGTGTCGCCGGTCAGCGCCGACAATTCATCCAGATAGGGGATCGCCAGAGTCACCAGCGGCAGCTCTTCCCGCGCCTGGAAACCCAGCTCGATCAACTTCGGCCCCAGCAGGTAACCGACCTGTGGCACCACCCGCAGGTAACGCTCTTCCACCAGGCAACTGGCCAGGCGGTGGGTGGTGCTGCGGGTGGTGCCGATGCGCTTGGCGATCTCTTTCAGATCCCGCGCACCGGCCGCCACCGCTTGCACCACGCCCAGGCCACGCAGCAGGGTCTGGGTGCCGGTGGGGGCGGCGTCTTTGACGGGGGTGTGGGCGTTTTCCTGCATATCGGGCCTATGTGGTGGTACGAAAACGGCGAGCATTATGACCCAATCAGCGCTGCTTCATGCGGTCGATGATGACGGCCAATAGCAGGATCGAACCGCGGATCACATACTGGTAAAAGGTGTCGATGTTCTTCAGGTTCATCGCATTCTCGATGATCGCCAAAATCAGCACCCCGGCAATCACATGACGGATCATGCCGATGCCGCCGCTCAGCGACACGCCGCCCAAGACGCACGCCGAGATCACGGTCAGCTCAAAGCCCTGGCCAATCATCGGCTGGCCTGAGGTCATGCGCGAGGCGAGGATCACCCCGGCCAGGGCGCCGATCAAGCCGTGCACGGCAAAGATGATGATCTTGGTGCGATCAACATTTACGCCAGCCAGCAACGCCGCTTCCTGGTTACCGCCGATGGCCATGGTGTTGCGCCCGTAGGTGGTGTAGTTGAGCAGCCAGCCAAAAAACACAAAGCACAGCACAGTGATGATGATCGGCACCGGCACGCCCATCAGTTGGCCGTTGCCGAACACGAAGAAGCCTTCGTCCATCACGCCGACGGCCTTGCCGTTGGAGAAGATGTACGCCAGTCCACGCACGATCTGCATGGTCGCCAAGGTCGCGATCAATGCGTTGATACGCAGCTTGGCGATGACGATGCCGTTGATCAGCCCCACCACCAGGCCCATGGCCAACGCAGCGGACACGCCGAGCACCACACTGTCGGTGTCGCGGATCACAATGCCCGCGACCACACCGGCACAGGCAATCACCGAGCCCACCGACAAGTCGAAGTGCCCCGACGCCAGGCAGAACAGCATGGTGCACGCCGCAATGCCCACGGTGGAAATCGCCAGGCCGAGCCCGCGCATATTCAACGGTGAAAGGAAGTTATCGATAAACAACGCACTGAGCACAAAAATGCTCAACGCGGCGAGCAACATCACCCAGTCATCGAGGAACTTTCGCTGGTTGAAACCCGGCCAGAAGCCCTTTGCAGTTTTTACCTCAGACATCATTCACCTCGAATTCTTCAAGCCCGCGAACGCGGGAGAGCCAGTTGCAGCAGCCGAGCCTCGTCCGCTTGGTCTCGGGTCAGTTCGCCGGTCAGGGCGCCTTCGCTCATCACCAGAATGCGGTCGCTGATGCCCATCACTTCCATCAGGTCGCTGGACACCACGATCACCGCAATACCGCTGGCGGCCAGGTTGTGGATGATCTGGTAGATCTCCGACTTGGCGCCGATGTCGATGCCACGGGTCGGTTCGTCCAACAGCAGCACCTTCATCGGCATCGACAGCCAGCGACCGAGAATGGCCTTTTGCTGGTTGCCGCCGGAGAGGTACATGATTTTCTGTTCGGCGTTGGGCGTCTTGACCTTCATCGCCTTGATCTGCCGATCGGCGTTGGCCGTTTCCCAGCCGTCGCGCAGCAGCCAGCCGAAGGTGGAATGGGCGCCCCGCGCGCTGATGTTGATGTTCTCGGCCACGCTGGACAGCGGAATGATGCCCTCCTTCTTGCGGTCTTCCGGGCACAGCAGCACGCCGGCTGCGATGGCGTCACGGGGTGACTGCAAGCGCAGCGTTTGCCCGCAGAGTGCCAGACTGCCAGCGGTGCTGCGGGTCAACCCGCTGAGCAGCCGAAACAGCTCCGTGCGCCCTGCCCCGACCAGTCCGAACAGGCCGAGAATCTCGCCCTTGTGCACCTGCAGATTGACCGGCTCACGCAGGCCTGGGCCAAGCAAGCCGTCGACCTTCAGCGCGACATTGCCCTGTTCCCGTGGCCGGTAATCGTAGATGTCCTGGATATCGCGACCGACCATGCACGTCACCAACTGGTCATGGGTCAACGCTTTCATGTCGTCGAAAGTGCGCACATAACGGCCATCCTTGAACACCGTCACCGCGTTGCAGATGCGGAACACCTCTTCCATACGGTGCGACACATAGAGCACGACTTTGCCCTCATCGCGCAGGCGCGTGATGATCGCCATCAAGCGGTCGATCTCCCGCGCCGACAAGCTGCTGGTGGGTTCGTCGAAGGCAATCACATGGGCGCCACGGGACAACGCCTTGGCGATTTCCACCAGCTGGCGCTGACCGAGGGACAGTCGACCGAGCTTTTCGTCCGGGTCGATTTCATCGGCCAGGCCCTTGAGACATGCCAGGGCCTGCTTGCGTAACTGGCTGCGGTTGACCACCCCGAAGCGCGTCGGCAAATGCCCAAGGAACAGGTTCTCGGCCACGGTCATTTCCGGCACCAGGTGCAGCTCCTGGTGGATCACCGCCACGCCGCTGGCAATGCTGTCGGCGGCGGACTTGAAGTCCATGGTCTGCTCGCCGATCTGCAGTGTTCCGCTGCTCGGCAGGTAGGCGCCGCCGAGGATCTTCAGCAGCGTTGACTTGCCCGCGCCGTTCTCGCCCATCAGCGCATGCACCTCGCGCGGCCGCGCTTCAAAGCTGATCTGCGCCAGGGCTTTCACACCGGGAAATTCCTTGCCGATGCCGTTGAAACGCAGGGCCGCGCCGGTCATTTCCACAGCCCGATTTTGCTCAACTCTTCCTTGAAGTTGGCGCGGGTGATCAGGGTCACGTTGTCCAACGCGGTGAACTTGGCAGGCTCGGTGCCCTTGGTGACCCACTCGAACATGGCGCTGGCGGTTTTGTAGCCGGAGGCGTCAGGGCTCAGCAGCATTGAGCCGTAGAAGCCGGTGTCGGTTTTCTTCAGCTCTTCAATCGCATCGGTGCCGTTGATGCCGACGCCGATCACGTTCGCCGCCTTGAAACCGGCGCTTTCGGTGGCGCGCACACCGCCCAGTACGGTGCTGTCGTTCATGCCACCAATGATCAGGTTTTTCGCGCCGCTGGGCAGTTTCACCAGGGCCGAGTTGGTGGCGTCCATGCTGCCAGGCACGTCGAGGGTTTTCTGCGCGCTGAACAGGATGTGATCGGCGGGCAAGCCGGCAGCCTTGAGGCCTTCGACCGAACCGTCGGTGCGTTTCTTGCCGGTCTCCAGCTCATCGAAGGTGTTGATGACGGCGTAGGTTTCCTTCCAATCCCAGTTGCGATGCTTGGCTTCGGCAGCCATGGCTTCGCCTTGTTTCTGGCCGATTTTGTAGGCATCCAGGCCGACGTAAGGCACGTCTTCCATGGGCTTGCCCTTGGCGTCGACGAAACGATCGTCCACCGCCAGCACCTTGAGGTTATTGAGCTTGGCCTTGGCCATGATCGCCGGGCCGAGGGACACATCCGGCGGGCAGATCACGAAGCCCTTGGCGCCGTTGGCGGCGAGGGTGTCGATGGCCGACAAGGTTTTTTCACCGTCCGGCACGGCAATCTTGATCACGGTGAAACCTTGGTCCTTGCCGGCTTTTTCGGCGAAGGCCCATTCGGTCTGGAACCAGGGTTCCTCCGCTTGCTTGACCAGGAAGCCGATCTTCACTTCTTCGGCGAGCGCCACGCTGCTGAACGCCATTGCCAGCGCCAGGGTGCCTAGAGTCTTCTTGAACATGGACCACCTCCTTCTTGTTATTGGAAAACGCTTTAGTCGTGGTACATCACAGAACGCCCGCCATCGATCATCAGGCAGGTTGCGTTGATAAAAGGGGCCTCGTCAGTCGCCAGGAACAGTGCCGACATCGCCACCTCCACCGGCTGGCCGATGCGCTTGGGCGGGTGCAGGTCGAACGCGCGCTGACGCTCGGCGTGGGGGTCGGGGAACCCATTCCAGTAGTCGACGTTGAGCTGGGTTTCGATGTAGCCCGGCGCGATGGCGTTCACGCGGATGCCTTTGGGCGCGTATTCGATGCCGAGGGCGCGGGTCAGGCCAAGCAGGCCGTGCTTGGCCACGGGATAGGGAAAGCAGCCGGGGATGATGTGGCTGGAATGGGTGGACGCAATGTTGATGATGTTGCCGATGCCCTGCTCGATCATGTGCGGCAACACCGCGCGGCAGCCGAACCAGGCACCGTCGAGGTCGATGGCGAAGCAGCGGCGCCAGTCTTCGTCGGTCATTTCCAGCGGGTCGCGGAACACATTGACCCCGGCGCAGTTGACCAGCACATCCACCCGGCCGAAGCGCTCGATGGCCAGGTTGACCAGCGCTTGCCATTGGTCTTTTGAGGTGATGTCGACGGCTTGCGCGTAGATCTCAGCGCCGCGTTCGCGCCAGTGGGCGGCGACCTTCTCGACCTTTTCGCCCTGGATATCCGCGATGATCAACCGCGCCTGCTGCGCCTGGAAACACGCGACGATCGCCTCGCCAATGCCTTGGGCGGCGCCGGTGATGATCACCACTTTGCCTTTGAGCCGGTCGCCGTAGGTGGGCTCGGGCACGGCGGGGAGTGACAAGGGTTGTGCCTGCATCGCTTCACCTGTTTTATTTTTGGTAGTGAGTGCTGATGCAGCCGACTATAAACCCATCATTTGAAATATCTCAATATATAAATTTGCGTCCCATATAGTGAGCATAAAAACAAAAAAACCGGCGAATCGTCGCCGGTTATTTGTAGGGCCTTCTCCATCAGCCGAGGGCGAAGTCGCGCAGTGCGTCGCCTTCCATGCGATAGCGCACCCACTCTTCCTGGGGCTGGGCGCCGATGGATTTGTAGAAGGCAATCGCCGGTTCGTTCCAGTCCAGCACACTCCACTCGAAGCGCCCGCAACCGTTATCAAAGGCGATCTTCGCCAAGTGGCGCAGCAGCTTCTTGCCCGCCCCGCCACCGCGCTGTTCCGGGTTGATGTAAAGGTCTTCCAGATACAGGCAGTTGCTGCCCAACCAGGTGGAATAGCTGAAGAAGAACACTGCAAAACCAATCGGCAAGCCGTCGCGCAAGCAGATCAGGCCATGGGCGGTGGCGCCCTCGCTGAACAGGCTGCGCTCGATGTCCACCACGCTGGCGATCACTTCGTGCCGGGCCTTCTCGTACTCGGCAAGCTCGGTGATAAACGTCAGGATCTGCGCAGCATCGCTGGGCACGGCGGGGCGAATCTCGATGGTCATGGGCGAGCCTTGGCAATTTCAAAGCACACATACTAAGGCGCTTTCGTGACGGATTGCAGTGCAATTTCACCACGTGCCCTTACTCCGCCCACAGGTAACGCTGGCACCAGCAACCCCACAACAATCGGCCAAGCGGTGCATGGTAAAACGTCCGGCATAACGCCAATGACTTCCAGGCCATCCCATGCATTCCAAATCTGCAGTGAGCACGCCGTTGTTCGCCCTGTTTTGCCTTGCCAGTTTTCTATTGTCGCTGTCTTACGGCTCGACCTTTCTGTTGTCGTTGCTGATTCATACGCGCGGCGGCAACGAGCACGATGCAGGCAGTGTGATCTCCATGGCAATGCTCAGCACCTTTGTGGCCGTGGTGGTCTCCGGGCATCTGGCCGATGCGCTGGGCGCGGCGCGGGCGATTGCGGGAATGGGCCTGCTGTTGGTGGTGGCGTGCCTGGGTTTTGCACTGATGCCTGGGTTCGGCCAGGGCTTGATGGGGTTTGGCCTCGCTCTGGGCCTCGGTTGGGGGGTGTTCTATACCTTGGGGCCGATCATCGTGGCCCTGCTGGTAGAACCGCAACAGCGGGCGAAGTACTTTGCGTTGTTGTCCGGCAGCATGATGAGCGGGATCGGTGCCGGCCCCTTGCTCGGCCGCGCGGCGAGCGCGTTGGGGCTGCCGCTGACCAGCGCGTTCTACATCGCGGCCTGCGCCAGCCTTGTCGGTGTGGTGATGTTCTGGCGACTGGGTGCTCATCTCAAGCAAGACGCAGCAGTGGCAAAAATCTCCTGGCGTGCCACCCGCCAGGTGCTGTCATCGAAGGCTGTGTTCGCGATCATCATGGTCGGCCTGGGCGGTTGTGTGTTCGGCGGGTTGTCCTCGTTCCAGACCAGCTATGCAGCGGCGCATTCCCTGGACTATTCGCTATTTTTCGTGGGTTTCCTGAGCGCAGCGATTACCAGCCGTTTGTTGATTGCCGGGCTTGTCGTCAAGCGGGATGCCTATCGCTCGGCGTGCGTATTGTCGGGGCTGATGCTGGTGTCGGTGTTGATGTTCGGCTTCACGGTGTCGGGGACCTTCAGCTACCTGCTCGCGGCCATCACCCTGGGCGTGGGTTATGGGCTGACGTACTCGGTGATCAACGGACTGGTGGCCAATGAAGCGCCCGTCGGCACCACGTCCCAGGCGTTGCTGCTGTTCAGCCTCGGGTACTTCGTCGGGGTGTTCGGTTTCCCGCTGCTGGCCGGGCGGATCATCGTCGAATATGGCCTGCAATCGCTGCTGCTGAGTGTGACGGCAGTGGCGTTGATCAATTGGTTGATCAGCGTCGCCAGGCTGGTCTGGCGACGGGTCTCGGCACACAAAATCTTACAGGTGAGCTAAGACCGTTCGTCGCCATCAAGGCACGAACACCAAGGCCGGGCTGACCAATAGAGGGTAAGGACATTAATCATATGGAGACACCCTCATGAAAAATTCCAAGTTTGCTGCCCTCGCCCTCACGGGCCTGTTGTCTGCTGCGTCGCTGAGCACCTTTGCCGCCAGCTCGACCACCGGGCCAACCGATCCAACGCCGAATGCCACCACTGAGTCGCAGAAATCCATGGGTACCGGCATGGACACCAACGGTGGCGCGGTCATCCAGCCCGGCGCCGATCCGCGCACCCAGGGCAATGACACCCAGCGCCAAGCGCCGGCTGCCGTCGGTAACGGTAAAATGGGGCCGGCCATCAACCAGCCCAACATCAACAAGGGCGATGACTCCAACGTCCCAGGTGCTCCGAAACAACCTGCGCCTTGATCCATCGAACGCAAGACGAACACCCGATCATTTCCCAGTGAAGAGGTACGCATGAACGTCGATAGAAACCTTGAGAAAGAAGTCCTCACCCGCCTGCTGCACGCCCATCCGCAAGGACTGGGCAAGGAGGTGCTGGATAACTACCGCGGCGAAAAAGAGGTGGCCAGTGTCTTGGCGTTCCTGCAGGACCGTGGGTTGATCAAGGATGGGCATGTGACCACTGACGCGGCCGGTGAGTACGCGTTGAATCTGCCGATCAAGCTGACGGCGTCGGGGGTGGATGAGGCGCGTAAGTTGGAATCTGAAACGCTCTAGCAGCCCTCATACAAAACTAAATGTGGGAGCGGGCTTGCTCGCGAATGCGGTGGATCAGTGGCAAATCTTTGCCTGACACTCCGCCTTCGCGAGCAAGCCCGCTCCCACAGTTTTGTCCGCATTCAGCCAGCGAGTAGAGCATCGACCTCGGCAGTGCCGGGTGACGTAGCCGGCCCCCAGCGTGTCACCGCCAACGCCGCTGCCGCATTGGCACGACGTGCCGCTTGAGCGGGTGCCAGGCCATTCGCCAACCCCGCAATAAACACCCCCGCATGCGCATCCCCCGCGCCATTGCTGTCCACCGCCTTTACCTTGAACCCCGGCACATGCTGCGCCTGGCCATTGCGGCTGACCCAGCAACCATTCGGTCCATCCCGCACCACCAGCAAGGCATCCACGGGCAGGTGACGATTGAGATCGACCAGCGCATCCGCCACCGCACCCGCTCCGGTGAATGCCAGGGCTTCGGGCCCATTACTGGTCCAGATATCGATACGCGGTAGCAACGCCACCATCAGCGCGGAATCCGGCGCCTTGACCAACGGGCCCGGATCGAACACCACGGTGATCGCTCGCGGCAGCGCCAGCAGCCAGTCGAGCAATGCCTGCGCCTTGCCGTCCAGCAACAGGCTATAGCCGCTGACATACACGTAATCGTCCGGTTGCGGGACCACGCGCGCCAGGTCCTCGGCACTCAAGTCACCTTCAGCGCCGAGATGGGAAATGAACGTGCGCTCGGTGGTGGCCTCGGTCAGCGATACACACAAACCCGTGTCTTTATCGGTGCTGGGCGCCTGGGCCATTTCGACCCCTTCGGCCTGCATTGCCGCACGGGCCAGGTCACCAAAGCGCCCATTGCCATGACGGCCGAGGTAAACCACCGGCAACCCATTGCGCCGCGCGGCCGCCATCACATTAAAGCCCCCTCCGGCCTCAAAGCTGGCCGATTGCGCCAGCACATCGCCGCCGGTGGCAGGCAAGGTATCGAGGGCCATGACCAGATCGACGATGACTTGGCCTGTGTGCAGCAATCTAGACATTAGGACGCTCTACCAAAGCCGGGCGACGGTCAGCTGCGCCACCCAGTACTGCATAAATCCCGCCGGCCACCACGAAGGTGACAATCCAGCCCAGACCATTGTGGCCCAGCCAGGAGTCGGACAAAGGCCCGGCGAACCAGATGTTTTCGGCGGTGGTGCCGATGGTGGTGAAGCTGAAGCCCAGTACGATCGCCACCGCCCAGGCGCCGAACGCACGCCATTCCACACCGCCGCGATACCAGTAGGCGCTGCTTGGGCTCACGTCCAGCAGGTCCTTGGGGCTGTAGTAGTGACGGTGGATCAGGTCAACCACGAAGATGCCGACCCACGCCGTAATCGGCACGGCCAGCAACGAGATGAAGGTGATGAACGGGCCGTAGAAGCTGTCGGCGATCAACATGAAGTAGATCGAGCCGGCGAAGATCGCCACGATGTCGACGATCACTGCATGCACGCGCTTGACCTTCAGCCCCAGCGTCAGCGTGGTCAGGCCCGCCGAGTACACCGACAGGTTGTTGGACAACAGCAAGCCACCAAACGCGGTGATCAGGTACGGCACCGCCATCCAGGTCGGCAGCATGTCGCGGATCGCGACGATCGGGTCGGTGGCCGAGGCCAGGTCGTTGTTGCCCACCGACAGCAGACCGCCGAGGGTGATCAGCAACACCAGCGGAATACCCGCGCCAAACGCGGCCGAGGCCACCAGGCGCACAGCCGTGACGCTGCGGTGCTGGTAGCGCGACATGTCGGCACCGGCATTCGCCCAACCGATACCCGTACCGGCAGCCATGGTACCGACACCGATGATCATCGCGCTCAACGGCGCCGGGGTCGCGTTGAACACCGCGCTCCAATCGATGGTGGCGCAGAGGAAGCCGCCCACCAGGATGTTCAAGGCGCCGAAGACGTAGGTGGCCCACTTCTGAATCACCAGCAAAGTGGCGTGGCCCAGGCCGGAAACCGACAGGGTCAGCAACACGAAGATCGCGATAAAGATCAGGGTCAGCACCGGCGCGCTTTTCGCCTCGACCGGCGAACCGAACAGGATCGAGCACAACGACAGCAGCACAAAGGCAGCGGTGGTGGTGTTGACCGTTTCCCAGCCCAGGCGCGACATCAGCGACACCAGCGTCGGCCCGATATTGCCACGCACGCCGAAGATGGCGCGGGACAGCGTCAGGCTCGGCGCACGACCACGACGACCGGCGATGGAGATGATGCCCACCACCGCGAACGAACCGGCAGCGCCGAGGATCGCGACGATAATCGCCTGCCAGATCGCCAGGCCGCGAAACGCCACCAACGTGGCGCCGAGCGGCAAGCCGAGGATGCTGATGTTGGCGGCGAACCACACCCAGAACAGTTGCAGCGGGTGCCCGTTGCACTCGCCTTCAGGGACCGGTTCGATGCCGCGTGTTTCCAATTGCCCGGCACTTTGGCCGGAAGAGGTGCTGCTCATGAGGGGGTGCTCCTGGTGCCTGTATTGTTGTGGTTGTGGCAGGGGTAGAAAGCGAATCGTGTTTCCGGTCGTCCTGACTCAGCGCATTTTCAACAGCTCTTGAACCAGCGGCTGCAACTCCAGGCCATTGACCTGCTTGACCTGTTCGATCATCGCCTCAGGCCAGCACTGCAGGCCCAGGCACGCGCCCAGCATGGCGCCGAGAATGGCGGCAATGGTGTCAGTGTCGCCGCCAAGGCTGGCGGCCAGACACAGTGCTTCGAAGGCGTTCAACTCGCCCACCGCCACTTGCTGGGCCAGGGCGAACGAGACCACCACCGACTCCTGGGACGCGACGGAAGTGCCGATCAATTCGTACAGCAGGTCGGCGAACAGGGCTTTGTCGCCGCTGCCAACGCTCAAGGTGCGCGCCCAGCTGATGCGCGTGGAAATACGTCCGCCGGCAATCCAGTGACCGTGCCCTTCCGCTTGCTGGGCAATCTGGGTGCCGATGTTCAGTGCTTCGCCCAGGTCCACGCCGTTGATGCCGGCCGAGACCACCGCCGCCACCGCCGCCGCGCTGGAAATCCCCAGGGTGGTGTTATGGGTGACCTGACAGGCCTGGATCACCGCCTGGATAAACCGCGCCGGGTCGCTGACATCGGCGGCGATCCCCACCGGAGTGATGCGCATCGCAGCGCCGTTGGTGGTGCCATAACGACCGGACTCTTCAGGAGTGTGACCGGCGAGAATCATGTCGATCGCACGCTTGGTGGACGGGCCGAGCAAATCCTGCGAGCCCTTGGCGCGCATCACCGCTTCCCAGTCAATCAAACGCTGGGCGAGCACCGTCGGCTCGATCACGCCCTGCCCTTCCACCAGCAACTCGCCCACCAGAATCGCCTGCTCGGTGTCATCGGTGATGGACCCGGCGGGCATGTTCGGCGCAATCGGCTGATCGGCGTCGGCGTCTTCCAGGCCAGTGATGGCACCGAAACGCGCGCGGACCTGCTCGCGGCTCAAGGACTGGGTCGGCATGCCCAGGGCATCGCCCAACGCCAAGCCGTAGAAAGCGCCGAGGGCGCGAGTGTGCGGGGTCATTTCGGGTTTCCAAACTGGAGGTGCAAGCGAAAGTGCAGCGGGTCGAGCAAGCTTTCGACATGCTCCATGAAACGCTCACGGCGGTCGTAGGTGGTCCGTGAGGCCTTGAGAAACACCGTGCCCGCAGGGCGGCCGAGCAATTCGGCATCTTCGTCGCTGAGGGGTTCGGCGCCGATCCATTGGTCACCTTCGGCGCCGACGTAACCGTAGGCGGCCAGGGTGATGGTCAGGGAATTATCGATCAGGCCGACTTTAGGCAGGCTTTCCAGGCCTCCAGATGCGGGCATCAACGAGCGTTCCAGCGAGACCGCCGTGCCGTCGGTGGTGCGGCGACGGCGATCAAGGGCAATGAATTGGTCGCTGCCGAAACGGCTGAACAGGTCGGGACGGGTCACCGCTTCCAGGCGCAGGATGTCGGTGTTCACTCGCGCGCCTGTGTCAGCCAGGGCCTGGGCCCAACCGCTGCGTTGGTCGAGCACCATGCCGTCAAAGGTGACGATGGAGCCGACGCCGCTCTGGGTCGCGATGTAGTTACGTCGCTTGAGCTCGGCGAGGGCTTCGCGCAGGGTGCCACGGCTGACCGCAAACTCTTCGGCCAGTTGGTGCTCGCCCGGCAGCAGGAAACCGTCGGCCATCACCCCACCCTCGATACGGCGGATGAGCTCGTCGACGACGCGTTTTTTCTTATCAAATCGAACATGTCTAATCATGTACAAATTGATAACCGAAAGCGGTCGTTTGCAGCAAGCGAATTATTTCAGGGAGATGAAAAAATCGGCCTCAGGGTTCCAGGCCGATACGGAAAAACTCGCCGCCGCTCCAGACGCCCAGCCAGTTCTGACCGTTGATCGGACGGCTCACCGCCAGCTCCACCAATTGGTAGAACGCGTTGCGGTGCACCAGGGCTTCGAGGTTGGTGCGCACCCGCAGATAGGGCGCAGGTTCCTGGGTGATTGGGTCGATCACCACCCGCAAGGGGTGTTCAAGGCCCGCTTCGATCTGATCATCCACGTTGGTGGTAAAGCGCAGCAACTGGCCTTCGCCCTGCCCTTCGACCTCAAGCGTTACCGCCACGAACGGCGCATCATCGACGCTGATGCCGACCTTTTCCACGGGAGTGACCAGGAAGTAATCATCGCCATCACGACGGATGATGTTGGAGAACAGTTTGACCATCGGCTTACGTCCGATCGGTGTGCCCTGGTAGAACCAGGTACCGTCGCGGGCGATGCGCATGTCGATGTTGCCGCAGAAGTCCGGATTCCACAGATGTACCGGCGCCGGCCCCTTGCCTTTGGGCAGTTGGGCCAACAGATCGTTGGCCTTGGCGGAATCGGTCATGGGGTTCTCCTGGTGCTTATTGATCACTCATGCCCAACAGACTGCGAGCGTACTGGCGCAGCGGGCGGGCAATCAGATCTTCTGGCTTGTTGTCGTGGAACGTCAGTAAACCGCCACGACTGCGAATACGTGCAGTATCAATCAAATACTGGGTGCTGGTCTCGATCAACATGATCTGGATGACGCCGCTGTCCAACCCGACACGGTCGAGGGCTTCCTGATCCGCCCATTCATCGGCATTGCCGATACGGTCATCAGCCTTGGCGAAACGGCAGTACAGCAGGTAGTGAGCGCCGGCCGCACGGGCTTCGGACATTGCCTGCTCCAGACCTTCCGGCTGACGGGCGCGACGCACCATGGGGAAATACTCGATGAAACCGTTGAAGGCTTCTTCGGCCACCACGTTTGGACGCGGATAAGCGCTGCCCGGCGGCACAAAGGCGCCTTGGGCGATAAATACGAAAGAATCCGGCTGTATGCGAACCGAGGCGGTGCGACGGGTATCGCTGTGATCCAGCAAACCGGCATCGCTCATCTGATAGCGGGTGCCTTCGGCCATATCGCTGACGGTCATGCAACCACTCAGCGTCAACGACGCCAGCAACAAAACCAGACTACGCATCCTAATCCTCCAGAAGCCGGTGACGGAAAACCGGCGAATGGGCGTGAGATGCAGGTTCTGGGCCAGGGGGGCAGCTGCAAGCCTCAAGCCTCAAGCTTGTAGCTTGCAGCTCGGCCTCAGCCGCCAATAATCTTCATAATGGTCGCGCCACCGGAGAAGGCGACTTCCTGTTTGTCGCCCAACGCCTTCATCAACAGGCCCTGCAGCGCCGGCAACGCTTGATGGCGGGGTTTGTCCAACAGGTCGCCGACATAGTGGCGGTTACTCGACGACAGGCAACCATGTAACCAACCCGTGGACGACAACCGCAACCGCGAGCAGGTCCGGCAGAACGGCACGCTTTCGTTGGCAATGACTCCGAAATAGCCCTTGCCGGGTATTTCATAACGCACCGCCGTCGCGTCAATGGGCGCACTGGCTTGCAGGTACTCATGCTGTTCGCCGATCAGGCCGAGCAGTTGTTGCAGGCTGACAAACTGCTGCAGAAACGCGTTGGAGTCCTTGGCCAGGTGGCCCATGCGCATCAACTCGATAAAGCGCAGTTCATAACCCCGCTCCAGGCAGTACTCAAGCAGCGGCATCACCTGGTCGAGGTTCTGGCCGCGCAATGGCACCATGTTGACCTTGATCTTGATTCCGGCGGCGCGGGCCTGGTCCATGCCGTCGAGCACGGTGGCCAGGTCGCCGCCACGGGCGATGCTGCGGAAGGCGTCCGCATCCAGGGTATCGAGGGAGACGTTGATGCGCTTGATCCCGGCGTCCACCAGCAGCGGCAGTTTGCGCGCCAGCAGTTGGCCATTGGTGGTCAGGCTGATGTCACTGAGGCCCATCTGCCCGACGGCGCCCATGAAGGCTTCCAGCTTGGGGCTGACCAGCGGTTCGCCGCCGGTGATGCGCAGGCGGTCGATGCCGGCGGCTTCGATCAGGTAAGCCACGCCACGGGCCATGGCCTCGGCCGAGAGTTCGTCCTGGGCAGCCACCAGCCGCTTGCCGTTAGGCACGCAGTAGGTACACGCGTAATTGCAGGCTGAGGTCAGGCTGATCCGCAAATTGCGAAAACGCCTGCCTTGACGATCAACGATCATGGATCACTCCGGCAGAGGATGATTCGGGCGCGCTAAAAGCTGACTGATAAATCAGCTTTTAGCAAGAGTCCTTGCCTGAGTATATTCCTGGGGTACTACGCGTGGCAGCAAATCATTATGTGGAAGGCGATTCCAGCGGCGGCTGCTCGGTGCTGTGCTTGCGCTTGTTGCCCATGCGCACACCGATGTCCATCAGGAACTGGAAGAACCCTTCCTGATCTTCCAGCACATTGCTCCAGAACGGCGAGTGATACAGCGCCACGGCGCCATGCACCAACGCCCAGGCGGCGCAGTAGTGGAAATACGGCGGTACGTCTTCGAGCTTGCCTTCGCTGATGCGGCCCTTGATCAACAGGGTCAGGCGTTCGAAGTTCGACGCACGAATCTTGTGCAGTTCCTCGACCATCTCCGGCACCTGATGGCCCTTGACCACCTTCTCTTCCAGGCGGTCGAATAGGCGATAGCGCTGCGGGTCGCGCATGCGGAACTCGAAGTAGGCGCGGGACAGCGCTTCCTTGTCCTTGTCCACATCGGCCGAATGCAGCAGCTCGTTCAAGTCACGCTCGTAGTCGAGCATCAGGCGCAGATAGATCTCGGCCTTGGACTTGAAGTGCTTGTAAATCGTGCCTTTGCCGATACCCACGGCATCCGCGATCATCTCGACGGTGACGCTGTCTTCACCCTGTTCGAGGAACAGTTTGAGTGCGGTGTCGAGAATTTCCTGCTCACGGCGGCGAAACTCACGGACCTTACGGGGTTCTTTGTGCATGAGGAAGAGGTCTGCAAAGGTCAAAATAGGGAGGGTTACGCAGGGCCACGGATACGCGGCGATACGATTTACCCGGTGCGAGGGATTATCCCGACTGAACGGTCGCTGGGCAATGCCTATGTGAACCCGAAACGCACTTTACTTTCAGTGCGCCAACGTTTTCATGGATCTCAGTCAGAAATAATACGCAACAACTGCCGCCGTACGCCTACCCAATGAGAACTCAAGCGAAGCGCGCGTATTCCAAATCTGTTTAAAAAACGACCAGTCGCGACTGGACTGAATCGGATACTGATCAATACTTGAACTGTCGGCGTGACATCTCCCCCAAGTGACGCGCCGACCTGGGTACCAACGGACCGCGTACCCTTGTTTTACTCCTAATGGTCTTAGCCCGGATTCACCCCCCAGAACCCGGGTTTTTTTTGCCTGGGATTTGGCCGCGTCAGCCAGCGACGTGAGCCAACGGAAACAGGCGCTTGAAGTTCTCGGTGGTCTGCTCGGCAAACCGCTCGTAGGACTCGCCGCGCAACATCGCCAGGTAATCCGCCACATCGCGCACATATTCGGGCAGGTTCGGCTTGCCGCGATGGGGGATGGGCGCCAGGTACGGCGAGTCGGTTTCCACCAGCAGGCGGTCGGCTGGCACCTGGCGTGCGACGTCACGCAGGGCGTCGGCGTTGCGGAAGGTGACGATGCCCGACAGGGAGATGTAGAACCCCAGGTCCAGGGCCGCCTTGGCCATATCCCAATCTTCAGTGAAGCAATGCAACACGCCGGCCTGGGGCAGCGCGGCTTCGCGCAGCAGGGTCAGGGTGTCGGCGCGAGCGCCACGGGTATGGACGATCACTGGTTTGCCGGTCTGCTGGGCGGCTTGCAGGTGCAGGCGGAACGAAGCCTGCTGCACCTGCGCCGCTTCGGGCTCGTAGTGGTAATCCAGGCCGGTTTCGCCGATAGCCACCACGCGTGGGTGATTGAGTTCAGTCAGCAGCCAATCAAGTGCTGGGGCTTCACCGGGCTTGAGGTCCAGCGGATGAATGCCCACCGAGCAATCCACATCGGCGTAGCGATCAGCCAGGGCCTTGACGTCGGCCGCGTTTTCCGCGCTGACGCCGATGCACAGGAAGTGCCCTACTCCGCGCTGGCGTGCAGCTTCGAGGGCGGCATCAAGGGAGCCGCCGTGCTGGGCCAGGTCGAGGCGGTCGAGGTGGCAATGGGAATCTACGAGCATAGGGATCTACAACTTAAATCACGAAAAATGTCTGGCCGACGATACACCTGTCGGCCACGGAAATTAACGGCGGCCAAGCAAGCCGACCCATTGCACCAGCAGCGCCTCAAGCAACAGCACGCGGTTAAGGTTGGCCTTGCCGAGCACCTTCTGGCGCTGGGCGAGGATCCAGTCCTGGATCGTCAGCACTTTGTCCTGGGCACTTTTCTGCGCCAGGTACTGCACCACTTTGCGCATGTCCGGCAGGCCCAGGCCATTTTCATCCTGGGTCAGCTGGTAGCGCAGGATCAGGCTTGACCAGTCGCAGAACCAATCGAACAGCAACAACAGAGGAATGTCCTTCCAGGCAGTTTCGGCCAGCTGGGTGGCGGAGACTTCCTGCTTGATGAGTTTCTTCACGCCCTCCACCACCAGCGCGCGTTGCTCACGCACGCCCTGGGCGTGCAGCTTCACCGCCGCCAAGGGTGAGCCGGCCGCCAGGGTCAGCAGTTCGACCCGTTCATCCGCGCTGCACTCCGGCAACGCCTGCGCGAGCCATTCGAGGCTCATGGCCTCGCTCGGCAGTGGGCACGCCTGCTGCACGCAACGGCTGCGGATGGTCGGCAACAAACGGCTGGACTGATGGCTGACCAGCAACAACACGGTATCGCCGGACGGCTCTTCCAGGCTCTTGAGCAAGGCGTTGGCGGCGTTGACGTTCATCGCCTCCACCGGCTCGATCAACACAACCTTGCGCCCGCCCATCTGCGCGGTCTGCACCACGAAGCTGACGAGGTCGCGCACTTGGTCGACCTTGATCGCCTTGTCGGCTTCCTCGGGCTCCAGCACGTAGTTGTCCGGGTGGCTGCCAGCCTTGAGCAACAGGCAGGACTTACACTCGTCGCAGGCTTCCAGGTTGACCGGGCGCTGGCACAGCAGGCTGGCCATGAGGCGTTCGGCAAGGTCACGCTTGCCGATCCCAACCGGACCATGCAACAGGTAGGCGTGGGCGTGCTGGGCACGGCCAGCCAGTTGTTGCCACAGACTGTCCTGCCACGGGTAGGCTTCAGCCACGGGCGCGCTCCAGCAGGGTCGGCAACAGCGCGTCGATGGCGTGTTGCACCTGGGCCAGCGGTTGGGCGGCGTCCAGCAAGTAGTAGCGCGCAGGCTCGGCCGCAGCGCGCTTGAGGAACGCGGTGCGTACGGCGTCGAAGAAGGCCTGGCCTTCCAGCTCGAAACGATCCAGGCGACCACGGGCGCTGGCGCGGGCCAGGCCCACTTCCACCGGCAGGTCAAAGACCAGGGTCAGGTCAGGACGCAGGTCGCCTTGAACGAAGGTTTCGAGCGTGGCGATGCGCTCCAGGGACAGGCCCCGACCACCGCCCTGGTAGGCATAGGTGGAATCGGTAAACCGGTCGCAGATCACCACGGCACCGCGCGCCAGGGCGGGGCGAATCACCTCGGCCAGGTGCTGGGCACGGGCAGCGAACACCAGCAGCAGCTCGGTGTCCGGGTTCATCTGCTCTTCACCCGGCGCCAGCAGTACCTCGCGGATACGCTCGGCCAGCGGCGTGCCACCGGGCTCGCGGGTCAGCACCACTTCGATCCCTTCGCTGCGCAAGCGCTCAGCCAGGTAATCGCGGTTGGTGCTTTTGCCGGCGCCTTCAGGGCCTTCCAGGGTAATAAACAAGCCAGTCACAGGCAGTCCTTAGTCAGAATTATTGCGGGTTTTGCGGCGCTTCAACATCTGGCGCAGACTCGGCCGGCTTTTCAACGGGCACATCGGCCGGCGGCGTTGCATCTTCCGCAGGCTTCACCACTGGCGCCGGGCTGGAGCGGTAATCGGCGCGGCGCTTGAGCTGGAACTCGCGCACGGCGGCATTATGCGCATCCAGGTCATCAGAGAAAATATGGCTGCCGTCGCCTCGTGCGACGAAATACAGGCTGCTGCCCGGCACCGGGTTCAGCGCGGCATGGATCGCCTCGCGACCGACCATGGCGATGGGCGTCGGCGGCAAGCCGGCGACCATATAGGTGTTGTAAGGGTTGGCTTCCTTGAGGTGGGCGCGGCTCAACTTGCCGTTGTAGCGCTCGCCCAGGCCGTAGATCACCGTCGGGTCGGTCTGCAACAGCATGCCGATCTTCAGGCGACGCACAAAGACGCCGGCGATCTGCCCACGCTCTTCAGGCACGCCCGTCTCTTTCTCCACCAGGGAGGCCATGATCAACGCTTGATAAGGGTCGGTGTACGGCGCATCGGCCGCACGCTTGCTCCACTCCTGGGCGAGTACATCATCCAGACGGTTGTAGGCTTTTTTCAGGAATTCGACGTCGGTCATCCCACGCACGAAGCGATAGGTATCCGGGAAGAACCGCCCTTCGGGAAACACGCCGGGGTGACCGAGCTTGTCCATCACCTCCGTGTCGCTCAGGCCTGCGAGGGTCTGCACGATCTTTTCATGCTTGGCCAGCGCCGAACGCACCTGGCGGAAGTTCCAGCCTTCCACCAGCGTCAGGCTGTATTGCACCACTTCGCCACGCTGCCACAGGCCGATCAGGCCTTGCGCCGTCATGCCAGGGGTCATGCGGTATTCGCCGCTGTGCAGCGGCTGGCCGTCGAGGTTGAAACGCCAGTACAGGCGCAACCAGAAGGCGCCATCCAGCACGCCGTCCGCTTCCAGACGATTGAACGTGCCGGTCGGGGTCGCCCCAGCCGGTACGTCGAGCAATTGCTCCTGGGTCAGGTTCAAGGGCTGCTTCAGGGCCGCGTCGTATTTCCACGCGCCATAGCCCAACAGCAACGCCGCCGAGAACAGACCGATCAGCAGCAGTACAACCAGTTTTCGTATCAACTCAAATTTCCAATAGCGCGCGAACAATGCCCTGCAGTTTACGGGTGAGCGGCCCAACCGGCCAGCTCATCCCAGCGCAACCGCGCACCGGCCAAATGCCATAAACGCTGTTGCACACGAAGACTTCGTCGGCCTGCTGCAACTGCTCAAGATCGATGTCGGCCACGGCCACCGGGAGGCCCAGGCCATCTGCCTGGGCCAGAATCTCGGCGCGCATCACGCCGGCAACGCCGCATCGGGTCAGATCAGCGGTTAGTAACAAGCCGTTGCGCACCAGGAACAGGTTGCTGAATACACCCTCAATGACACGCCCGGACACATCCAGCATCAAGCCTTCAGCGTGCTCGGCGTCTTGCCATTCGGCGCGGGCGATCACCTGCTCCAGGCGATTGAGGTGCTTGAGACCGGCCAGCAACGGCTGCTCGGCCAAGCGCGTCGCACACGCAAACAGACGGATACCGTCGACTGCATGGGCGTGGGGATAGGTAGCGGGCGGGTTGCCCTGCAAGATACGGCGCGCCGGCGCGCCAGGGTTGATGCCATAACCGCGCAGGCTGTCGCCACGGGTGAGGATCAACTTGAGGACACCGTCGCCGAGGGCGGCGGCATAGGCCAGCACTTCGCTGCGGATCACCACGGGGTCCGCAACCAAGGCGAGACGCCTGCAACCCTCAGCGAGGCGTTGCAGGTGACGGTCGAGCAGCACCGGCTGCCCGGCCCTGACGGCGATGGTCTCGAACAGCCCATCACCGTACGCCAGGCCGCGATCTTTCAGGGGCACGCTGTCCGCTGGCTGACCGTCGACCCAGCTGTGCATCACTCGGCGAACCGGCGGAACACCAGGGAACCGTTGGTGCCACCAAAACCGAACGAGTTGGAGATCACCACGTCGATCGGCATCGGTTGCGCTTCGTGAGGCACGAAGTTCAGGTCGCAGCCTTCGTCCGGCTCATCCAGGTTGATGGTCGGCGGAGCGACCTGGTCCTTAATGGCCATGACGCTGAAGATCGCTTCGACCGCGCCCGCCGCACCCAACAAGTGGCCGGTCATGGACTTGGTGGAGCTGACCGCCAGGTTGTAGGCGTGTGCGCCGAACACTGACTTGATGGCTTCGGCTTCCGCCAAATCGCCAGTCGGGGTCGACGTGCCGTGGGCGTTGATGTACTGCACCTGGTCCGCATTGACCTTCGCATCGCGCAGGGCATTGGTGATGCAGCGCGCAGCACCGGCACCGTCGGACGGTGGCGATGTCATGTGGTACGCATCGCCGCTCATGCCGAAACCGATCAGCTCGGCGTAGATGGTGGCGCCACGCGCCTTGGCGTGTTCCAACTCTTCCAGCACCAGGGCACCGGCACCGTCGGACAGTACGAAACCGTCACGGCCTTTGTCCCATGGACGGCTGGCGCGGGTGGGTTCGTCGTTACGGGTCGACAGCGCACGGGACGCACCGAAGCCGCCCATGCCGAGGCCGCAGGCCGCCATTTCGGCGCCGCCGGCGATCATCACGTCGGCTTCGTCATAGGCGATGTTGCGCGCCGCCATGCCAATGCAGTGCGTACCGGTGGTGCACGCCGTGGCGATGGCGTAGTTAGGCCCCTGTGCGCCCAAGTGGATCGACAGGAAACCGGAAATCATGTTGATGATCGAACCCGGAACGAAGAACGGTGAAATTCGACGGGGGCCGGAATCGTGCAACGTGCGGCTGGTTTCTTCGATATTGGTCAAACCGCCAATACCCGAACCCATGGCCACGCCGATGCGGTCACGGTTGGCGTCGGTGACTTCCAGGCCGGCGTTACGCACTGCCTGAAAACCGGCTGCCAGGCCGTATTGAATGAACAGGTCGAGTTTGCGAGATTCTTTGACCGAGAGGTATTCCTCGACATTGAAACCCTTTACCGAGCCGCCAAAACGGGTGGAATAGGCAGAAAGGTCCGTGTGTTCGATCAGACCAATACCACTGTGGCCAGCCAGAATGCCCTGCCAACTGCTCGGCACATCCGTGCCCAGTGGCGACAACATACCCATACCGGTGACTACGACGCGTCTACGCGACACAGCACTCTCCTTTTTCTAATGACGACACTTTTGCTTCAGCGCTTGTTTTTCATCAGGGCTAAAGAAAAAACCGCACGCCGTTACAGCAGTGCGGTTTTTCCCTGACAGCAAGCGACGACTACAAACTATTACGCCTGGTGGCTAGTAACGTAGTCGATAGCAGCTTGAACAGTAGTGATTTTTTCAGCTTCTTCGTCCGGGATTTCGGTCTCGAATTCCTCTTCCAGAGCCATCACCAGCTCAACGGTGTCAAGGGAATCGGCACCCAGGTCTTCTACGAAGGAAGCAGTGTTGACCACTTCTTCTTCTTTAACGCCCAGTTGCTCGGCGACGATTTTCTTGACGCGCTCTTCGATGGTGCTCATACCTTGTTTAACTCCTAATGGACAAATTCAGGCAGCTGGCCAGTGGGTAAGTGTATAGAAAGCCTTTTCAGCTTTTCAACTGAAAGCTTCACCCTGTACCCGGTCGGCCACCTGCCTATAAATTAAGTTGCAGCTTTATAACGGATTTTAGACAGCTCGTATGACATTTTTTTGAAGCGATCCGTCACAATTTAACTCATGTACATCCCGCCGTTCACCGGGATTGTAGCCCCAGTCACGTATGCCGCACCGTCGGATGCCAGGAAAGTGACCACATTCGCGATCTCTTGGGCCTGGCCCAGACGGCCCAGCGGAATCTGCGTCAGCAAGGCTTCACGCTGTGCTTCCGGCAGCTCACGGGTCATATCGGTGTCGATGAACCCTGGGGCAACCGAGTTGACCGTAATCGACCGCGAGCCGACTTCACGTGCCAATGCACGGCTGAAACCTTCCAGACCGGCTTTGGCGGAGGCGTAGTTTACTTGGCCTGCGTTGCCCATGGCACCCACTACGGAGCCAATATTGATAATTCGGCCCCAACGCGCCTTGGTCATGCCGCGCAAAACGCCCTTGGACAGGCGAAACAGACTGTTCAAGTTGGTGTCGACCACGTCGTACCACTCGTCGTCTTTCATGCGCATCATCAGGTTGTCGCGGGTGATACCGGCGTTGTTCACCAGAATCGCCGGCGCACCGAACTGTGCGGTGATCTCGGCCAGTACAGCAGCCACGGACTCATCACTGGTCACGTTCAGCTCAAGGCCAGTACCTTGCACGCCGTTTTCCTTCAGGGTCGCGGCGATACGCTCGGCGCCCGAAGCGGAAGTGGCGGTACCGATCACAACGGCGCCCTGACGGCCCAGTTCCAGGGCGATCGCCTGGCCAATGCCACGGCTTGCGCCGGTAACCAGTGCAACTTTACCTTGCAGACTCATGCAGGCTTCTCCTTAGTTCGGGGATTAGGCCAGTGCCGCGCGAGCGGCAGCGAAGGCATCCGGGGTATTGAGGTTGGCAGTCGACACGCCGTCGGCGCAGCGCTTGTTCAGGCCGGCCAGGACTTTGCCCGGACCGCACTCGACCAGCTCGGTGGCGCCGTTGGCCGCCAGGGTCTGGACCGATTCAACCCAGCGTACGGGCTTGTAGAGTTGTTCCAGCAGGTCGCGCTTGAGGGTGTCGAGGTCGGCAGCCACGGCGGCGCTGACGTTCTGTACCAGCGGAATCTGCGGCGCCTGCCAGTTGATGGCAGCGATGGACTCGGCAAACCGCTCGGCCGCCGGACGCATCAGCTCGCAGTGCGACGGCACGCTCACCGGCAATGGCAGCGCACGCTTGGCGCCACGGGCTTTGCAGCCTTCGATAGCACGCTCGACCGCAGCCTTGGCACCGGCGATTACCACCTGGCCAGGCGAGTTGAAGTTCACGGCGCTGACCACTTCGCCCTGGGCCGCTTCGGCGCAGGCTTCGATCACCACGGCGTCATCCAGGCCCAGGATAGCGGCCATGCCGCCCTGCCCGGCCGGAACGGCTTCTTGCATCAGTCGGCCACGGCGCTCGACCAGCTTGACCGCCTCACCGAGGGTCAGGCTGCCCGCGGCAACCAGGGCGCTGTATTCGCCCAGGCTGTGACCGGCGACGAATGCCGGACGCGTGCCGCCTTCCGCCAGCCACAAGCGCCACAGGGCGATCGAAGCGGTCAGGATGGCCGGCTGGGTCTTATCGGTTTGATTGAGCTGCTCTTCCGGCCCTTGCTGGGTCAGTGCCCACAGGTCGTAACCGAGGGCGTCGGAAGCCTCTTTAAAGGTGTCCAGGACCAGCGGGTATTGCGCGCCCAGCTCGGCCAACATGCCGAGGGACTGCGAACCCTGCCCTGGAAAGACGAATGCGAGGGATGTAGACATGTAACAAGCCCCTAATGATCTGGTCGTCAAAAATGCGCACTCCTACGGTGGGAGCGCACGAAACTGACAGATTGGATGGTCAATTGAACTGGCCGGTCACATTTAAGCACTCTCGGGCCGATTCGCCTAAGGCAACAGGTCCTCAAGACGGCCGTGCAAGCGTTGCGGCAGGTTTTCCTGGATCTCGATCAGGGCCCGCGCAATCGCACTTTGAAAGCCTTCCACACCCGCCGAGCCATGGCTTTTCACCACAATGCCCTGCAACCCCAGGAAACTCGCACCGTTATGCCGCGCCGGGGCAAGGTCGACCTGCAGTCGACGCATCAACGGCAACGCCAGGGCGCCAACCAGACGCGACGCCAGGTTCTGCTTGAACAACGCCTCGATACGCGTGGCGATCATGATCGCCAAGCCTTCGCTGGATTTAAGCAGGATATTTCCGACAAACCCGTCGCACACCACTACATCAGCTTCGCCACGGTACAAACCGTCACCCTCGACAAAACCGATGTAGTTCAAGCCACGCGCGCCTTGCAGCAAAGTGGCGGCCAGCTTGACCTGCTGGTTACCCTTGATGTCTTCGGTACCGATATTCAGCAAGGCCACCCGTGGCCGGGCAACACCCAGCGCTTCGGCGGCCACCGAGCCCATCACGGCAAACTGGAACAGGTGCTCGGCACTGCAATCGACGTTCGCGCCCAGGTCCAGCAGTTGGCAGTAGCCTTTCTGCGTCGGAATCGCCGCGACCATCGCCGGCCGATCAATACCGGGCAAGGTCTTGAGCACAAACCGCGACAACGCCATAAGGGCCCCGGTATTGCCGGCGCTGACACAGGCTTGCACCTTGCCATCACGCAGCAGCTCCAGCGCCACCCGCATCGAAGAGTCGGGCTTGCCACGCAAAGCCGCCGCTGGCTTTTCATCCATGGTGATGGTTTCGCTCGCTGGCGTAATCGTCAGGCGCGCGCGATCCACCGCCGGATGGCTGGCAATCAGTTCTTCAAGTAGGGAGGGTTGACCGACAAGGGTCAGGTGCAGCGAGGGTGTAGCAGACAGGCTGGCAATGCAGGCCTGAACAATGCTGCGGGGACCGAAGTCCCCGCCCATTGCGTCTATCGCGATGACTAGAGCAGACAAGTGATTACTCGTCAGCGCCCTTGTCGATCACTTTACGACCACGGTATACGCCTTCTGGCGATACGTGGTGACGCAGGTGAATTTCACCGGTGGTTTTTTCTACAGACAGAGTGCTCGCCGTCAGGGCATCGTGCGAACGACGCATGTCACGGGCAGAGCGGGATTTTTTGTTCTGCTGAACAGCCATAATTGATTAACTCCTAAACGTTTGGGTCACGCTTTAACTGCGCCAATACACTGAACGGGTTGGACCGCGTTACCTCGTCCTCGCTCGGTTCGGGCTCGTCATCGAGCCCCTCCGGCTGCTGGCATTCTTCCGGATGATGAGCAGGCACAATGGGCAAGGCGAGCAGAAGCTCCTCCTCGATCAGTGCATGCAGATCCAATGGATCTTCGCCCAGTTCCAGCACGTCATAACCTTTCGGCAACGACTGGGTATTCGCACCCTCCTTCACCACAGCATAACTGCACTCGCTGTGAATCGGCAGGGTGACCAGCTCAAGACAACGCTGGCAAACCATTTTGACTTCGGTGTCGATAAAGCTGTGGATTACCACAGACTTACGTTCATCTCGTTCAAAAACGAATTTGGCCTGCACCGTACCGACAGTGTCGGAAAGCGGGTCGCAGAGTCTCTCCAAATCGGCCAGCAGCAATTCACCTTGAAGGGAAGTGCCACGATCAGCCAATTTGCGCGGGTCAACGTGAGGTGGAATCGGGTCATTCAACATAGGCGCAGCATTATAGGGATGCACCCAGCCATGTCAAAGGAAATTCAGCCCTGTGCGTCAGCCGGTCGCCCCGCTAGAATCCCCGGCTGCCCTGAGGAGACGCCCATGCTGCCTTTATTACTCGCATCCAGCTCGGTTTATCGCCGGGAATTGCTGAGCCGCCTGCACCTGCCGTTCATCTGCAGCTCACCCGATATCGACGAAAGCCACCGTGAAAATGAGTCCGCCGTGGAACTGGTCAAGCGCCTGGCCGAACAGAAAGCCCGCGCCCTCGCCGCCAGCCATCCAGGGCACCTGATTATAGGCTCCGACCAGGTCGCGGCGCTCGATGGCCGGATCATCGGCAAACCCCACACCTTCGAAAACGCTCGCGAACAACTGCTGGCGGCCAGTGGCAAGCGTGTGAGCTTCCTGACTGGCCTTGCGCTGCTCAACAGCAAAACCGGTCAGTGCCAGGTCGACTGCGTATCTTTTACCGTGCACATGCGGGAACTGGACGCGGAACGCATCGAGCGTTACCTGCGGATTGAGCAGCCGTATGACTGTGCGGGCAGTTTCAAGGCCGAAGGGTTGGGCGTGAGCCTGTTCCAGAGCACAGACGGGCCGGATGCGACGAGCCTGGTAGGCCTGCCACTGATCCGACTGGTGGATATGCTGCTGGCCGAAGGCGTACAGATCCCCTGACCTACAAAAAACCGGCCGCAAGGGCCGGTTCTTTTTGACCTTGGACTGTCAGCGCAGCGTCGGGCCCTGGAAGCCCATATACAACGCCAGCTTCTCTGCCACGCTGGCACCCAGCCGCTTGGAGAACCGGTCAAATGGCGACTCTTCGACGGTGAAGTCCACCAACTCTTTCTCGCCAATCACATCCCGCGCCACCGAACTGGCACTGCCCAGGCCATCGATCAGGCCCAGCGGCAACGCTTGTTCGCCCGACCACACCAGGCCGGAGAACAACTCCGGATGGTCTTTATCCTTCAGACGATCGCCGCGCCCCTGCTTCACGCTGGCGATGAACTGACGATGCGTGGTGTCGAGCACGCCCTGCCAGAACTGGGTTTCGTCAGCCTTCTGCGGCTGGAACGGATCCAGGAACGACTTGTGCTCGCCCGACGTGTAGGTGCGACGCTCTACACCGAGCTTCTCCATGGTGCCGACAAAGCCGTAGCCGGCTGCCGTCACACCGATGGAACCCACCAGACTGGCCTTGTCGGCGTAGATCTGGTCGGCAGCACTGGCAATGTAATAGGCACCCGAAGCCCCCAGGTCAGAAATCACCGCATACAGCTTGGTATCCGGATGCAGGCCACGCAGGCGGCGAATCTCGTCATACACGTAACCGGACTGCACCGGGCTGCCGCCTGGGCTGTTGATGCGCAGGATCACGCCCTTGACCTTGGGGTCTTCAAACGCGGCACGCAGGCTGCTGACGATGTTGTCGGCGCTGGCGGACTCCTTGTCGGCAATCACCCCGCGCACTTCGATCAGGGCGGTGTAGTTGGCACCACGGGTTGCGCTTTTTTCCATGTCCATCAGCGGGCTGAACAATGCGAGCATGGCGATAAGCCAGACGAACGTCAGCAGCTTGAAGAAAATCCCCCAGCGCCGTGCACGGCGTTGTTCCTGGACGCTGGCCAGGAGGGTTTTCTCCAGCAGCTTCCAGCTTTTGTCGTCGCTGTTTTCAGCCTTTTCGGGCGCCTTCCACTCGTCACTCATGCCATCAACCCCAGCAAAGACTTATTGAGCCCGGCTGAGCCAGGCCTGCAATTCGGAAAAATGATCGATCGTCAGACGCGGCTCGTATTGCTGCAAGGCCTCGGCAGCCTGGGCGCCATAGCTGACTGCCACACTGTCCATGCCCGCATTGCGCGCCATCATCAGATCGAAGGAAGCATCACCCACCATCAAGGCCTGGCGTGGCGACACGCCGCAATGAGCCAGGATCTGCTCCAGCATCAGAGGGTGAGGCTTACTGGCAGTTTCATCGGCGGCGCGGGTGATATCGAAATAATCTTCCCAACCGTGAGCCTTGAGCACCCGATCCAGCCCGCGACGCGCCTTGCCGGTGGCGACCGCCAGGTGATAACCCTCGGCGCGAAACGCATCCAGTGACTGCACCACACCGTCGAACAACGGCGAAGGCGTGGCCTCCAGGGCGATGTAGTGGTCCGCATAGTGATCACGAAAGGTGACCAGTTCGGCGTCACTGATCTCGGGGTATAGGGTACGAATCGCCTCAGGCAGGCCCAGGCCGATGATGCCTTTGACCGCGTGATCAGTGCACAGCGCATAGCCCGAGCGGGTCGACGCCGCGTGCATCGACTCGACAATCCGGCCAATGGAGTTGGCCAGGGTGCCGTCCCAATCGAAAATCAGCAGTTTGTAATCAAGGTGCGACACTCAAACGCTCCACGGTCTTGGCCCACATCTCATCGACCGGCGCCTGCAGCTTCAACTCGCCACCATCAGGCAGTGGCACCGTGAGCATGTAGGCGTGCAGGAACAGGCGCTTGCCGCCCAGGTCGCGGATTTCCTTGGAGAAATCCTCGTCGCCGTACTTGGTATCACCAGCAATGCAATGGCCGGCGTGCAAGGTGTGCACGCGAATCTGATGGGTACGCCCGGTCACAGGCTTGGCCTCGACCATGGTGGCGAAGTCACCGAAGCGACGCAGCACCTTGAACAGGGTCAGGGCTTCTTTGCCCTCCTCGTCCACTTCCACCATGCGCTCGCCGGAGCGCAAGTTGCTCTTCTGCAACGGCGCGCGGACGCTTTTGATGGAACTGGCCCAGTTGCCGCGCACCAGCGCCATGTAGCGCTTGTCCACGCCATCGCCACGCAGGGCGGTGTGCAGGTGGCGCAACATGCTGCGTTTCTTGGCGATCATCAGCAGGCCGGAGGTGTCGCGGTCCAGGCGATGGACCAATTCCAGCTCCTTGGCGTCCGGACGCAACTGACGAAAGGCTTCGATCACGCCGAAATTCAGGCCACTGCCGCCGTGAACCGCAATGCCGCAAGGCTTGTTGATCACGATCAGCTTGTTGTCTTCGAAGACAATCGAGGCTTCCAGGCGTTGCAACAAACCCTGGGCCAAGGGCACAGGCTCGTCACGCTCGGGCACGCGAACCGGCGGCACACGGACGATATCGCCCGCCTGCAACTTGTACTCGGGCTTGATCCGACCCTTGTTCACCCGCACTTCACCTTTACGCAAGATGCGGTAAATCAAGGTCTTGGGCACGCCTTTGAGCCTGGCCAGGAGAAAATTGTCGATGCGTTGGCCGGCATATTCCGGCGAGACCTCGAGCAGCTGGACGCTGGGGGTCTGGGGGGCGGTAGTCGTCATGGCGGCGATGATAACAATTTTTTATGGAATTGAAGCACTTAATCATTGCTGCTATAGTCGCGAACGCCGCCAAAAGCGGCCTGGACAGAGGACTTGCGGCAAACTGCCGGCCCTGACCATCGCAATTCATCAGGACGCGAGGCCGTCCTACGGGGCTTTCGCCACCCTGGAAGGCTCAAGATTGTAACAAGCGCAGGTGACATGAGGCCTGAAGCGAGTGCAGAAAGCAGAGTGAATACTCGCGTTCTGCGCCGATATTTACGGCCAGTTCACAAAGTGCAGTCAGTCTTGGACCAGACCACGGCGAATGCTTCGGAAACAACGCCTGTTAAGAGCTGAGTGAGAGCGCAACCGCCCACACCTAGTCTTGTTTAGCCATGAGCGTGGACTCCCCATTGGAGAACACGGTAAATGCCAACCCGCTGCGGATTCTGCGCGCGGCAGCACCCGAATTATCAGGGATACGTGTAGGGTGGAGATGCACAACCGTCGGACCGTGTAGCACTAGGCTTATATTTAGACGCTTCATCTCGTCCACAGTCGCCGGTTGATTCCTCCTCCTGACCTTAGCTTTTGTTGAAGTGGTGCCTTTGTCACCACCGCTAACAAGCAGGACGCGTCCGTCGCGATACCGGCCCAATTGGCTGGTTTTTGCTGGACACTGGAGTGGCCAACCACTCTTGACGCACCTGACACCGACCGTGAGAAGTCGTGTGTGCCGAACGCCGTTTCCGGCAGCCCGGAAACCGACGGTACAACATGAAAAGAATGCTGATTAACGCAACTCAACCCGAAGAGTTGCGTGTTGCACTGGTAGATGGCCAACGCCTCTACGACCTGGACATCGAATCCGGTGCACGCGAGCAAAAGAAGGCCAACATCTATAAAGGCCGTATTACTCGCATCGAACCAAGCCTTGAGGCTGCCTTTGTCGATTTCGGCTCCGAGCGCCACGGCTTCCTGCCCCTCAAGGAAATCTCCCGCGAATACTTCAAGAAAGCCCCTGAAGGCCGCGTGAACATCAAGGACGTCCTGAGCGAAGGCCAGGAAGTCATCGTCCAGGTCGAAAAAGAAGAACGTGGCAACAAGGGCGCAGCCCTGACCACGTTCATCAGCCTGGCTGGCCGTTACCTGGTCCTGATGCCTAACAACCCACGTGCCGGCGGCATTTCCCGTCGCATCGAAGGCGAAGAGCGCAACGAACTGCGTGAAGCGCTGAACGGCCTGATCGCACCGGCCGACATGGGCCTGATCGTTCGCACTGCCGGCCTGGGCCGCAGCAGCGAAGAAATGCAGTGGGACCTCGACTACCTGCTGCAGCTGTGGACCGCTATCAAAGAAGCGTCCCTGGATCGTTCCGCGCCGTTCCTGATCTACCAGGAAAGCAACGTGATCATCCGCGCCATCCGCGATTACCTGCGCCAGGACATCGGCGAAGTGCTGATCGACAGCGTTGAAGCCCAGGACGAAGCCCTGACCTTCATCCGCCAGGTGATGCCGCAGTACGCCAGCAAGATCAAGCTGTACGAAGACAGCGTTCCGCTGTTCAACCGTTTCCAGATCGAAAGCCAGATCGAGACCGCCTTCCAGCGCGTCGTCGAACTGCCTTCCGGTGGCTCCATCGTGATCGACCCGACCGAAGCCCTGGTGTCCATCGACATCAACTCGGCGCGTGCGACCAAAGGCAGCGACATCGAAGAAACCGCCCTGCAGACCAACCTGGAAGCGGCTGAAGAAATCGCCCGCCAGCTGCGCCTGCGTGACATCGGCGGCCTGATCGTGATCGACTTCATCGACATGACCCCCGCCAAGAACCAGCGCGCCGTGGAAGAAAAAGTCCGCGAATGCCTGGAAGCTGACCGTGCCCGCGTACAGGTCGGTCGCATCTCGCGCTTCGGCCTGCTGGAAATGTCCCGTCAGCGCCTGCGTCCATCCCTGGGCGAGAGCAGCGGCATCGTCTGCCCGCGTTGCAACGGCACCGGGATCATCCGTGACGTTGAATCGCTGTCCCTGGCGATCCTGCGCCTGATCGAAGAAGAAGCCCTGAAAGACCGCACCGCCGAAGTCCGCGCGCAAGTGCCGATCCCGGTTGCAGCCTTCCTGCTCAACGAAAAACGCAACTCGATCACCAAGATCGAACTGCGCACCCGTGCCCGTATCGTCATCCTGCCGAACGATCACCTCGAAACCCCGCACTTCGAAGTGCAACGCCTGCGTGACGACAGCCCGGAAGCCCACAGCGGCCAGTCCAGCTACGAAATCGCCGCTGCCGCTGCCGAAGTGGAAGAAGTCCAGCCAGCCGCCGCGACCCGCACCCTGGTTCGCCAGGAAGCTGCAGTCAAGACCGCTCCAGCTCGCGCCAATGCACCGGTTCCAGCTGAAGCTGCAGCACCAGTTGCCGCGCCGGCCGCCCTGCCTGAGCCAAGCCTGTTCAAAGGCCTGGTGAAGTCGCTGGTCAGCCTGTTCGCCACCAAGGAAGAGCCAGTGGCTCCGGTCGTGGTTGAGAAACCGGCCTCCGAGCGCCCTGCGCGCAACGAAGAGCGTCGCAACGGTCGCCAACAGAGCCGTAACCGCAACGGTCGCCGTGACGAAGAGCGCAAGCCGCGCGAAGAACGTGCACCGCGTGAAGAACGCGCTCCACGTGAAGAGCGTGCCCCTCGCGAAGCCCGTGAAGAAACCCCGACCGTAGAACGTGCACCACGCGAAGAGCGCGCACCACGTACTCCGCGTGCCCCACGTGAAGACCGCAAGCCACGTGGCGAGCGTGAAGAACGTGTGCGTGAACTGCGTGAGCCGCTGGACGCAGCCCCTGCTGCCGTAGCCGGTGCCGCCGCTGCTACCGAAGAGCGCCCAGCTCGCCAGCCGCGTGAAGAGCGTGCGCCACGTGAAGAGCGCCAACCTCGCGCCCCGCGTGAAGAGCGTCAACCGCGTGCCGAACAAGCCGCTGCCGCCAGCGAAGAAGAAGTGCTGACCGGTGAAGAGCAACTGCAGGAAGACGGTCAGGAAGGCGCCGAAGGCGATCGTCCACGCCGCCGCTCCCGTGGCCAGCGTCGTCGCAGCAACCGTCGTGAGCGTCAACGTGATGCCAACGGCAACGTGATCGAAGGCTCGGAAGAGACCGGCGAAAACGCAGAAGCCGCGACCGGCGAACCGACTGGCGCCGAACTGGCTGCCGGCCTGGCCGTTACCGCTGCTGTTGCCAGCTCGGTCATCAGCGCTCCTGCTGAAGCCCAGGCTCACGAGCAGGCTGAACGCGCTACTGCTGCTGTCGAAGAAACCGTAGTGGTTGAAGCACCTGCTGCCGAGGCCCCAGTGGTTGAAGCGCCGGTTGTTGAAGCACCAGCAGTTGAAGCGCCAGTTGTAGAGACACCGGTTGTCGAAGCCACTACCCCAATCGAAGCACCGGCTGTTCCGGAAGTGGAAGTTGCCCAGGCACCTGAAGCCCAACCAGAAGTTGAAGTGGCGGTCGTTGAGCCTGAGCCAGTGGTTGAAGCGATTGTCGAAGCACCGGTTGTCGAAGCCGCTCCAGAAGCTCGTGAAGTTCGTGAAGTTCGTGAAGAACAGACCGCCTTCCAATGGACTGCCGAGCCAGCCGCTCCGGTTGAAGCGCCAGAACCTGCCCCAGTGGTAGAAGAAGCGCCGGCACCGGTTGCCGAAGTCGTGGTTACCGAGCCAGCCCCAGTGGTTGAGCCTGCTCCGGTCGTTGAACCTGCGCCCGTGGTTGAAGCACCGGTCGTTGCCGAAGTGGCAGCGCCAGTGGTTGAAGCCGCACCGGTCAGCGCCCTGACTGAAAACGGCCGTGCACCGAACGACCCACGTGAAGTGCGTCGTCGTCGCAAGGAAGCTGAAGCCGCAGCAGCTGCTGCCGCGGCACGGGAAGCAGAACACGAGAGCAAACCTCTCGCCTGATTCGAGCAGCCACTAAAAAGCCCCGCCTGAGTGATCAGGCGGGGCTTTTTTATGTGTGCTCGGTCAGGAGTAGCGCAACAACGCAGGCACATCCACATCCCATAAAACACCGGGGTCATCGACTGGCACCTCCCGCACCGTCGCCTGAGCAAACAACGGCTTGGCGCCACGATCACCCGTCAAGGCCATCAGCCCAGGCCCCAATGCCTGGCCAAACGCCACGGGATGCCCGTAGCGCCCATCCTGCAACGGCACGCTGATACCGCCCGCCTCCAGCCCATCGATTACGCGCTCAATACTCGACGACCGGATAAACGGCATGTCCCCCAGCAGCACCAGCCAGCCATCTGCCGGGCCACTGGCCGCCACCGCCGCTGCAATACTGTCGCCCATGCCAGCCGAACGCAGCAGCAGGACGTCACAACCAAAGGCTTCGGCCAACCGAATGACATCCGCACGATCAGGTGACGTCACCACCCAACGCCTCACGACGCGCTCAGGCAAGTTCACCAGCACCTGCTCGATCACCGGCCGCACCACGCCGTCCAGGCCAACGCAATCCGCCAACAACTTATCCTGGTCCGCCCCGGCTTCAGCGCGGAAACGACTGCCCTGCCCTGCCGCCAGCACAATCGCCGTGACGGTCACTCTGCGACCGCCGGCAACGGCTTCTTCTGCATCGGCGCTACACCGTTCTTGATCGCGACAATTTCCGCCATCAACGACAACGCGATTTCGGCCGGCGTGTGGCTGCCGATATGCAAGCCAATCGGCCCGTGCAGGCGCGCAATCGCCTCGGCGGATAAGCCAAGCGCTGCCAGGTTTTCCCGGCGTTTCTGGGTGTTGACCCGCGAACCCAGGGCGCCAATGTAGAACGCCGAGGAATTCAGTGCCGTGAGCAACGCCATATCATCCAGACGCGGGTCATGGGTGAGGCAGACGATGGCCGTACGCTCATCGGTCTGGATGTTCAGCACCGCCTCATCGGGCATGCCCGGCACAAAGCGACCGTGCTGTTCTTCCCAGCCGTAGACGAACTCGTCGCGGGGGTCGCAGATCAACACTTCGAAATCCAGCAAACGCGCCATTTCCGCCACATAACGTGACAGTTGGCCGGCGCCGATCAGCAGCAGGCGCCAGCGCGGGCCGTAGATGGCGCGCAAGCGTTCGCCGTCGAAGGTCACGACATCAGTCTTGCTCGCGTCGCTCAGGGTGACTTTGCCACTGGTCAGTTCCAGCTCACGTGCGACGATCTGATGATCTTCACATCGCGCCAGCAAGTCGGCTACCCACGCCCACTCGTCCACGCGCTCCTCGGTCAGGCGCAGGGTGCCACCACATGGCAGGCCAAAACGCGCGGCTTCATCGCGGGTAACGCCATAGGTGACCAACTGCACCGGTGGCCCGTCTTCGGGCAAGCGACCATCCTGCAGGCGTGCAATCAAGTCATCCTCGATGCAACCGCCCGACACCGAACCGATCACCACACCGTCGCCACGCAACGCCAGCATGGCTCCCGGCGGCCGTGGTGCGCTGCCCCAGGTCTGGACCACGCTGTACAACACCACTCGCTGCCCGGCGCGGCGCCATTCGAGCACGCTGCGCAGGACATTCAAATCAACACTGTCCACATAACCTCCTGCAAGCGTCACAACCGATTCACTTACTGTAAAACAAAAGCCGCCAAAGTAATGCGCCAGAAACGCAAACGCCCCGAACCAGTCGGGGCGTTTGTGGGTTGCTGTGGCGTCAGGTCACGCCAGCAGCGGCTTACTTGACGACAGGTGCAGGGCCTTCGGCCACGCCCAGGTCATCGATTTCGCGGGTTTCCGAGATACCGGTACCGCCGGACGCCAGCTCGCTTTGCAGCTTGTCGGTATCCAGTTCCTTGACCCACTTGGCCACAACGATGGTGGCAACGGCGTTACCTACCAGGTTGGTCAGCGCGCGGGCTTCGGACATGAAGCGGTCGATACCCAGGATCAGCGCCAGGCCGGCAACCGGCAGGTGGCCTACAGCCGACAAGGTCGCAGCCAGTACGATGAAGCCCGAACCGGTCACGCCTGCAGCGCCTTTGGAGGACAGCAGCAGCACCAGCAGCAGGGTGATCTGGTGGGTGATGTCCATGTGGGTGTCAGTCGCCTGGGCGATGAACACGGCAGCCATGGTCAGGTAGATCGAAGTACCGTCGAGGTTGAACGAGTAGCCGGTTGGAATCACCAGGCCTACTACGGATTTCTTCGCGCCCAGACGCTCCATCTTGATCAGCATGCGTGGCAGTGCGGATTCCGAGGAGGAAGTACCCAGTACGATCAACAGCTCTTCACGGATGTAGCGGATCAGTTTGATCACGCTGAAACCGTGAGCGCGGCAGATACCGCCCAGCACTATCAGTACGAACAGGATGCACGTGATGTAGAAGCAGATCATCAACTGGCCAAGCTGCACCAGCGAACCTACGCCATAGGCACCGATGGTGAACGCCATGGCGCCCAGGGCACCGATTGGCGCGAGCTTCATGATCATGTTGATGATGTTGAACATCACGTGGGCGAAGCGATCGATGAAGTCCAGGACAGGCTTGCCGTAGGCACCCAGGCGATGCAGGGCAAAACCGAAGATCACCGAGAACATCAGCACTTGCAGGATGTCGCCGTTGGCGAAGGCGCCGACGATGGTGTTAGGGATCACGTTGAGGATAAAGCCGACGATGCTCTGGTCTTTACCGGCAGTGACGTAGGCCGCCACTTTGGAGGCATCCAGGGTCGCTACGTCGATGTGCATGCCGGCGCCCGGCTGCACAACGTTGACCACGATCAGGCCGATCAGCAGTGCGATAGTCGAAACGATTTCGAAGTACAGCAGCGCGTAGCCGCCGGTTTTGCCGACCGATTTCATGCTTTGCATGCCAGCGATGCCGCTGACAACGGTGCAGAAGATGATCGGGGCGATGACCATTTTGATCAGTTTGATGAACCCGTCACCCAGCGGCTTGAGGGCCACACCGGTCTGCGGGTAGAAGTGACCGAGCAAAATACCGATTACGATTGCAACGATCACCTGGAAGTACAGGGATTTGTAGATTGGCTGACGAGTCGTCATTGCAAAGTTCCTCAATCGTCCCGTGTGGCAAATATCCGCCGTTGCCCACGACACTTGAATTGCGAACCCTCCTGCACTGGAGGGATTTGTTGTTTGCGAGATCTGTAAGACCAGGCCTGCGCTGTAATCCTTATCGCAAACGCCGTGCCACTTTGCTGAAAAACCTTAGAGGCCTTTAGACATCAGGGCTGGAGGTTTTCAGGCACCCTCCCAAGCGCCAAAGCAGGTGGCGGATTTCCGCCCACTCAACCAATCCCGTCCTACAATTTGGCGGATATCCGCCTTGTGACCCCCTCCGGGGATGGCTACCATCGCCACTCCAAGGACGAGGCCTTCGCATGCGTGAACGTACCATCGCCAGTCATTACGCCAGGGCCGCCCTGGGCGGGGCGCGTCGGGCCGGCTATGACTGCTCGGGCCTGCTGCAACAGGTAGCCATCACCCCGGAGTTGCTGACCGAACCCCGCGCCCGCATCGCCCCGGAGCAGTTCACCCGCCTGCTGCAAATGCTCTGGCTGGCACTGGACGACGAATACCTGGGATTCGCCGACGGCCCGAGTAAACGCGGCACCTTTGCCATGATGTGCCACGCGCTGATCCACTGCCGCACCCTGGAGAAGGCTCTGGAACGCGGCTTATTATTTTATAGCCTATTCCCGCAAGGCCCGCGCTGGCAGCTGACACGCGAAGGCGAAATGGCCCGCTTGAGCCTGGACGACTCGCAGTTGTGGGACCCGGATCATTTCTTGAGTGAGTGCCTGCTAGTGATCTGGCATCGCTTGGGCAGTTGGCTGATCGGCCAACGTATCCGGCTGCATCAAGCCACTTTCAGTTACCCCATGCCTGCACACGCCAGCGAATATGACCTGCTGTTTCCCTGCGCCCAGGTGTTCGGTGCACCGAACAGCAGCCTGGTGTTTCCCGCGCGCTACCTGAGCCTGCCGTTGTTGCAGGACGAACGCACACTCAAGCACTTCCTGGAACGCTCCCCCGCCGACTTGCTCTCTCGGCCGGACGAAGGCGACAGCTTGAGCAGCCAACTTCGCCGCCTGCTCAGCCGCGACCGCACGCCCTGGCCGGACCTGGAAGCCGTGGCCCAACACCTGCACATCAGCCCGCAGACCCTGCGCAGGCATTTGCGCGAAGAAGGCACCAGCTTTCAGGCACTCAAGGATGAGCTGCGGCGGGACATCGCCATCTATCATCTGGGCCGGGCGGATTTGTCATTGCAGGAGATTGCCGAGCAGCTCGGGTTTTCCGAACCGTCGGCGTTTCATCGGGCGTTCAAGAAGTGGACGGGGCTGACGCCGGGGGCTTATCGGGCCCAAGAGAGCTAGAGGAAAAAGTTATCTCTGTGGTGAGCGGGCTCACCACAAAAACCGATCAAACGGCGGGGAAGTGAATCTTGAACGCAGCGCCGCCCAACGGCGAATCACCCAAGGTCAGCCGCGCGCCATAGCTTTCAATGATGTCCTTGACCACCGCCAACCCAATACCTTGCCCCGGATGCTGGCGATCAAGCCGCTCGCCCCGCTGCAAAATCCTTGCCCGCTGATCCGGCGGCACACCGGGGCCATCATCTTCAATACACAGCTCACTGCCTTCGAGGTTTTCCACGAAGCTGATGCGCACTTCGCCCAAACACAGGCGGTAGGCGTTTTCCAGCAGGTTGCCGAGCAACTCCAGCAAGGCGCCCTTCTCGATCGGCACGTCGCACTCTTCCGGCAGTTCAAAGGACACGGTGACACGCTTGTCGCGGTAAACCTTGTCCAGCGTATCGCACAGGCTTTGCAGCACCGGCTCCAAGCGCACCTGGTGCCGCACCAAGCCACTTTTACGCAGGCTGGCACGTTGCAACTGGTAGCTGATCTGCTGGCTCATGCGCTCGATCTGCGTTTGCAGCACCCAGGCCTGGTCGCGGTCTTCCGGGCGCTGGGCCATGTCTTCGCTCACACCTTGCAGTACGGCGAGCGGGGTTTTCAGGCTGTGGGCCAGGTCGTCGAGGGAATCGCGGTAACGCGCCCGTTGCTCACGCTCGCTGTGCAGCAAGCGGTTGAGGGAGCCGGTAAGGCGCAGCAGTTCGCGAGGGTGTTGTTCGGACAGGCTCTCGCGGGTGCCGCCTTCGATCTGGTCGAGTTCCTGGCTCAGCCGTCGCAGCGCCTGCAACCCCCAGGTCAGGCCCAGCCAGAGCAAGGTCAGCAGCACCAGCAAGGCCGCACCGAAGCCCAGGTAGAGGTTTTCGCGCAGGCCTTCGAGGGTCAGTTGGTATTCGCGCACCGGTTGCAGGGCGACAATACTGAAGGCCGCGCTCTTGCCGCCGAGCAGCCTGACCTCCACGTCATAAACAAAGAACTCCTGACCGTTGGCCTCGCGAATCCGCGCAAATTCATTGCCGCGCCCGTCGTAGCGCGGTTTGTAGTTGATATTTTCTTCCTTGGTCGCCCGCGAACGCCACACCAAGTGGCCTTCACGGTCGTAGATATAGCCGAGCAGGCGGCTGTCAGTGAGATTGAAGCGTTCGTCCGGCAACTGCGCTGGCATCAGCAGGCGGTTGTTTTCGACCCGCGCGGCAGAGATCAGCGTGGTGACGTCCGAGGCCAGGCGCTGCTCGATGGAATCCTGCAACGCCAGGCTGAACGCCCCTTGCATGGCCGGCAACAAGCCCAGCATGAACAGCACGGCCAGGGTCGCGGCCGCCAGCATCAAGCGCACGCGTAGCGAGCGAATCAACGGCAGCGCTCATTGAACAGGTAGCCCAGGCCACGCACCGTGTCGATTGGCTTGAACCCGGCCGGGCCTTCCAGCTTACGACGCAGGCGGCCGACCAGCACTTCGATGACATTCGGATCGCGCTCGTCGTCATCGGGATAGAGCTGTTCCATCAAGCGGTCCTTGGCCACCACTTGCTGGTGGTGACGCATCAGGTACTCAAGGATTCGGTATTCGTAGGCCGTCAGCGCCAGGGGCTGTTCGTCGAGGGACGCCTGCTTGCGGTTGAGGTCCAGCAGCAGCGGGCCTGCGACAATCGTCGACTGGGTAAAGCCACTGGAGCGGCGCAACAACGCGTTCATCCGCGCCTCCAGCTCTTCGAACTGGAACGGCTTGACCACGTAGTCGTCGGCACCGGCCGCCAGGCCTTCGACCTTGTCCTGCCAGTTGCCACGGGCGGTGAGGATCAGGATCGGGAAGGTCTTGGCCTGGGTGCGCAGTTGGCGGATCAGGTCCAGGCCGCCCATGCCGGGCAGGCCCAGGTCGATGATCGCCAGGTCATGGTTGAACTGGCCGGTCTGGTACAGGGCCTCTTCGGCATTGGCCACGGCCTCGACCACATGCCCGCTGTCGGTCAGGCGGGTCAACAGGTGATGACGCAGCAGCGCCTCATCTTCCACCACCAGCAATTTCATAAGGCTCTCCAAAGCAAATCAACTGTCCGACAGAGGGATATCATAGCGGCCCTGCAAGTCTTGCGGGCGCAGTTTAATGCCATTGAACTGGCCGGTCAGGTGTTCATAGCCGGCGCGATAGGCCGGCTGCGGGGTTGCCAGGCCCAGGGATTGGCCCCAGGGCGTGGGTTGGCTGGCAGACTCTTCGAAACTGACACGCTGGATCAAAGTGCTGGATTTCTTGGTTTTCTCACCGCCGAACGCAGCAAAGGCACGATCGCCTGCCTGGGCTCCGGCAGTGGCACTGAGCATGGTTAACGCCAACATCAGCTGTTTGATCACGGTCATGGTGTTACCTCTACGCGTTTGGCTGCTGCCCTTGTGTGAGTTCCAGACTACGCAGGCGCCCCTGAACTCCCCCTGAACAGCCTCTGAACCTCAGCTGAACCGCAGCGGGCTATCCTGTTGCCCATCAACTCGGCAAAATACCGCCCATGAATTCCCTACCCGCTTGCTGCACCCCACTCGACGCCCATTGGCCGCTGCCCGAACCCTTGCCAGGCACGGTGTTTCTCAGCACGCGCTTTGACCCTGCCTTATTAACGGCCGGCGATTTCCAACGTAGCGCCGTACCGCCACCGGCCAGCATCCAGCGCTCGGTGGCCAAGCGCCAGGCCGAATTCCTGGCCGGTCGAGTGTGTGCCCGCGCGGCCCTGCAACAACTCGATCACCTCAACTATATCCCGGCGATCGGTGAAGACCGCGCGCCGGTGTGGCCTGCGCATATCTGTGGCTCCATCACCCACAGCACCGGGCATGCGGCGGCGATTGTCGCGCACAAGGCGCAATGGCATGGGCTGGGGATGGACTTGGAGAACGTGCTGAGCCTGGAACGGGCGGAGCGGCTGGCTGGGGAAATCCTCACGCCCGATGAACTGCAACGTATGGCAACGCTACCGCGAGAGCAGATCGCACAATTGGTGACATTGACATTTTCGGTCAAGGAGAGCCTGTTCAAGGCGCTCTACCCGATTGTGCAGAAGCGCTTCTATTTTGAGCATGCCGAAATGCTGGAGTGGTCGGATTCGGGCCAATTGCGACTGCGGTTGCTGACGGATCTGTCCAGCGAGTGGTGCCATGGCAAAGAGCTGACAGCGCAGTTTTCGGTGAACGATGGGCAACTGTTGAGCCTGGTGGCCATCAAGGCTTAGGTTTTCTCCTGATCCCTCGGCCAACTCAGGCTGAAACACGCCCCACCCAGGTTATTGCTCTTGCCAATCAGCGCCCGTCCGCCGTGCCAATAGATGATCCGCCGCACGATCGACAGCCCCAGCCCATGCCCGCCGGAGGCACGGGTGCGGCTGTCGTCCAGGCGCAAGAATGGCGTGAAGATGCGCTCCCAGGCACTCTCAGGTACACCGGGGCCGTCATCCTCCACGTCGATGCGGCAACGCACCTGACCCACCTGATAACTGATCAACACCTGGCCCTGGGCATGGCGCATGGCATTGCTCACCAGATTCTGCAGCGCACGGTGCAGGTAACGTGGCTCGGCATCCACCCACGCATCATCCCAATGCGCCGAAGACAGGCAAATGCCCCTGCTCACCCTAACCTGCGGACGCAGTGGCGATAATTCGCCTATCACCTGATCGAGCAGCGCATCGAGGTCGACCCGCTGGAAATTCAGCTCCGGCGAGCCTTGCTCCAACCGCGCATACGTGAGCATTTCATCGACCAGGCCATCGAGGTCCTGGATATCGCTGTCCATGCCTTCCAAGTATTTACGCCGCGCCTCGGCCGTAGTGGCATCACCGACCATCTCCAGGCCGAACCGCAAGCGTGCCACCGGTGTGCGCAGTTCGTGGGACACCGCGCGTACCAGCTCACGCTGGATCGCCAGCAACTGCTGCAAGTGCTCGGCCATGCCATTGAATGCCGCGGCCAGACGCCCCACCGAGTCAGCGCCACGGGCCGGCACACGCACTTCCAGGTTGCCCTTGGCGATGCGGGTGGCGGCGGCTTCCAGGCCGCGCAGCCGACGCTCAAGCTGACGCACCAATAGATAGACGATCAAACCGATCAGGGTCAGGCCGATCAACGCGATCAAGATCAGCCATTGCGGCGGGTAAGGGTTCATCTGATACAAAGGCCCCAGTTCCAGCACCCATGGCGTGCCGACCATGCCAGCGAACACGCGGATCGAATCGCCGCCCTTGCCCAAGGCCATCACTGTGTCGCCTTCCGAGACGCGGCGGCGCTGGTCTTCGTCCATGTCGGCCTGGTCGAGGGTCATCAGGTGCATGTCGAAGCCAAATCCCTTGGCGTCTTTTATATCCGCCAGGCGTTGCGGCTGTTCAGCCACCGGGAAGCGCACCAGTTCGTCGGCGAGCAGGTAGATAGTCGCGCGCGCCAGCTGTTCGCTGATCTGCTGCACTTCGCCCGTAAGCACCAGTTGCGACTGATCACTGACCAAGCGCAGCACCCGCGCGGCATGAGGCCCGGTCTGCTCCACCAGCACCTGGCCGCGTTGTAGGCGATTGCGCTGGCTCAAGTCCAGCTGCGCATCGGCCAGGGGGCGCAGCTCCAAGGGAATGCCGAGCAAGCGCTCCCACACGGCCAAGGCGCGCTGGCGTTCGATGGGGCTCATGGGTTGCAGGTTGTCGCCCATCAAGGCGAAGGTGCCGTGGGCCAGGCGCTCGCGGTATTGGCCGCTGCGCACTTCATTGAGCAGGTGCAGGGCCAGCACGCCGAGCAGTGCGACCAGGATCAGCGCCGCGCACATGCCGCCGTAGATGCGCAGGAAGATCGAGTTCACAGCGGCATGTCGGCAGCAGCTTCAGGGACGAACAGGTAGCCCTTGCTGCGAATGGTCTTGATCAGGCGCGGATGGATCGGGTCGTCACCTATCTTGGGGCGAATGCGTGAGATACGCACGTCGATGGAGCGGTCCTGGCCGTCGTAACCGATACCGCGCAGGGCGATGAAGATTTCTTCGCGGGACAAAATGCGCCCGGCATTGGCCACCAGCAGCCACAGCAGGTCGAATTCGGCACTGGTCAGCTCGATACCCTCATTATGCAGCCAGGCTTCGCGCAATGCGTTGTCCACCACCAAGGGGCCGAATTGCAGGCGACGCTGGTTCTCCACTGCCGCCGGTTCCGCCGGTTCGCTGCGCCGCAGCAAGGCCTGGATACGAGCCAGCAACAGGCGCGGGCGCACGGGCTTGCACACGTAGTCGTCGGCGCCCATGTCCAGGCCTAGCACCTGGTCCATGTCATCGGTGCGTGCGGTGAGCATCAGGATCACGCCGTCATAGCGCTCGCGCACCTTGCGGCAGATGCTCAAGCCGTCTTCACCGGGCAGCATCAGGTCGAGGATCACCAGGTCAGGCTGTTCGTCGATGATGCGCGCCGCGGCCAGGGCGCCATCGCCTTCCACGGACACCCGCAGGCCGTTGCTCTCCAGATACTCACGGGTCAATTCGGCCAATCGCTGGTCGTCTTCGACTATCAATACCTGCCAGGCTTCTTGCTCCACGGGTGACCTCAATGTCTGTCATAAAAGGCGGGCATGATCTGGGTAACTGCACAGCCCGATACGGCCGATTGTAGCCATGGGCCAGCCCTCAAACACAAGCCGGGAAATCCATTCGGTGATCGCGTTTTTTTGTGATAGGGTTCGCGCCCTTCGAAAATGGGCAGGTTGTTTTAAGCCCGAAACATTTAATGACAAACGGCGTAATCCAGCAGCAGTGCGGCCTACACACCCATTCAACCTTTCTTACACATTTTACCCACAGCGTTATCCACAGGTTACTGCGTTGCTAACCCCTCGAAAACGCATTATCTTGTACCTCGGCACTGGAGAAGACCCTACATGTGGGGTTTTCGAAGAAAGCGCCCAACCACACAAGTGGCAAGAAATTCAAGCGTTTTATTGCTAGCGCAGCATGGAACCAACCGATTTTCAGTAGACCAAACCGCTCACGCGGATGGCAGCTGTTTCCCATCCCCGATATGGAAAACGGTACGGGTGTTGCAGGAAGAGCCTGGCACTCGCAATCAAATATAGAACGTGGAGACACCCCCCCATGCAAACCGACACAACTCGCGAGAACCCGCAAGGCTCCGTGCCGCAGGCCGCCGATTCGAACCTGGATCTGTCCGCCACTGCACCCGGCCAATTGCGTGTGATCAAGCGTAACGGCACTGTCGTTCCTTACACCGATGACAAAATCACCGTCGCCATCACCAAAGCGTTTCTTGCAGTTGAAGGCGGCACCGCTGCCGCCTCGTCGCGCATCCACGACACCGTTGCCCGCCTAACCGAACAAGTCACCGCGACCTTCAAGCGTCGCATGCCTTCGGGCGGCACCATCCACATCGAAGAAATCCAGGACCAGGTCGAACTGGCCCTGATGCGTGCCGGCGAACAGAAAGTCGCCCGCGACTACGTGATCTACCGTGACGCCCGTTCCAAGGAACGCGCTGTACGCACCCCAGCTGAAGAAGCTGCGGTACAAGCTCACCCATCGATCCGCATCACCCTGGCCGACGGCACGTTTGCACCGCTGGACCTGGGTCGCCTGAACACCATCGTCACCGAGGCCTGCGAAGGCCTGGAAGAAGTCGACGGTGACCTGATCCAGCGCGAAACCCTGAAGAACCTGTACGACGGCGTGGCCCTGACCGACGTCAACACCGCCCTGGTGATGACCGCCCGTACCCTGGTTGAACGCGAGCCGAACTACTCGTTCGTGACCGCGCGCCTGCTGATGGACACCCTGCGCGCCGAAGGCCTGGGCTTCCTGAAAGTCGCCGACAGCGCCACCCACCACGAAATGGCCGATTTGTACGCCAAGGCCCTGCCTGCCTACATCGCCAAGGGTATCGAATTCGAATTGCTGAACCCGATCCTGGCCACCTTCGACCTGGAAAAACTCGGCAAGGCGATCAACCACGAGCGTGACCAGCAGTTCACCTACTTGGGCCTGCAAACCCTGTACGACCGTTACTTCATCCACAAGGACGGTATCCGCTTCGAACTGCCGCAAGTGTTCTTCATGCGCGTGGCCATGGGCCTGGCAATCGAAGAGAAGCAGAAAGAAGACCGTGCCATCGAGTTCTACAACCTGTTGTCGTCCTTCGACTACATGTCGTCGACCCCGACCCTGTTCAACGCCGGTACCCTGCGTCCACAGCTGTCCAGCTGCTACCTGACCACCGTGCCGGATGACCTGTCGGGCATCTACCACGCGATCCACGACAACGCCATGTTGTCCAAATTCGCCGGCGGCCTGGGCAACGACTGGACCCCGGTGCGTGCACTGGGTTCGTACATCAAGGGCACCAACGGCAAGTCCCAGGGCGTTGTACCGTTCCTGAAAGTGGTGAACGACACCGCCGTCGCCGTGAACCAGGGTGGCAAGCGCAAAGGCGCTGTCTGTGCCTACCTGGAAACCTGGCACATGGACATTGAAGAGTTCATCGAGCTGCGCAAGAACACCGGTGATGACCGTCGTCGTACCCACGACATGAACACCGCCAACTGGATCCCTGACCTGTTCATGAAGCGTGTCTTCGACGACGGCCAGTGGACCCTGTTCTCGCCTTCCGAAGTGCCGGACCTGCACGACCTGACCGGCAAGGCTTTCGAAGAGCGCTACGAGTACTACGAAGCCCTGGCTCAGTACCCTGGCAAGATCAAGCTGTTCAAGACCATCCAGGCCAAAGACCTGTGGCGCAAAATGCTGTCCATGCTGTTTGAAACCGGCCACCCATGGCTGACCTTCAAAGACCCGTGCAACCTGCGCAGCCCGCAGCAGCACGTGGGCGTGGTCCACAGCTCGAACCTGTGCACCGAGATCACCTTGAACACCAACAAGGACGAGATCGCGGTTTGCAACCTGGGCTCGATCAACCTGCCGAACCACATCGTCAACGGCAAGCTGGACACCGCCAAGCTGGAACGTACCGTCAACACCGCCGTGCGCATGCTCGATAACGTGATCGACATCAACTACTACTCGGTGCCACAGGCGCAGAACTCCAACTTCAAGCACCGTCCGGTCGGCTTGGGCATCATGGGCTTCCAGGACGCGCTGTACCTGCAGCACATTCCTTACGGTTCGGATGCTGCAGTCGAGTTCGCCGACAAGTCCATGGAAGCGGTCAGCTACTACGCGATCCAGGCTTCCTGCGACCTGGCCGACGAGCGCGGCGCCTACGAGACGTTCCAGGGTTCGCTGTGGTCCAAAGGCATCCTGCCGCTGGATTCGCAACAGATCCTGATCGAGCAACGTGGCCAGAAGTACATCGACGTTGACCTGGAAGAATCCCTGGACTGGGCGCCAGTACGTGCCCGTGTGCAGAAAGGTATTCGTAACTCCAACATCATGGCCATCGCGCCGACCGCGACCATCGCCAACATCACTGGCGTATCGCAGTCGATCGAACCGACTTACCAGAACCTGTATGTGAAATCGAACCTGTCGGGCGAATTCACCGTGATCAACCCGTACCTGGTTCGCGACCTGAAAGCCCGCGGCCTGTGGGACTCGGTCATGATCAACGACCTGAAGTACTACGACGGTTCCGTGCAGCAGATCGAGCGCATCCCGCAAGAACTCAAAGAGCTCTACGCGACGGCGTTCGAAGTGGACACCAAGTGGATCGTTGACGCCGCCAGCCGTCGTCAGAAGTGGATCGACCAGGCCCAGTCGCTGAACCTGTACATCGCTGGCGCTTCGGGCAAGAAGCTTGACGTGACCTACCGCATGGCGTGGTACCGTGGCCTGAAAACCACTTACTACCTCCGTGCCCTGGCCGCGACCAGCACCGAGAAGTCGACCATCAACACCGGTAAGCTGAACGCGGTTTCCAGCGGCGGCAACCACGGTGATGATTCGGTGCTTGCAGCGCCAGCCGGCCCGGCCCCCGTGCCAAAGGCCTGCGCGATTGACGAGCCGGATTGCGAAGCTTGCCAATAAGCTGAGGCGGTTGCGGATCGCAATGATCCGGAACTGAAAAAAGCCGACAAACCTGAGCATGATTGGGTTTGTCGGCTTTTTTATGGCCGCTTAGAAAAGCACCGTGTAAATACCTGGGCCTGGCGCACCACCTCGCCCTCCCCAGAGTTCCTTACGATTGCCAATCACCGCCATGGAATGCGCATTCGTTTCATAAGTCCCCACCATCCCCCGCGCAAAATCACTTTGAAAGCCTGGCCTGTAGTGATCTTTCAGCCCAAGCCTGTGCAAGCCTTCACGGGAATGTTCACCATCATTCAAGCTGATCAGCGCATCCTTGAAGCTTCTGGTGGCATTTCTGTCGTTTTCGCCAGGAGAGCCACTATTCCCTTCCATCTGCGCTCGCTTGGCACTCGCCGCATACATAAAGTTGGCGTTGGTCATTAAGGTAGGGTCATCGCCCTTGAAGCGCGCCTCTCGTGCAGCCATGCGCAGCTCATCCTTGGTCAGCTTGAGTTTGAATCCATCATGCATCTCCACCTCATAGGTATTGCCCTTCAACTCGACATTCTTGAAAACATCTTTGGGGTCCTGGCCGAAATGCTGCATGGCAGCCTTGATAGAAGACACCGTCGTGCAATTACCTTCGTAGCCTTGAGAGAAACCACTCCAAATGTTATCCGGCTTTTTCCCACGCACACTTTTATCAGGCTGGTAATCATGGTACTTCGCCCCCTCAGTGATGGGCTTGTTGCTCATGGATTCGGAAGGGCCAAAATTCTCCGGGTTCACACGGCCGCCACCGCCACCTCCTCCACCGCCACCAATGTCTGGGGGGGCCGGTGGAGAGGGCGATTCATCATCTGCAAACAGCTCTGGAAAAAGCGCCTTCAAAAATGCGAGCCAACTGTCAGATGCGTCTTTTTTTAACGCCTCGATAATCGCCTTGAACTTCTCCTCTCCGAGTTTCTTGCGCACCTCATTGAGCTTGTCACGCAAGTCCTGGACGGATTGGCTCTTGGAGGTTTTCTGCGCCTCCTCCAATGCCTTCAGAAGATTGGATACCACCGCCTTATCGGCATCCAGGCTCTGAACACCGTCGGTTTTGTCCTGGGTGTTTTCAGCACCAAAAGCAGCGGTTCTGTCGCTAAAATAAACCCGAGCCGTTTGGCCTGATATCTGTTGAGCCCATTGCATAAATTTCCCCCACCCGTAAGCCACCGTTGGTGTACTTGGTAGGGAAAAGTGCGTCGGCCGTTCCAGTAAAAATGAGTGGTCTCGTAGGGACGCAGGCAGTACGAAAAGTCGCGCCTACAAAATGAACGCGCAAAAAAAACCCCTCGTTGAGGGGTTTTCTTTCGCCAGCGTCAGACCAATGACATTACGTCATCTGAATGATGGTCTGCATGATGGTGCTCTGGGTGGAGATGGTCTTGGCGTTCGCCTGGTAGTTGCTCTGGGCCTTGATCAGGTCCACCAACTCGTTGGTCAGGTTGACGTTGGAGTTCTCCAGGGAGTTGGCCACGATAGACCCCAGGGTGCCGGCTTGCGGGGTGTCATAACCTGGCTGGCCCGAAGCGAAGGTCTCTTTCCAGGTAGTACCGCCGTTGGGCTGCAGGCCTTGTTCGTTGTTGAAGCTGGCCAGAGAGATCTGGCCAATGGCCTTGCTCTGCTGGTTGCTGAACGTCGCGAACAGTACACCGCTGCCGTCGATTTTCAGGCCGGTGATCTGGCCGGTGGCGTAGCCATCGGTGACCGGTGGGTTGCGGTACGTGGCCGAGTTGTACTGGGTAATGTTGGCCATGTTGACGGCGATCCCGGTGGGGTTCGCATCAGCACCATTTTTCTTCCACACACCGTCGGTCACGGTACCCGGTACCCAGCCGGTAATGGTCAGGGTTTTATTCGACACAGTACCGGTCACGACACTGGTGAGCTTGCCAGCACCATCAAAGGTCAAGGTTGACGGCACCGGCGCCTTCACATCCGCACCGGTACCGAAAGGTGGCGAACCGTCAGGGTTGCGACCGTCAATCAGGGTATAGGCATTCCACTTGTTGCCGTCGGTTTTCACCAGGTACTGCACCATCGGGTGCGCATTGCCCTGAGAGTCATACAAGGTGGTGCTGTACTGGGTGGTGAAGGTGCTGGTGTCGTTCGGGTTGAACGGCTTCGCCACTTGGTCGATTACCGGCTCCGAGGAGTTCAGGTTACTGGTGGAATCCACTTTGGTGGATGCCTTGGGCGGCAGATTCGCCAAGTTCAGTTGCAGGTCGGTCAGGCCGCCCTTGATGATCTTGCCGTTCTCGTCCGCGGCATAACCTTGCAGGCGCGAAGTGCCGGTGTTGTTGGTGATGTAGCCATCTTTGTCGGCACGGAAGGCACCACTACGCGTGTACTCCAGCGAACCGTCGCTGCCCTTCTGCACGAAGAAGCCGCCGCCCTGGATCGCCATGTCCAGGATGCCACCGCTGCCGTTCACGTCACCTTGGGTGAACTGCTGGGACACCGCCGCCAGGTTCACACCGTTGCCGATACTGTTCTGGCCGGTGCCCAGTTTGGAGGCGGCGTAGATGTCCGCGAATTCCGCACGGGACGACTTGAAGCCAGTGGTCGCGACGTTGGCGATGTTGTTGCCGGTCACGTCCAGTTGTTTGTTGGCCGCATAGAGGCCGCTAAGGCCGATGTTAAAAGACATGTTTCTCTCCCTCTGCCGTATTTAGCCGGCTCTATGTACCGATAGTCTGAATTTGCGACAGCTTGACGCTGCCCATGCCGCCAGCCAGGTTCAGCAGCATTTCGCCGCCGGTCTTGCTCAGGGTCACGCTCGTTACCGTTGCTGGCAGCGAAGTGGTCAGGGCAACGGCGTCGCCCTTGTCATTCTTGGTGGTGGCATTGAAGGTGTAGGTGCCCGCCGGGGCGACCTCGCCCTTGTCGTTCTTGCCATCCCAGATGAAGCTCTGGCTGCCGACAGCCTGGGCGCCCATTTCGATGGTGCGCACCAGGTTGCCGTCTTTGTCGGTGACCTTGACGGTGACGTTGCCCGTCGCCGTTTTCACATCCACCGAACCGGTCATGCTCTTGCTGGTATCCACCATGGCCTTGTCGGTCTGGATGATGATCGAGCGGCCTACCAGCGACGACGCCTGCAGCGCTTGCGACGAGCTGAAGTTGCTGGAGATCGCATTCACCGAGTCATTCAGGGTGTTGATGCCTTCCAGGCTGCTGAACTGCGCCAGCTGGGCCACGAACGCGCCGTTGTCTTGCGGCGACAGCGGGTTCTGGTTTTTCAACTGGGTAACCAGCAGTTGCAGGAACGCATCCTTGCCCAGCGACTGTTTGCCGGTGGCGGCCTTGGAAGCGTCACCCAGGCTGCTGGCGTTGTCTGTCGCGGTCTTGACCTTGGAGTTGAAAAGGTCCTGGACTGGCGTGTTGTTACTCGTATCAACAATGGCCATTATTTGGCGCCCCTTATCACTGACCCAGGGTCAGGACCTTCTGCATCATGGTTTTGGCGGTGTTCATCATTTCCGCGTTGGTCTGAAACGAACGGCTGGCGGAAATCATGTCGGCCATTTCCTCGACCACGTTGACGTTCGGGTAGTAGACATAACCCTTTTCGTTCGCGGCGGGATGGTTGGGTTCGTAGCGGGCTTCAAGGTTGCTTTGGTCTTCGACCACGCCGAGCACTTGCACGCCGGAGCCTGCTGCACCTTGGTCCTGGAACAACGAATCGCTGCCGCCCGCCTGGCCGCCCTGGAACATGGTGGCGAACACCGGGTGACGGGCGCGGTAGGTCTGGTCAATGCTCGAAGACACGGTCTCGGCGTTGGCGATGTTACTGGCGACGGTGTTCAAACGCGTGGTCTGCGCGCTCATGCCACTGCCGGCAATATTGAAAACACTGGACAGGGACATGGCTTACTCTCCACGCAGGGCTGACATCAGCCCTTTGAATTTGCTGTTAAGCAGGGTGAAGCTGGCTTGAAAGTTCACCGAGTTCTCGGCGTAGGCCGATTGCTCCAGCTGCGCGTCGACGGTGTTCTGGTCGATCGACGGCTGCATCGGCGTGCGATACAGCAACGACTCGTCACCATTGCTCAGGCCTTGCGCTTCGATATGACGGCTGTTGGTCATGTTCAAGGCGAAGGTGCCGTTCTTGGTCTTGTCATGCTGCGCGGCGAGCACGGCGGAGAAGTCCAGGTCCCGAGCCTTGTAGTTCGGGGTATCGGCGTTGGCAATGTTGTTGGCCAGGACTTCGGCACGCTGGGCGCGGAAGCCCAGGGCTTGTTCGTGGATACCGAGCGCTTTATCGAAGCTGATGCTCATGGCGGAAACCTTTAAGGGCTGACCTGCTTTTCGTTAACTGGGTTATAGCAAGGTGCATGCCAATCTTACGAAGGCCCGTATATCAAGGGTTGGGGGGGCGGTTGCCGGCGGCAATGCCAGAAAAGCGGCAAGCGGTTTCCGCGTGGCGCCAGTAAAGCGGCAATGGCGTTTGCCGCTTTGCGGCCAAAAAAATGGGAGGCCTTTGTGGGGCCTCCCATTGTTTGTTCAAGCGTGCATCACTTGGCCTGGTAGATGATCCCCGGACTGCACTGCACCATCTGGTAATGATCCGGCAAACCGTTCAGCGCTTCGGAAGCACCGAGGAACAGATAACCACCACGCTTGAGCGTGCCGTGAATGCGCAACAGGATGTCTTTCTTCACTTCGGCCGAGAAGTAGATCAGCACGTTGCGGCAGAACACCATGTCGAACTTGCCCAGGCTGGCGTAGCTGTCGAGCAGGTTGAACGAGCGGAATTCCACGCGGCTCTTGATCGGCGCCTTGACCGCCCAACGCCCTGCCCCTTTCGGGTCGAAGTAACGTTGCAAGCGCTCCTGGGACAAACCACGGCCCAGGGCCAGGCTGTCGTACTCGCCGGTCTTGCAGTTGGTGAGCATGGTGCCGGACAGGTCGGTGGCGACGATTTGCGCCCCCGCCTTCAACTGGCCCATATTGGTCCGTTCGAACTCATCGATGGACATCGAAATCGAGTACGGTTCCTGCCCCGAAGAGCAGGCAGCCGACCAGATGCGCAGGCGCTGGCCGGGGCTGGCCTTGATGGCCTCCGGCAGCACTTTGCTCTTGAGCACTTCAAACGGGTAGGTGTCGCGAAACCACAGGGTTTCGTTGGTGGTCATGGCATCGACCACCATCTCCTTGAGCCCGCTGCGCGGCTGCCCCTGGATGCGCTGGACCAGCTCACCCAACGACTTGATGCCCTGCTGCTCCATCAGTTTGTTGAGACGGCTGGATACCAGGTACTGCTTGTTTTCACCGAGCAATATGCCACAGGCTTTTTCCAGGAAGACCCGGAATTGTTCGAAATCCAAATTACCCGTAGACAATGATACCGCCTCTTAAATCGTGTGACCGCCAGGGGAAATCCCCCTAGCCGTGATCTGCTGCCTTGATCCGGTCGACTACCCGGGATGCCAGGTCATCAGGACGAAATTTGGCCAAAAAGTCATCCGCACCGACCTTCTTGACCATCGCCTGGTTGAAGACACCCGACAACGAAGTATGCAGGATGATATGCAATTTTTGCATGCGTGGATCGTTGCGTATCTCGGCCGTGAGGGTGTAGCCGTCCATTTCCGGCATCTCGATGTCGGAGATCATCATCAAGAATTCTTCTTCCGGCTTCTTGCCGTCGTCCACCAGCTTGCGCAGGTAATCCAGCGCCTGGCGACCATCATTGAGGGCCACCACTTCCACACCGACGGTTTGCAGGCAACGGGTCACCTGTTTACGCGCCACCGAGGAATCGTCCACCGTCAACACACGCAGGGAGATTGCCTTGTGCGCGGTTTCAGCGTCCACCACCCCCACGGAAATTGACTCCGATGTGGGCGCCACTTCAGCAAGGATCTTCTCCACGTCGATGATTTCCACCAACTGGTTATCGACCCGCGTCACCGCCGTGAGGTAGTGATCGCGACCGGTGCCCTTGGGCGGCGGATGAATCTCTTCCCAGTTCATGTTGACGATGCGTTCCACCGAGCGCACCAGGAAACCCTGGGTCTTGGTGTTGTACTCGGTAATGATGACGAACGGGTTCTCGCGGTCCTGCAAACCCGCCGAACCGGTGGCCAGGGCCAAGTCAAGAATCGGGATCGTCGCGCCACGGATGTTGGCGACGCCACACACCACCGGGCTCGATTTGGGCATGATCGTCAGCTTGGGACATTGCAGCACTTCCCGCACCTTGAACACGTTGATGCCATACAACTGCTTGCCATCCAGGCGAAAAAGCAACAACTCCAGGCGATTCTGCCCTACCAGCTGTGTGCGCTGGTTTACTGAATCCATTACTCCTGCCATGCCTTGACTCCCACGCTAAAACCTTTGGCCATACCTATAAGGGCAGTGACGCGCACCCAACTCTAAACGGCACGGCCTTTGCTATTTATTGGTCATGGATATTAAAACGACAGTTTCCCGACGCCCCATCCTGACACGGTACCGCAGCTTGCTCTGCGTACCGCTGGCGTTGCTCGCCTTGGGCCTGGGCGCCACGGCCCGCGCAGACAACGTCACCTTGCCTGATCTACTTATCGGCGTCACTCAAGGCTTTCTTGAGTTCACTGTAGAAGATTATCTGGCGACTACCCAGACGCCAGGGCGATATGAAATCCAGGTCAACCAGCTGGACCCACGTTTGCGCATGCCCATGTGCGACAAGGAATTGACAGCCACCCTGGAAAGCCCCGCCCAGCCCATCGGCCGCGTGACGGTCAAAGTGCGCTGCGACGGCGCCTCGCCCTGGACCGTGTTCGTGCCGGCGCAGGTCAAGCTGTTCCGCGATGTGGTAGTGGTTGCTCGGCCATTGAAACGCACCGGCATCATCGGTTTCGAAGACGTTGTGCTGCGCGAACGCGACATCAGCATGATCAGCCAGGGCTACCTGACCTCCCTCGACCAGGCGGTCGGGCAGAAATTGACCCGACCAGTGGTCACCGACCAGGTCATTACTTTGGTGCATCTTGAGCAGGCAGAGGTGATTCGCAAAGGCGACCAGGTGGTGATTTCCGCCAGCAGTGGTGCGTTGCAGGTCAAAATGCCGGGGGAAGCGTTGTCCAACGGCGGCATGAGCGAACAGATTCGCGTCAAGAACCTCAACTCCAACCGGGTGATCAAGGCGCGGGTCACCGCACCGGGTCAGGTGGAGGTGGCTTTATAGATTACTGGTATCGGGCGCGCGCTTTTCCTACACTGTCGGTTGGATGCCGGCCTGTAGGTTTTATTGTCAATCGAGCCTAAAGTTTGTCCGGGTATGGCCGAAAACATGGCAAGCGTCCAAATACCCAGAGGTTTTTTGATCATGGTCATCGATTTCAGTCGTTTAAATAACACCCCGACCACGTCGGCCCCTACGCGAGCCACTGTCACCAAGGACAGCGTAGAAGCCAAGGCCCAGCCACTGCCCGCCAAGGCAGAACAGGCCAGCGCCAGCCAGAGCGGGGAATCCGTACACCTGAGCAATGAGGCTCAACAGTTGCAGAAGGTCACTGACTCGCTGCGCGATCAACCGGTGGTCAATAAAGCCCGTGTGGCCGAATTGAAACAGGCAATCGCCGATGGCAGCTATAAAGTCGACAGCAACCGTGTAGCCAGCAAGCTGCTTAATTTCGAAGCCGAGCGCTAGGCTAAGGCCTGCGCCGGGCTTTTGGACGCTTAAACCCCAAGGCCAGCCATGCATCACGACGAAAATCTGCTTCAACTGATCATTGATGATCTTGCGCCGACGCAACAGCTGCTCGAGCTGCTCAGGGAAGAATCCCTGGCCCTCTACGGCCGGGACATGCCGCTGCTGGAAGAAATCCTGGCGCGCAAGCAGTCGCTGATTGTCCTGCTGGAACAGCACGGCAAGAAACGCAGCCAGATCCTCGCCAGCCTGGGCCTGCCGGCAGACCATGACGGCCTGGCGCAACTGGCCAGCCACTCTTCGGTTGGCGATCAATTACTGGCCCAGAGCAACGAACTCAATCAATTGCTCAGCCAGTGCCAGGAAGCCAACCTGCTCAACGGTCAGTCGATCCAGCTTCAGCAAGCCACGACCGCCAACCAGTTGCGTATACTTCACGGCGGAGAGCCTCCGGCGCTTTACAACGCCCAAGGTTCCACCTCGCGCCTGGTCAAGCCAAGCACCCGCAGCCAAGCCTGACGCCGGTTTACAGCGCGACCTATCCAAGGCGCGCCACATACTGGCAGAATGCCTGCTCTTGCGTGTAGTCGTATTTTGTCTGGAGATGGAAGAACCGTGTTCAACGCCCTTAATGCGGAAGATGCCCCGCAGCCACCCAAGGTCCTCACCACGCCTCTGGAAATCGCCAGCACCTTGCGGATGCTGCAAGACAGCCATGACCCGCTGATCATCACCTTCCACGAACGCAGCCAGCGCTTCCAGAGCTACCTGGTGGACGTTGACCGGGACAGCAAGACCCTGGCGCTGGACGAAATGATCCCGCGCGACGGTGAGCGCTTCCTCGAAGGCGGCGAACCGTTTCGTATCGAAGGTTTTCATGAAGGCGTGCGCGTCGCCTGGGAAAGCAACGGCACTTACACCATCAGCGAAAAAGACGGTCACCGCATCTACACCGGCGGCATGCCTGACGAAGTGGTCTACCACCAGCGCCGCAATGCGTTCCGCGCCGCCTTGAAGCTGGCCCAACTGGTCAATATTGAATTGGGTGGCGAGAAGCTCAAAGCCCCCGTCAGCGGCAAACTGCTGGATATTTCCGCCACCGGCTGCAAACTGCGCTTTGAAGGGGATATCTCCGAGCGCCTGCAACTGGGCCAGGTCTACGACCGTTTTATCGCCGCCCTGCCCTTTGGCAGCATGACCACCTCGGTCGAACTGCGTTACCTGCACTTCGAAGAGAAGATCAACACCACGTTCGCCGGCGTACGCTTCCACAACATGAGTGGCTTGGTGCAGCGCCAGGTCGAGCGTTTTGTGTACCAGTTGCAACGCGAAGCACGACGCTTTGACAAAGACGACGATTTTTAAAGCTTAAAGATCGCGGCAAAAAAACGGGCAGATCCTGATGGGATCTGCCCGTTTTTTGCTTTCAGGGACGTGCCCTGCTCAAGTCGTGAGGGTGCTCGTCTGGCCCAGGAGGCTCAGGCGGGCCCACAAAAGGCGGCTCATCCACCTCTGGACTCGGCTCCACTTCCGCTTCAGGTTCCGGGGCGGTGGTTTGCATTTGTTCCTGCACCACCGCCTCGTCCACCCGAGGATCCAGGCAAGCCACCAGCGGCGAGCTGGACATGCTGTCGGGCATCGCCACATGGTGCAGTGGTGCGTCGTCCACTTGATGCAGGTTGGTCACCGCTTTCGGCCGGATGCGCCACACCAGGATCAACGCGCACAAGCTGAAAAACGCATACAACATGTGGCTGCCGAACAACTTCATCACCACACCCGCCAGCAACGGCCCGACACTGGCGCCGACGCCGTAGGTCACCAACAGCATGGCCGTCAGCGACACACGGCGATCACCTTCCACATGGTCGTTGGAGAACGCCACTGCCAGCGGATACAGACAGAACTGCACCAGGGAGCAGACAAAACCTGCCACGAACAACACTTCCAGCGGCACCTGGGTCAGTATCGCCAACGGCAACGCCGCCACGGCCAGGCACAGCGCGAAGCAGCGGATCAGCAGCGCGCGATCATAGCGGTCAGACAGCCAGCCCAATGGCCACTGCACCACCAGCCCGGCAAAAATACAGCTGCCCATGAACAGACCCACCTGCTCGGTGGTCAGGCCCTGCTGAGAGGCATACAGCGGCGCCAAACCGTAGAATGAACCAACGATCAACCCCGCCCCAAGCACCGTACTCAAGGACTGCGGCACGCGCTTGATAAAGAAACGCGGCTCCATCGGCGCAGGATGCAGAGGCGCCGGGTGAATCCGTCGCGTCATGGCCACCGGCACCAGGCACAGCGCAAAGCACAGCGCGACCAGCATCAGCAATTCAAGCCCCAACTGAGGGTGCATGACCAGGATCAACTGACCGAGCACCAGGCCCAGGTAGGACGCGATCATATAGCCGCTGAACACCACGCCGCGCTGCTTGGCGTCGGCCTGCTCATTGAGCCAGCTTTCGATGACCATGTACTGGCACATCATGCCAAGGCCCACGATCATCCGCAGCACGATCCAGGCCGGCAACCAGTCGATCAGACCGTGCCCCAACACCGCCGCACCGACGATCCCGGCGCAGGTGGCGTAGGCGCGGATATGCCCGACCCGGGCAATCAGGCGATGCCCGATCTTGCCACCCAGCACCAGGCCAAAATAGTTGGCCGCCATCAACGCACCGACCCACAGGCTGTCGACATGATCGGCCGCCAGGCGCAGGGCCAGGTAAGTACTGAGCAGGCCGGAGCCGATCAGCATCATCAAGGAGGCGAAATAAAGGGCTCGAAAAGATTTCCAGATCTGGCGCATCGGCGTTCCGAGCGGCTCCTTGCGGTGAGAGACAGGGCTATCGGCATGATAGTCCGGGGTGGCCGGGTCCGGACAGGCGGTATGCGCTGTTTCCGGGGATTATTTTGCTTCAAGGCTCTGACGCTGCCTGGCTGCTCGCGGGATACACGGATTGCTATAAATACACGATGCCAGGGCTGTGAACCCATAACCCCGGCAAGGTTCGACCCATCTTCGGAAAACGCCCACAAAAAAGCCCCGCCAGACGGAACTGTGCGGGGCTTTGAATGTGGTGTCCCAGGGCCGGTTCGAACGGCCAACCTTCCCCTTAGGAGGGGGATGCTCTATCCAATTGAGCTACTGGGACAAATGACAGCTGCAGCGCTAAAGGCGCGGCGACGGACGGCGTGCATGTTAACGGCCGAGGTGGGTTTTGTCATGTCGTCCGTGGGCTTTTTGAGTGTAGGTCGATGCCAGCCTTATTTATCCTGCCTTGACCCCGCAAACACGGGCCTGTGAGGCCATCGTGCAAAATGCACTCCCCCAAAACGCCATCATTGCAAATTGCAACCTTCCAGTCGCTTAAAGTAGACTCAAGCGATTGATTTTATTGAATTAATAGATTGGCACGACACCTGCAATACTTCTCCTACAAACCCAACAAGCCACGGCGTTAAGCGGAGAACATGACCATGAACAGTGCCCTTCTGTTAGCCCTCAACACCGTAGCCTTGGCTGCATTACTGATGTTTCACTTTCAATCGACCGGCAGCAATGACCCTGCGCAGATCAGTCAGGCTGTGCCACATCATTTGCAACAACGCCCGCAGCTGGCGGTGATGACACCTAATGCACAATCCCCCGTGCGCCTGACCCAAGATACTCAGTCCGCACCCGCCTCTGAACACTGGGTTTTCTGAGGAAGCTTTGATGAACAAATTTGCCTGGCTGTTTTTGTGCCTGACCGCAATAACAGGGATTCTGGGCCTGAATGCCGAATCCCACGACAGCCAAACCACTGCATTTATCGCCAGCGGCGTGTTCGCCAGCCTATTGCTACTCACCCTGATCCTGGGTCGACGCATCAAATTCGACCCAGTCCTGCGCTAACTCCCCTCCTACCTTATGTCGCCTCCCTCTCGCTAATCGGCAAATTGCCACTAGTCTTAAACTTAAGGGCAAAAGGCCACTTTGCTATAGGATGTGCGGCCTCAAACCCTGTGGTGGCCTGGACTTACGGGAAGTTCCTTCGCAGATTCACGCGTTGAAAAGTTTTCCAACCAGTCCGCAAAAATGCAAATGAGTGCTGGCATAAAGCCTTTAGGCAGTTCAATATTTGTCACAGAATTGACGCCAAGGAACTGGCAAATCTGAGGCATGATGCGGCCTCTTTGCAATTCAGGTTGAACATTTGGCTGCAAGCCTTGTCCTAACACACATCTTGCGGCCAATTCCAAAAACCGCTCCCCTGAACTAACCGGTTAAATATATGCGCCCATTGAAACAGGCAATTTATTCCAGCCGTACGGCTGACAAGTTCGTCGTACGTCTGCCAGACGGAATGCGGGAACGCATTGCCGAGGTGGCTCGCAATCATCACCGCAGCATGAACTCCGAAATCATCGCGCGCCTGGAACAAAGCCTCATTCAGGAAGGTGCGTTGGGAGAAGAGTTGAGCATGCGCCTGGACAGCCCCGAGCTGTCGCTGCACGAACGCGAACTGCTGCAGCGTTTTCGTCAGCTCTCCCACCGCCAGCAAAATGCTCTCGTCTCGCTTATCGCGCACGACGTTGAGGCGGCCGCAGAAGCCAATTGATCTGCAACTGAAAGCCGAAGCCAGCCATGTGCTGGCTTTTTTTTGCGTGGGATTCGGGAAGAAGATTTGAGGCGGGGGCAGATTTGCCCCCGCAGAATGGAATCAGAGCAGGAAGATTGTTGCCAGGCCCAGGAAGATGAAGAAGCCACCACTGTCGGTCATGGCCGTGATCATCACGCTGGCACCCATCGCCGGGTCACGCCCGAGGCGGGCCAGGGTCATCGGGATCAACACCCCCATCAACGCCGCCAGCAGCAGGTTAAGGGTCATGGCGGCGGTCATCACCACACCGAGCGACCAACTGCCATACAGCAAGTAGGCCACCACACCGATCACCCCACCCCACACCAGGCCGTTGATAAGACCTACCGCCAACTCTTTGCGCAGCAGGCGCGACGAGTTCGCCGTACTCACTTGGTCCAGCGCCATGGCGCGCACGATCATGGTAATCGTCTGGTTACCCGAGTTGCCGCCGATCCCGGCCACAATCGGCATCAGCGCAGCGAGCGCCACCAGCTTCTCGATCGAACCTTCGAACAAGCCAATAACCCGCGACGCGATAAAAGCGGTGATCAGGTTAACGGCCAGCCACGCCCAACGGTTATGCAGCGAGCGCCAGACCGAGGCAAAGATGTCTTCCTCTTCACGCAGACCCGCCATGTTGAGGACTTCGGTCTCACTCTCTTCACGAATCAGGTCGACCATTTCATCGATGGTCAAACGGCCGATCAGCTTGCCGTTCTTGTCGACCACCGGCGCAGAGATCAAGTCATAACGCTCAAACGCCTGGGCAGCCTCGTAGGCGTCTTCATCCGGGTGAAAACTTACCGGATCACTGGCCATGACGTCGGCCACTTTTTTCTCAGGGTCGTTGACCAGCAGGCGCTTGATCGGCAGCACGCCCTTGAGAATGCCCTCATAGTCGACCACAAACAGTTTGTCGGTATGGCCTGGCAATTCCTTGAGACGACGCAGGTAACGCAAGACCACTTCCAAACTGACGTCTTCGCGGATGGTGACCATCTCGAAGTCCATCAGCGCGCCGACTTGATCCTCGTCGTAGGACAGCGCAGAGCGCACACGCTCACGCTGCTGGCCGTCGAGGGCCTCCATCAGCTCATGGACAACATCACGGGGCAGTTCGGGAGCCAGGTCAGCCAGTTCGTCGGCGTCCATCTCCTTGGCAGCAGCCAGGAGCTCGTGATCGTCCATGTCGGCGATCAGGGTTTCACGGACCGAGTCGGATACTTCGAGCAGGATGTCACCGTCGCGATCAGCCTTGACCAACTGCCAGAGGGTCAGTCGATCATCCAGTGGCAAGGCTTCGAGAATGTAGGCGACGTCGGCGGAGTGCAGGTCGTCGAGCTTGCGTTGCAGCTCGACGAGGTTTTGCCGGTGAACCAGGTTTTCGACCAGGTTGTTGTTCGGGCCGTCCTGGCGATGCGTAAGGTCTTCGACCACACGCTGGCGCTGCAGCAGCTCGATGACTTGAGCCAGGCGATCCTGCAGGCTTTCTTGTGTTTTCTTTACTTCTACTTCGGTCATAGGCGAACTCCACTCCCAGCAGCGGGGCACGCCGGAAGGATCAATCAGTCAATTCATGATTGGTAAAGCGGGGTACTGAGCAACTACTGGGTAAGTCCATGGAGGTATTCCACAAGCCCCGGCGGGGCTGACGGGCGCAATGATACACCGCCCGGCCACTTTAAACGTCAAAAAACTGGAAAGAACAAGCGCTTGCGAGCCAAAGCTAAGCATTGGCTACATCTATGAACTGCGACGACGCAGTGGAGAAGGAGAACACATGAAGGCGAGAGAAAAAGAAAAAATCCTACACAAACCCCAGACGGCAAAAAGCCCGCACTAGGCGGGCTTTTTGTTTGTATGGTGCACTCGACAGGATTCGAACCTGTGACCGCTCGGTTCGTAGCCGAGTACTCTATCCAGCTGAGCTACGAGTGCATTTGTTGCCGCGCATTATAGGCCGTTCAATCTCTATGTAAAGCTATTTTTTCGTTAATTTTCAACAACTTAGCGAAAAAACCAGATTGCAACGTACTAAGCAAATAATGGCGGAGAACGGGGGATTCGAACCCCCGACACCCTTTTGAGGTGTACTCCCTTAGCAGGGGAGCGCCTTCGGCCACTCGGCCAGCTCTCCGCAACACGGGGCGTATATTAACCACGTTCACCCCCGTTTGCAAACATAAAAAACGATAAAAATTAAAGGCTTGGTTCTTCGTCCTTCTCTTTCTTGATCCGCAGGTAGATTTCCTCGCGGTGTACCGCTACCTCTTTCGGAGCGTTAACCCCGATACGCACTTGATTGCCTTTGACGCCGAGCACGGTCACGGTGATTTCGCCATCACCGATAATCAGGCTTTCTGCGCAACGACGAGTCAGAATCAGCATACCTTTCTCCTCACGCATTTCAGTTCAGGAACAACAGTCTGCAAAAAAAAGGCCTTCGACCTACAACCCAAAGGCCATAGCCCTACCCGCCTAAGTATTGTCGAGCGCACGCAAAAGAACATGCGTCCTACAAAAAAAGGAAAGGCGCGGTAAACCGCGCCTTCCTGGCACTGCATCACTCGCCCTGTCGGGCCGGAGCGTCCAACTCAAAAGCGGTATGCAAAGCGCGTACAGCCAGTTCCAGGTATTTCTCTTCAATCACCACCGAGACCTTGATTTCCGACGTGGAGATCATCTGGATGTTGATGCTTTCCTTGGCCAGGGCCTCGAACATGCGGCTGGCAACGCCCGCGTGAGAGCGCATGCCCACACCCACGATCGACACCTTGGCGATCTTGGTATCGCCGACCACTTCACGAGCGCCGATCTCCTTCGCAGTGTTCTGCAGGATCCGCTCCGCCGCATCGTACTCGTTGCGGTGCACGGTGAAGGTGAAATCGGTGGTGTTATCGTGCGAAACGTTCTGCACGATCATGTCGACTTCAATGTTCGCGCCGCTGATCGGGCCCAGAATCTTGAAGGCCACGCCCGGGGTGTCTGGCACGCCACGGATAGTCAGCTTGGCTTCATCACGGTTGAAAGCGATACCGGAAATGATCGGCTGTTCCATGGATTCCTCTTCATCAATAGTAATGAGGGTGCCCGGACCCTCTTTGAAGCTGTGCAATACGCGCAGCGGAACGTTGTACTTGCCGGCGAATTCCACCGCACGGATCTGCAACACCTTGGAACCGAGGCTGGCCATTTCCAGCATCTCTTCAAAGGTGATCTTGTCCAGGCGCTGGGCCACGGACACCACACGCGGGTCAGTGGTGTAGACGCCGTCCACATCGGTGTAGATCTGGCATTCATCGGCCTTCAGCGCCGCTGCCAGCGCCACGCCGGTGGTGTCCGAACCGCCACGTCCAAGGGTGGTGATGTTGCCCTGCTCGTCCACACCCTGGAAGCCCGCTACAACTACCACGCGACCGGCTTTCAGATCCGTACGGATTTTCTGATCGTCGATCTGCAGGATGCGCGCCTTGGTGTGCGCGCTGTCGGTCAGGATGCGCACCTGGCTGCCAGTGTAGGACACCGCCGGCACACCGCGCTTGTTCAGCGCCATGGCCAGCAAGGCGATGGTCACCTGCTCGCCGGTGGACACGATCACATCCAGCTCACGCGGGAGCGGCTGTTGATCACCACTGATTGCCTTGGCCAGATCGATCAGGCGATTGGTCTCGCCGCTCATGGCCGACAGCACCACCACCAGGTCGTCGCCGGCATCGCGGAATTTCTTAACCTTGTCGGCCACCTGCTCGATTCTTTCGACAGAACCGACCGAGGTGCCTCCAAATTTCTGTACGATCAAAGCCATTTCTAAGCCGCCTCAGCCCGTAAAGGGGCGCCTAATATCCAATCAACCAGCACCGAACAGGCCCGTGACTAGACCACGGGCCGGTTAACAGCGCCTTAAATACCTGCCTCGACAAACGGCACGGTCAGGGCCAGGGCTGCGTCCAGGCTGCCGGCGTCTACACCACCGCCTTGCGCCATGTCCGGACGACCACCGCCCTTCCCGCCCACTGCCGCGGCGGCTTGCTTCATCAAATCACCGGCCTTGAGTTGGCCAGTCAGGTCCTTGGTTACACCGGCAACCAGAACGACCTTATCCTCATGGACACCGCCGAGCAGGATCACTGCGCGGCCGAGCTTGTTCTTCAACTGATCGACCAAGGCCAACAGCGCCTTGCCGTCCTGACCGTCCAGGCGTGCGGCCAAAACCTTCACATCCTTGACGTCCACCGCCGAAGCCGACAGATCGTCGCCCGCCGCGCTGGCTGCCTTGGCTTGCAACTGCTCCAGCTGTTTCTCCAGGGCGCGGTTGCGCTCCAGCACAGCGGACAGTTTGTCGATCAGGTTGTCGCGGCTGCCCTTGACCAGGCTGGCCGCTTCCTTGAGTTGTTCTTCTGCCGCATTCAGGTAGGCCAGGGCCGCAGCGCCGGTGACCGCCTCGATACGACGCACACCGGACGCCACGCCACCTTCGCTGATGATCTTCAGCAGGGCGATGTCGCCGGTACGGTTGGCGTGGATACCGCCGCACAGTTCTACCGAGAAGTCGCCGCCCATGCTAAGTACGCGCACGCTGTCGCCGTACTTCTCGCCGAACAGCGCCATGGCGCCCTTGGCTTTTGCAGTCTCGATATCGGTTTCTTCGGTTTCTACCGCAGTGTTCTTGCGAATCTCGGCGTTGACGATGTCTTCCAGGGCCTTGATCTGCTCCGGCTTGATCGCTTCAAAGTGGCTGAAGTCGAAGCGCAGGCGCTGGCTGTCGACCAACGAACCCTTTTGTTGCACGTGATCGCCCAGGACCTGACGCAGCGCAGCGTGCAGCAAGTGCGTGGCCGAGTGGTTCAGCGAGGTGGCGTGACGCACATCGGCGTCCACCTGTGCATCCACCGGCGAACCGACGGTGAGGCTGCCCGAAGCCAGCACACCGTGGTGCAGGAATGCGCCGCCGGTCTTGGTGGTGTCGCGCACGTCAAAACGACCGGACGCGGCTTTCAGGAAACCACAGTCGCCAATCTGGCCACCGGATTCGGCGTAGAACGGCGTCTGGTCCAGGACCACCACACCGTCGTCACCTTCATTCAATACGTCAACCGACTGGCCTTCTTTATAGAGGGCAACCACTTTGGCCGAACCGCTGGTGGCCTTGTAGCCGGTGAACTCGGTGGCCACGTCAACCTTGACCAGGCTGTTGTAGTCCATGCCGAACGAGCTGGCCGAACGAGCACGCACACGCTGGGCTTCCATCTCACGCTCGAAACCTGCCTCGTCGAGGGTCAGGTTGCGCTCACGGGCGATGTCGCCGGTCAGGTCCATCGGGAAACCGTAGGTGTCGTAGAGCTTGAACACCACATCGCCCGGCACCACGGTGCCTTGCAGGTTGGCAAGGTCCTGCTCGAGGATCTTCAGGCCCTGTTCCAGGGTCTTGGCGAACTGCTCTTCTTCGGCCTTCAGTACGCGCTCGATGTGCGCCTGGTTCTGCTTGAGCTCCGGGAAGGCTTCGCCCATCTCGGCCACCAGGGCCGCGACGATCTGGTAGAAGAAGCTGCCATTGGCGCCCAGCTTGTTACCGTGGCGGCAAGCACGACGGATGATGCGACGCAGCACATAGCCACGGCCTTCATTGGACGGCAACACGCCGTCGGCAATCAGGAAGCCGCAGGAACGGATGTGGTCAGCGACGACTTTCAGCGAAGCCTGGTCTTCATTGGCGCAACCAATGGCCTTGGCTGCCGCGGCCAGCAGGCTTTGGAACAGGTCGATCTCGTAGTTGGAATGCACGTGCTGCATCACCGCACTGATCCGCTCCAAGCCCATGCCGGTGTCTACCGACGGCGCTGGCAACGGATGCAACACACCATCGGCGGTGCGGTTGAACTGCATGAACACGTTGTTCCAGATCTCGATGTAACGGTCGCCGTCTTCCTCTGGCGAGCCCGGTGGGCCACCCCAGATGTCAGCGCCGTGGTCGTAGAAGATCTCGGTGCACGGGCCACACGGGCCGGTATCGCCCATGGTCCAGAAGTTGTCGGAGGCGTACGGGGCGCCTTTGTTGTCGCCGATGCGCACCATGCGCTCGGCCGGCACGCCGACTTCCTTGGTCCAGATGTCGTAGGCCTCGTCATCGCTGGCGTAGACGGTGACCCAGAGTTTTTCCTTCGGCAGCTTCAGCACGCCGGTGAGGAAGGTCCATGCGAAGTTGATCGCGTCTTGCTTGAAATAATCGCCAAAGCTGAAGTTGCCGAGCATTTCGAAAAAGGTGTGGTGACGGGCGGTGTAGCCGACGTTTTCCAGGTCGTTGTGCTTGCCACCGGCGCGGACGCATTTCTGGCTGCTGACGGCGCGGGTGTACGCGCGCTTTTCCTGGCCCAGGAAGCAGTCCTTGAACTGGTTCATCCCCGCGTTGGTGAACAGCAGGGTTGGGTCATTGCCTGGGATCAAGGAGCTGGAGGAGACACGGGTGTGACCTTGCTCTTCGAAGAAGCGAAGGAAGGCTTCACGGATTTCTGCGCTTTTCATTAGGTTCTTCCACGGAGGCTGCGGCCAAAGGCCAGTGCGCAACATCATCAGACGGAGCGACGGCAAAGGGCCGCATTATATCGGCCCTTTGCCGGTGGTACAGCGTGTTTATACGATTGAAACGTTCAATTAGACGGTCTGCACTGTCATTTCCGCGAAAATTCGACGAATGTCTGCGCGACCTGCTCGATCTGCGCCCGGCTGACATCCAAATGCGTGACCATGCGCAGGCGCGGGGCGGCGCTCAAGGTGATCCCGCGTTCGGCGGCAAACGCCTTCAAGGCCTGGGCCTGGTCACCGATCTGCACGTAGACCATGTTGGTCTGCACCGGCTCCACCTCATAACCGGCCTGGCGCAACGCATCGCCCAGCCATTGGGCGTTGGCGTGGTCGTCGGCCAGGCGCTGAACCTGGTGATCCAGGGCATACAACCCTGCTGCCGCCAATGAGCCGGCCTGGCGCATGCCGCCGCCGACCATCTTGCGCAGACGCCGGGCCTTGGCGATCAACGCCGTGGAGCCGCACAACACCGAGCCAATCGGTGCGCCGAGGCCTTTGGACAGGCACACCGACACCGAATCGAAATGCTGGGCAATCTCGCGCGCCTCCACGCCGAGCTTGACCGCTGCGTTGTAGAGCCGCGCGCCATCCAGATGCAGGGCCAGGTCATGCTCACGGGTGAACGCCCGTGCCTTTGCCAGATAATCCAGCGGCAATACCTTGCCTTGCATGGTGTTTTCCAGCGCCAGCAAGCGGGTGCGGGCGAAGTGGAAGTCGTCGGGCTTGATCGCCGCCAGTACCTGGTCCAGGTCCAGTGAGCCATCGGCCTGCACGTCCAGGGGTTGCGGCTGGATCGAACCGAGCACCGCCGCGCCACCGCCTTCGTATTTGTAGGTATGAGCCTGCTGGCCGACGATGTATTCCTCGCCGCGCTCACAATGGGCCATCAACGCCAGCAGGTTGCTCATGGTGCCGGTCGGAACGAACAACGCAGCGGCAAAGCCCAGACGCTTGGCCAGCTCGGCTTCGAGGTGATTGACGCTGGGGTCTTCGCCATACACGTCATCGCCGCTGACGGCAGCAGCCATCGCGTCCCGCATGCCGGGGGTGGGTTGGGTCACGGTGTCGCTGCGCAGGTCGATCACAGACATGAAACAAGCCTCTGAAGGGTTGAGTAAGTTCCTTTTGAGTGTGATTACTGCGGGCAATGCCACGTAATATCAAGCCCCCATTGCATTCAATCGAATACCAACCAAACAAACCGATATAGGTTATCGATACGGCAATCGTGCAGTTTTCGAAAAAGCGTGTTAAAAACTCTCCGCCGCCAGGGTTCTGGCGGCAACGTTCTCAGGGCGGGGTGCAATTCCCCACCGGCGGTAATTACACGCAATGTGTATAGCCCGCGAGCGCTTGGCGCCTCGAACTGCTCCGGCAGGAAGGCGACAAGGTCAGCAGACCCGGTGTGATCCCGGGGCCGACGGTCATAGTCCGGATGAAGAGAGAACGGGATTGGCACCTAAGGGCCGCTCGTCTTGCGTACCCTTAAATCCCATTCGATTCATAACGCCCTGTTTTTTTCTTAAACAGGAGTCAGAACATGCAACCCACCGCAATCGACAGCAAAAGCAAAAACCACCACGGCGAGCGCGTCGCATTTATCCAGGCCTGCTGGCACAAGGATATTGTCGACCAATCGCGCAAAGGCTTCCTCGCCGAAATGATCGCCCAGGGCTACCAGGAATCGGACATCGATTTCTTCGAAGTCGGCGGCGCCTTTGAAATGCCCCTGCACGCCAAGCTGCTGGCCAAGACCGGCCGTTACGCCGGCATCGTTGCCGCCGCGCTGGTGGTGGACGGTGGCATCTACCGCCACGAATTCGTCGCCCAATCGGTGGTCAGCGGCCTGATGCAGGTTCAGCTGGAAACCGAAGTGCCGGTGTTCTCGGTGTCGCTGACACCGCATCACTTCCATGCGGGCAGCGAGCACCACGCGTTCTTCCACGATCACTTTGTGCACAAGGGCCAGGAAGCCGCGCGCACCTGCGCCGACACCCTGCACAAGGTGCGTGCGATCCGTCGCAGCGAGCCACGGGCTGTAGCCGTCTAAGAGACACAAAAAACCCGGTGTAAAAACCGGGTTTTTTCTTTTTCAGGCCAGGCCAGCGTCCGTGGTCGGCACAATCAGTATCCCCGCTCGCAAACCATTCTTCACCTTCGGGTTCGGGAAGATGATGCGCGCACCCTCCTCCTCTATCACCCAACGGGTCTTGGCCACGTCCTCAGCCAGCAAATAGCCCTGCGCCAACGGCGAGAAGTTCTCCACATCCGCCGGCAGGTGCATCAGGAACGAATCGCTGTGCTTGATGACTTCACGGGACACGGCAAACAGTTGCAAGCCATCCAGGCTTTCGGTTTGCGGCTCGGTGCCTTCGATGATCTGCTTCAGGCGGGTTTCCAGGCGGGACACGTCCACGCCCTGGTTCTGCCCGAACGGCCTTGCCTTACCCAGTTCGAGGGTGAAGGCTTCGGCCTCTAGCTGCTCGTAGGTAAACGCGGTGAAGGTGATCGAGGTCTTGTTCTGCAACAGCACCGCTTCCATGCCGGCAGCGCGCAGGCGGGCCAGTTCATGGCGCGAATGCTGACGGCCTTCCTTCCACGGATACAACGCGAACTGCTCGATCTTCGAACCACGAATGGCCGTGTGCAGGTCGTAATGCAGGCGTGAACGACCAGGCTGGCTGAAGAAGCTGCGAGCCAGTTGCTCAAGCTCAGCGGCACGCATCGCTTCGGGGCCGATGTTTTTTTCGTGGCGCCCGTTGAACAGCCGGTTGACGTCCAGTTCGAGGTAGCGCTCGCCGCGACGCATGGCCTCGGGGTTGCCGAACAGGAACAGAATACGGGTACGGGGCTTGATCTCCCCGCGGGCAATACCATGCAACAGGCGGTCGAGCAGTTCGATCGGCGCGGTTTCGTTGCCATGGATGCCGGACGACAGCAACAGGTCGCCGCCATTGTCCTTCGCTTCAGGTGGGCGCACTTCAAGCGCGCCCTCGCTGAGCCAGCGCATCTGCACGCCGTCGACAGTCAGTTGAATTTTTTGCGCCGGTTCGCGACCGGCGAGGGTCAGTTCAAGCAGTTTGCCGAGGGCGAGCATACGCAGCTTCCTTAGTGGTTGCAGCCTGGGCCGTGGACGTGATCGTCGTCATCACCTTCAACGTCGGCCGGTTCCATTTCCAGTTGCAGGCTCATCAGGTTGGTGGCCAGTGGGCGCATCAGCAGGTTGGCGTACTCGGCGTCACCTTCTTCCACGTCCACACCGATCAGCAGTTGGCCACGGCCGTCGTGCTGGATCCAGATCTCCTTGCCCTGCCAGACCACGGCGACGCGGGTGCAGGAAGTTTCCAGCTGGGTGCCGTCGGTGTCTTCAAGAATCAGTTTCAGGGTGTCGGTGGTCATAAATAGCTCTCAGCCATGCGGCGTTTAATTGATCTGGAAAGGATAAACAGCGCCCAGTTTAAGGATTTGCGTCAGTTCATCCAGTGCCGTCCGGCATTCAAGCAACAACTGCGGGTCAGCCAGGTCGGTTTCGCGCAGGCTGTCGCGGTAGTGCTTGCCTACCCACTGGGTCAGTGTTTCGTACAACGGCGCGGTCATGATAACGCCTGGATTCACCGCCGCCAGTTCCGTTTCGTTCAATGCCACACGTAAACGCAGGCACGCCGGGCCGCCGCCGTTCTGCATGCTTTGCTTGAGGTCGAACACCTTCACTTCGCGGATCAGGCCACCGGCAGCGGTCAGTCCTTGCAGGTACTGCCAGACGCGCTCATTAGCACGGCACTCTTCCGGCACGATCAGCAGCATCGAGCCGTCAGCGCGACTCAACAATTGGCTGTTGAACAGGTAGGAACGTACCGCGTCTTCGACACTGACCTGGGCGCGGGGCACGCAGACGGACTGGAAGTTGCCGCCCAACTTGCCCAATTTGCCTTGCAGTTCGGCGAGCATCTGCTCGGTATTGAGAAATGCGTCCTCGTGATAGAACAGTACTTCGCCGTTGCCGACCGCGATCACGTCGTTGTGGAACACGCCGGCATCGATTACCGCTGGGTTCTGCTGGGCGTAGACCACGCCATCATCCTTCAAGCCGTGCAGGCGTGCGACCGCCTGAGAGGCTTCAAGGGTCTGGCGCGCCGGATATTTCTGCGGCGCCGGGTAACGGGGGTCGAACGCGCTGCGACCAAACACAAAAAATTCGACACCCGCTTCGCCATAGTCACGGCAGAAGCGCGTGTGGTTGGCCGCGCCTTCATCACCGAACTGCGCCACCGCCGGCAACGCGGCGTGGTGGGCGAAGTGCTTCTGATCGGCAAACATCGCGCCCAGCACGCGGCTGGTGGTCGGGTGCTCGATGCTGCGGTGGTATTTGCAGTTGAGGTTGGCGGCGGTGAAATGCACGCGGCCGTCAAAGGTGTCGGCGCTTGGGCTGACGGTGGCGGCGTTGGCCACCCACATGCTCGACGCCGAGCAACTCGCGACCAGCAACGGCATCGCATCCTTGGCCGCTTGCTGGATCACTTGGGCGTCGGTGCCGCTGAAACCCAGGCTGCGCAAGGCGGCCACATCAGGACGTTCCTGAGGTGCCAACACACCTTGCACAAAACCCATGTCCATCAGGGCTTTCATCTTCTGCAGGCCCTGCAACGCCGCTTCCTTGGGGTTGGAATGCTGCTGGCTGTTGCTTTGGGACGCGACGTTGCCGAAGGACAAACCGCCGTAGTTATGGGTCGGCCCCACTAGACCGTCAAAATTGACTTCATAGGATTTCATCGGCGAGGCTCCACGAACATCTGTATTTTTATAGGCATCAATAGCAATCAGGGCAATCGCACGCCGGGTGTCAGCGCGGCTGGCAACACCAGGCTCGGGGTCTCAAGCGAGGCCACCGGGTACGCGCAATAATCCGCTGCGTAATAGGCACTGGCGCGATGGTTGCCCGACGCCCCTACTCCACCAAACGGCGCGGTACTGGCGGCGCCGGTCAGTTGTTTGTTCCAGTTGACGATGCCCGCGCGGCTTTCCAGCCAGAACTGCTGGTAGCGTGCCTCGGAGTCCGACAGCAAACCCGCGGCCAAGCCGTACTGGGTGTTGTTGGCCTCGGCAATCGCCGCTTCGAAATCAGCGTAGCGGATCACCTGCAACAGTGGGCCGAACAGCTCCTCGTCTTCGCGCTCGCTCACGCCAGTTACGTCGATGATGCCGGGGGTCAGCAAGGCGGCCTGGTCCTGGGGCTGAGTCATTTCCAGCAGCGCCACGGCGCCATTGGCGAGCATCAGTTCCTGGGCGTCCATCAAGGCTTTGGCCGCCGCGAGGGAGATCACCGAGCCCATGAACGGCGCGGGTTGCTGGTCGAACGCACCCACTTCAATCGTCGAGCTGACCGCCACCAGGCGCGCCAGCAACGCATCACCCCACGCGCCTTCCGGCACCAACAGGCGACGCGCACAGGTGCAACGCTGGCCGGCCGAGATAAACGCCGACTGAATAATGGTGTACACCGCCGCATCCACGTCGGCCACTTCATCCACCACCAGCGGGTTATTGCCGCCCATTTCCAGGGCGAGGATCTTGTCCGGGCGCCCAGAGAATTGCTGATGCAGGTGATTGCCGGTGCGGCTGGAGCCAGTGAAGAACAACCCGTCGATACCGGGGTTGGCCGCCAGCGCGATACCGGTTTCCCGCGCGCCTTGCAGCAGGTTCAACACACCCGCCGGCAACCCGGCTTCGATCCAGCATTGCACGGTCAACTCGGCAACCTTGGGGGTCAGCTCGCTCGGCTTGAACAGCACGGTGTTACCCGCCAGCAACGCTGGGACGATATGCCCGTTCGGCAAGTGACCAGGAAAGTTGTACGGGCCAAACACCGCCACCACGCCGTGCGGCTTGTGGCGCAGCACGGCGGTGGCGTCGCCCAGGGGGCCGCTCTTCTCGCCGGTACGCTCGCGGTAGCTTTGCACCGAGATCGCGATCTTGTTGGCCATGCTGGTGACTTCGGTGGCCGATTCCCACAGCGGCTTGCCGGTTTCCTCACCGATGCAACGGGCGATTTCGTCGGCGCGGCTTTTCAGGGTGGCGGCGAAGGTTTCCAGAATAGCGATGCGTTCTTCCAGCGGGCGCTTGGCCCAGGCCGGAAACGCCTGGCGTGCAGCCTGCACGGCCGACTCAACCTGCTCGGCGGTGGCGCCATTGCCGGCCCACAGCACCTGCTGAGTCACCGGGTTGCGCGATTCAAACAGTTCACCCTGGCCAGCCAGCCAGCTACCTGCGATATACAGCGAATTCATTATTTCGACTCCCGAGCAGCGGACAACGGAACGGCACGCACTTGATCACCCACCACCAGTTGCAGGCGCTTGGCGGTCTGTGGATCGACTACCAGCGTGCCTGCCGCCAGACGAGCCGGGGCGGCGGTGATGCGGCATTCTTCGCGCTTGCGGTTATGGATCAGGAACGGCGTAGCATCGTCCCCCGGCGTGCCGATCGCCAACACCAGCGACTGGCTATCGCGTACGGCACGGATCTTGGTGGTTTCACATTCCACCGCAGGTCCCGCGTCGAAGATGTCGACATAGCCCTGGTAGCTGAAGCCTTCGCTCTTGAGCATGCTCAGCGCCGGCTCGGTGTCCGGATGGACCTTGCCGATCACATTGCGCGCATCCTCGGACAGGAAGCAGCTGTACAGCGGAAACTTCGGCATCAGTTCGGCGATAAACGCCTTGTTGCCCACGCCCGTGAGGTAGTCGGCCTGGCTGAATTCCATCTTGAAGAAGTGCCGGCCCAGGCTTTCCCAGAACGGCGAACGCCCCGCTTCGTTGGATACACCGCGCATCTCGGCAATGATCTTGTTGCCAAACAGTTGCGGGAACTCCGCGATAAACAACATGCGCGCCTTGGCCAGCATGCGACCGTTGAGGCCGGTGCGGTAATCGGCGTGCAGGAACAACGAGCACAGCTCGGAGTTGCCGGTGAGGTCGTTGGCCAGGAACAGCGTCGGGATCTCGCGGTAGATATTCAGTTCCTGGGAGGCGCTGACCGTCAGGCCGACCCGGAAGTTGTACCAGGGCTCACGCAGGCCAACGGCGCCAGCAATGGCGGAAATCCCCACCACGCGGCCTTCGTCGTTTTCCAGCACGAACAGGTAGTCGGCATCGCCGCGCCCGGCGTCGCCACGAAAGGTTTTCTCGGCCCAGCCCACACGGTGGGTCAGGCGCTCTTCGTTGGCCGGCAAGGTGGTGAGGCCGGTGCCGGTGCTGCGCGCCAGATCAATCAGGGCCGGTAAATCGCTGCTGCGTACGGGACGAACGATCATGCTATCTCCTCGAACGGGCCGCTGTTGTCAGCCACCCGCGAAACTCTCTTTTTAAACCGCTACCAGGCGCACACTCGCGCCTTCGCCAACACCCAGGGCTTCGGCCGCTGCGAGGTCCAACGTCACCGGTTTACCCGGCGCGTAGTCCAGTTCCAGCATCACCGCGCGGTAATCCTGCAACTGCGCGTTGCTCACCAGGTACTGGCGACCGACACCCTTGACCATCTCACCGATCTTCACCGGTACCACGCGGCTCTGGGCAATCGAACGAATGCCCGAGACCCGTGCATGCAGCGTCGGGCCGCCGTCGAAGATGTCGATGTAATGGTCGGTCTCGAAGCCTTCGCGCATGAGAATGTCGAAGGTGATCTGCGCACGCGGGTGCACCTGACCCATGGCTTCCTGGGCTTCGTCCGGCAGCAGCGGCACGTAGATCGGATAATGCGGCATCAGCTCGGCGAGAAAGGTACGGCTTTTCAGCCCGCACAGGCGCTCGGCGGCGGCGTAGTTGAGGTCGAAGAAGTTGCGACCGATGGCGTCCCAGAACGGTGAGTCACCGTTCTCATCGCTGTAGCCGACGATCTCGGTCACCACCGAGTCGGCAAAGCGCTCGGGGTGGCTGGCCACGAACAGCAGGCGGCCACGGGAATTGAGTTCCGACCACGGCGAACCGACCAGCTCAGGCACCACGTAAAAGCTGGTGAGCAGGCTGTTGCCGGTGAGGTCGTGGCACTGGGAGAGCACGTGGATCTTGTTGTGGATCTTCAGCTCGCGAGAGGCGTGCACGAAGGTCTCGTTACGGAAGCTGTAGAAGGGTTCCGAGTAGCCGGCGGAGGCGACGATGGCCGAGCAACCGGCGAGCTTGCCGGTCTCGGTGTCTTCGAGCACGAAGAAATAACTCTCTTCGCCGTTGAAACTGACCTCGGCCGCGAAGGACGCTTCGCTGGCGGCGATCTTGTCGCTGAGGCGTTCCACATCGTCCGGCAAGGAGGTGACACCAATCGGGCTGTCCGCAGCCAGACGCTGTACCTCGCCCAGATCAGCCATTTGCGCGGGGCGCATCACCAGCATGGTGTCACTCCTTAACTCGAAAAACAGGCAGGCCTGGAGCCTGCACAGAGGAAAAAATGCCGGGCGGGCCCGGCACACACACAATTCGGTTCACCACCCGGCGTGCCAGGTGGTGAAGGGTCATCAGCCTTGCGTCAGCACTTTCACAGCACGCTCAAAACGGTCCAGGCCTTCCTTGATATCCGCCTCTTCCACCACCAAACTCGGCGCGAAACGCACCACATCCGGGCCGGCTTGCAGGATCATCAGGTTTTCTTTCTCGGCCGCATTGAACACGTCCTTGGCCTTGCCCTTGAACGCATCGCTCAGTACGCAACCGAGCAACAGGCCCATGCCACGCACTTCGGTGAAGATGCCGTACTGCTTGCCGATCTGCTCCAGGCGCGCCTTGAACAGGTCGTGCTTGGCATTCACGCCAGCCAGCACTTCTGGGGTGTTGATCACGTCGATCACCGCTTCAGCCACCGCGCACGCCAACGGGTTGCCGCCGTAGGTGGTGCCGTGGGTGCCGACGACCAAATGCTTGGCCAGCGCTTCAGTGGTGAGCATGGCTGCAATCGGGAAACCGCCGCCCAGGCTCTTGGCGCTGGTGAGGATGTCCGGGGTCACGCCGTAATGCTGGTAAGCGAACAGGTGGCCGCTGCGACCCATGCCGGTTTGCACTTCGTCGAACACCAGCAGCGCGTTGTTCGCGTCGCACAGCTCGCGGGCGCCTTGCAGGTAAGCCAGCTCGGCCGGCAGTACGCCGCCTTCGCCCTGGATCGGCTCCAGCACCACGGCGCAGGTCTTGTCCGACACGGCGGCTTTCAGCGCGGCCAGGTCGTTATAAGGAACGTGGGTGATGCCGGTGATTTTAGGACCGAAACCATCGGAGTACTTGGACTGGCCACCGACGTTGACGGTGAACAGGGTACGGCCATGGAAGCTGTTCAGCGCGGCGATGATCTCGTATTTCTCGGTACCGAAACGGTCGAATGCAACGCGACGAGCCAGCTTGAACGCGGCCTCGTTGGCCTCGGCGCCGGAGTTGCAGAAGAACACGCGCTCGGCAAAGGTGGCGTCGATCAGCTTGTGGGCCAGGCGCAGGGCCGGCTCATTGGTGAAGACGTTGGAGACGTGCCACAGCTTGTTGGCCTGTTCGGTCAGTGCACCGACCAGCGCCGGGTGGGCATGGCCCAGTACGTTGACCGCGATGCCGCCGGCAAAGTCGATCAGCTCGCGACCCGCCTGGTCCCAAACGCGCGAACCTTCGCCACGCACAGGAATGAATGCGGCCGGTGCGTAGTTAGGCACCATGACCTGGTCGAAATCGGCACGTTGCACCGGGGCTTGCTCAACGGACATCGGAGTCTCCTGAAGAGGAACGCCTGCCTGGAACTGGCGGGCGATGCAGGGATTGTAAGGACAGTTTTCAGCGCGGCCTTGCCGCCAAGCGACAACTTCTTATAGCGCCAAACCGCGATTTTGGCGGGTTTACGCCAATGCGACAAATAGCGTCGCAATGGCGCAGTTTAAACTAACTATCTAGAGCCAGCCGGGTGAAACACGCTGATCTACTGACGGGCTTTACCGACGATCAGAGATCCAGCATGAGTAAGCCCCCGGCAAAACACGCCACCCAACACCCCGACAGCCATTATCAGCTACTCAAGGATGCCTTCCCCACCTGGTTGGGCGCCGCACCGCGCGCCAGGCAACAGGCCTTGTCCCGGGCCAAACCGCAGCCGCACGCAACGAGCCCGGAGTTAAAGCGCCTGAATGGCGCCCACTGGAATGCGCAAAATGCCGTGGATGACGCGCTCAAAAACCTACAAGGCCCACGTGCGTATGCCCGCGCAGTACTTGAAGAGGCGCTGCAGGCCCGCTATGGCTTGGGCCTCAACAGCGAAACGGTTTACCTGCGCCTCTATATTCCCCAACACGTACCGTGGTTTTCGATCCCCACCGGCGCCGCGCGTACCTGGACCGTGTCACTGCTGGACGCGGCCTTGCACAACTTCGAACACAGCGAAACCGTCGAGGGCGCCTTCGAGGCCGACTCGACCTACATCACTGCGCCCAACGCCAGCGGCCAATTCGACACATTACCCGCGATCCGGCAAACAATCAGCGTGATAGCCTTCACGGGCCTGTGCCGCGAACTGGATATCGGCGCACGCTACCAAGCCTACCTGCGCACGCAACTGGGCCTCGACGAACCGGTCAGCGCCGCCGTGATACGCAGCAAGGTGGACACCAGCCAGAAAGCCGCCCTGCGCGCCGCCCTGCAACTGGCGCGTCTGCGCGGTGACATCCAGGACGATTACGCACGACAAGTCGAAAGCCTGCTGCAAGGCCGCAGCGACCTGATGCTCGACAACCAGGCCCTGCGCTGCCACGACCTGCAGATGATGGGCGCGCCATTGACCGGCCTCCTGCTGCTGGCTCCCGACCTGGAAACCACGCCCACGGTGCCACGCCTGGTCGCGTACATACCGGACGACCCACAGCATCCACTCAAGGAATACCCCTCGTCGCGGGCGTTCAAGCAGGAACTCACCCGCCAACTGCGCGACCCCGACTACCAGACGTTTTTCAGCCGCTTCGTCAGCCATGAATACCGTGGGGCCTTTTTTGCCAACCTGAGCCAGCGCCTGGCACGGATCAAATGGCATCCCGCCGAGCCCGGCAGCAGCTTGGCACCCTGGCGCATAGAGCCCACCGACGACCCCAAGCTGCAATTTGTCGCCAAGCCGATCCAGGGCGATGTGTGGCTGCACCTGTATCAACAAAAACTCAACCAGATCCTCAACGATGCGCGCACCCAGGCAGTCTCCACGGCCACGGTCGACCGTAACGCGCGCTGGGCGTTGTGGGATTCAATTGTAAATGTGGCTTCGACGATCCTTAACGCCGCACTCCTGATCGTCGCGCCATTTGTTCCAGGGCTGGGGGAGTTGATGCTGGGCTATATGGCCTGGCAAATACTCGACGATGAATTCGAAGGCATTATTGACTGGGCTGAAGGCTTGCCCCAAGAAGCGTTCGGCCACCTGATGAGCGTGCTGCAAACGTGGGTGCAAGTGGGGACGTTCGCGGCCGGCAGTGTTATTGGCATCGCTGAGTTACGCAAAGTGTTGCCTACGCCAGTCGTGGAATTCTTCGACCGCTTCAAACCAGTCACCCTTGCCAATGGCGCCCAGCGCTACTGGAAACCCGACCTCACGCCTTATCAACAGCACCTCACGCTGCCGCCGCGCCTGGGCGTCAACTCCCTGGGCCTGCACAGCGTGCGCGGCGAATCGCTACTGCCATTGGAAGGCAAGCTATACGCCGTACAACAACTGGCGGATGGCGAAAGCTATGGGATCAAGCACCCGACGCGTCCCGACGCCTATACCCCGCGCCTGCAACATAACGGCGCCGGCGCGTGGCACAGTGAGCTGGACACACCGCTGCATTGGGACCGCCCGACCTTGCTCCGTCGCCTGGGCCACGGCGTCAGCGAGTTGAGCGAAGCCGACCGACACCTGGCGCTGGACATCAGCGGCATCCACGAAAACAACCTGCGCAAGATGCACGTACGCGGCGCCCCCGTGCCACCGCTATTGGACGATACGCTCGAGAGATTGCGCATCGACCGCAGCCTGCAAACCTTGATCGACCGGCTCGACAGCGACGACCCGGCACAGCACGCACAGGTCGACCCGCAAGACATGCTCCAGTTACTCACCACCTACGGCGATTGGCCCAAGACCCGCGCCCTGCGCATTCTGGACGCCGAAAGCAACACGGCCTGGGAATTTGGTGACAGTCACCTGCCGGTGGTGCAGATTCCCGAAACGCAACTGGCCAATGGCGAACTGCTCAAGACCGTCCTGCAAGCCCTGAGCCCGGAGGAAATCCGTGCGCAGTTCGGCGAACGTGCCGCCGACCCGCAATTGAGCCTGGACAACCGCGTCAAGCAGTTGCGTAAAAAACTCGCGCGCCAGGCAGAGGCCCATCGCACCGAACTGTTCGATTCGCGCTACGCCCAACTGCAAGCGACGGCGGACGCACCGGTGCAACAAATCCAACAGAACGCCCCGCAACTGCCGCCCCGCGTCGCCACCTACTTACTGGACCAAGCCAGCGCACAAGAGCTGACAGAACTGACCGCCCAACGCACGCCGCCGCGCCTGGCAGACCTGGCTCGTAGCGTCGTGAACGAGTTGCGTATCAACCGAGCCTACGAGGGCCAATACCTGACGGCGATGCCGAATCTCGACAGCGAACGGCTGGCGCTGAATGCCTTGCGAATCCAACCGGGTTGGTCGGCCAACCTGCGTATTGAAGCCAGGCACCTGAGCGCCCATGGGGCGGTATGGTTGACCATCGGCGCCGAGGATGCCCCACTGCTACGCACCCTGGTACGCACCGCCGAGGGTCGTTATATACCCCTCGACGAAAAAGGGCCGTTGTCAGGTGAAACAGACCTGTACACCGCGATTCTGAACGCCATTCCCGACGCCCAACGAGACGCGCTGGGCTTTGGCGTCAACCAGGGCTCTGCGCTGCAAGAACGCCTGCGACAACGCACGCTGCCACGTGAGGAACTGCGCCAAGTGCTGGACGACACCGCGATAGCGCCACCCACCCGACAGACTCTGACGGCGCTGGGAAGCGACGTTGGCTACCCAGCCCAACCGGCACAGGCTGCCCCGTCGTTGACGCTGGAGGCACGGGCGAGGGCCATGTATCCGGGGCTCAACCGCCTGCAAATCCAGGACTTGCTCAACCACCTGAACGCCCAACCCGATGGCGCCGCCAATGGCATCGCGGCACTGGCCGAAGAATACCGGCAGCTGGAGAGTGACTTGCGAACCTGGAGGCGACAACTACCCACCCACCACCCCGAAACCCATGCAGAGTTATCCGAACACGAGCTGCGCAGCGAGCGCCAGAACCGACGCATGATTGCCAGACAACTGCGACGCTGTTGGCGCCATGAACTGGAAATCGACGATTACTTCGAAGACCCGGCCACAGATGGCTACAGCCTGCACCTGAATTACCCCATCCTCGGAGCCTTGCCGGACCTGACGGCAAATTTTGACCACGTGTCGCTGTTGACACTGAGCGGGAATGCTCGAACGCCCGGAGCGCTTGCGTTCCTGCAACGCTTGAGGCAACTGCGCCACCTGAACGTCAACGGCATCCATCTCGACACTGCGCCGGATTTCATTTTCAACCTGCCGCGCTTGAACGCCCTGAGCCTGAGTGGATGCAATATCAGACTGACGCCCGACAGCCAGGCACGAATCGCCTCGCTGCATCGCCTGCAGTCCCTGGTGCTGCACAACAACCCCTTGGGGCTGGCGCCCAGCGTAGAAGCCATGCGAGGCCTTATTCACCTCGACTTATCGCACACCGGGATCGAGCAGTTGCCGGCCGGCGTTCTCACTCGGCCCGAACTACAGGGAGCACTGCTAAACGACAACCGAATCCACGAACTGCCGCTCGAGTTTTTTGCGCTGCCGCCGAGCAAAGGCGACGGCCTCTACCTCAGCAACAACCCGCTGTCGCGGGCGACGGTTGAACACGTCAAGGCCTACTACCAACGCCACGGCATCACGTTCGGTGCCGACGCATTCCACACTGATCTGCGCGATGCACACCTACTGTACCCAAGCCTGGGCAAGATCGAACTGAACCGACTGCTCTACAAGTTGCCGGGCACACTTGAAGCCGGCCAGACCGAATTGGCGCGCAGGGCTGCGGAGCTGCAAACATTGCGGGCAGAGCTCACCCGTTGGGAACAGGCACCCGACCTCAGCCCGTCAGAATTCGAAAGACGAGGTAAACTGCGCCAACTACTGGAGAGCAGTTGGCGCCAAGAAGTAACCCCTGGGAGCACAGATCGATTTTCACTGAGCATCAACCGTGAGCTGGCCGGCGAGCTGCCCACCCTGCAGGCTTCATTTGCGCACCTTAACGGGCTGATAATTCGGGGCCAGAACGTGGCAATCACTGTCGATGACTTCCTTGGCAGCTTCCCCAACCTGCAAGCCATCAGCCTGTATCAAACGAGGCTGGGGGACGTCCCGCCAAGGATCTTCTCGCTACCCAGACTTGAACTGCTGGACCTGGAACACTGTGGCATCCGCTTGTCACCCAGCAGCCGCACGGGCCTGGAGCGTCTGTCGTACCTCAGGCACTTGAACCTGAGCAACAACGCTCTGGGCGAGCCACTGGACGTCAGCCTACTGGCAAACCTGACCACCTTGAACCTGCGCAACACAGGGCTGAACGCGGTGCCCGCCAGCCTGCTGGTGGAGAAAACGCGCCTGCACATCAACCTCAGCGCAAACGCCATCGAACAACTGCCCCCCGAACTGTTCACGCTGCCAAACCATGTCGCCCAAACGTTTGACCTGTCTGCCAACCCACTGTCGCGACAGACCCTTGAAGCGGTCAAACGCCACTGCCAGCGCACGGATGTGTTTTTCAACATCCAGACGCCCACCGCACAACGCGAAAGAGCGCGACGGCTGTACCCGAGAATCAGGGCAAAAGAAGAGGAGCAGGTGGAAGAGTTGAACCGCCTGATTTTCGGACTGCCCGGCAACCTTGATGAGATAGACACCAGGCTGGAGACACTTGAAGCCGATTATCAGCAACTGGTCGCCGACCTGCAGCGCTGGGTGGACGATATCCCAGCGCAACATCCCTTGGTGGACGGCCCCCTGGAGGACTTCCTGCGCGTCGACGAAGAACTCAACCGTCGCCGCGTCAAGCGCCGGCTCGAAGCCGCCTGGCGCCGCGAAAGCCCGACGGACGAAGACAACCTGGATGAGCGCACCACCTACGCCGTCAGACTTAACGCCCCGATCATCGGCACGCTGCCGGAACTGAGACCACGCTTCGATCACGTGACATCTTTTGACCTCAATGGCGCACTCACCCTCACCGAACTGGATGGCACCCTCAACGCCTTCCCTGCCCTGCAAACCCTGATCGTGAGCAATTGCACCCTCGGCAAATTGCCATCCGCGATCTTTAACATGCCCAACCTGTCGAGCCTGGATATTTCTGATTGTGAAATAGCCCTGACCCCCGCCGCCGCACGCTCCATCAGTGACCTGCACACCCTCGATTACTTGAACTTGCGCAACAACCCCCTGGGCCATGCACCAGACGTCAGCAACCTGCAACAGTTGAGCTCACTGCATTTGCCCAACACCCAGATCCGCGAACTACCTGCCGGGGTATTCCTGTTGGACGAATTGCGTACCCAGGACCTGAGCGACAACCGTATAACCGAGATATCCACAGACCTCCAGGACATGCATCAGACACTCGACGACGACTGCGACTTCACAGGCAACCCCTGGTCGCAGGAGAGCCTCAGGCGGCTGCGCGAGTATTACCTGCAGACCGGAAACAATTTCCAGATCCCGGAAGTCAGGCTCAACGGCGCCGGCACACCACTGGATCCGCTGCCGGATGAACCTATGGAGGAGTAACGGTCAACCCCGTTCGGACGGCACCGACGACAATTCGAACGGGCTGCTGCTGCGGCGCTGGTTGCGGTCTTCACGAGGGGTGGCGCCAAAGAAATTGCGGTAGGCGCTGGAGAAGTGCGGCCCCGAGGAGAAGCCGCACGACAGGCCGATCTGGATGATCGACTTGCTGGTTTGCATGAGCATCTGGCGGGCCTTGTTCAGGCGCAATTCCAGGTAGTACTGGCTGGGGACGCGGTTGAGGTATTGCTTGAAGATCCGTTCCAGTTGTCGTCGCGACACACAGACGTGCTGGGCGATTTCGTCGGTGGTCAGTGGCTCTTCGATATTCGCTTCCATCAGCAACACAGCCTGGGTCAGCTTGGGGTGGCTGGAGCCCAGGCGGTTTTGCAACGGAATGCGCTGGCGCTCGCCGCCTTCACGGATGCGCTCCACCACCAGTTCTTCGGACACCGCACCGGCCAGTTCGGCGCCATGATCACGGGCCAGTACTGCCAGCAGCAGGTCGAGTACCGACATGCCACCACAAGCGGTGAGGCGATCGCGGTCCCAGTCGAACAGATGGCTGGTGGCGATCACCTTGGGGAAACGCTCGGCGAAATCGTCCTGCCAGCGCCAGTGCACGGCGGCGCGGTAGCCGTCCAGCAGGCCGAGTTGGGCCAGTGGGTAGACGCCGGCCGACAAACCGCCGATCACGCAACCGGCGCGAACCAGTTGTTTAAGGGCAGTGCTGAGTTGGGAGGCGATAACGGTCGGCGGCTCGTCCGCCAACAGGAAGAGTTTCTGGAAGCCTTCCAGCTTGCCGGCCCACGGCTCGCCCGGCAGTTGCCAGGCGCCTTCGGTCGCAGGTTCGGCCTGCAGGAACGACAGCTCGTAGACCACGTCCGGATGCACCCGCTGGGCAACGCGCAAGGCCTCCTCAGCCAGCGCAAGCGTGAGTGCTTTTGTGCTGGGCCAAATCAGGAAACCAATACGATGGGCGGTCATGGAGGGCTATCCGAAGCGAGTAACAGTGTTAAGGCCAAAAGTGGCAACCACCAACATAGTGCATGTTGCGCAAAGCGCGAAGCATGCCCTATATCAGTGCACAACGGCAGTCTTGATTATTTCAAGCTACCGGAAAGAAACTGCTGCAAACGCTCGGACTGCGGGTTCACCAGCACTTCACGCGGGTTGCCGCGCTCTTCGACGATGCCTTTGTGCAGGAACACCAGCTGGTTCGACACTTCACGGGCAAAGCCCATTTCGTGGGTCACTACCACCATGGTACGGCCTTCCTGGGCCAGGTCCTGCATCACCTTGAGCACTTCGCCAACCAATTCCGGGTCGAGGGCCGAGGTGGGTTCGTCGAACAGCATCACCTCAGGCTCCATCGCCAGGGCGCGAGCGATGGCTACGCGCTGCTGCTCGCCGCCGGACATATGACCGGGGAACGCATCTTTGCGATGACCCACGCCGACTTTGGCCAAGTAATGCTCGGCCTTTTCACGGGCTTCTTTCTTCGACATGCCCAGCACGTGCACCGGGGCTTCCATCACGTTTTCAAGCGCGGTCATGTGCGACCACAGGTTGAAGTGCTGGAACACCATGGACAGGCGCGAACGCATGCGTTGCAGTTGTTTAGGGTCGGCGGCCTTCATGGCGCCGTCCTTGTTGGCGACCAGCTTCAGCTCTTCGTTGTTAAGCAGGATCTTGCCGGCGTGGGGCTGCTCCAGCAGGTTGATGCAGCGCAAAAAGGTACTTTTGCCCGAACCGCTGGAACCGATGATGCTGATCACATCACCGGCTGCGGCGGCCAGGGACACGCCTTTGAGCACTTCATGACTGCCATAGCGTTTATGCAGGTCTTGGACTTCAAGTTTGTACATGCGGTCGGTTCTCACAAAAACAGGTGGTCAGTCGTTGAGCAAGCGCCCGTGACGCAGCGCTTCGCGCCCCGCCACCTTGGCCAGCCAGAAACCCGCTTGGGCATAACGTAGCCGTTCAACGGCAAACAACACCCCCGAAGTACCTGCGCAAATAGTACTCACGCGGTCTTCCAGGGGGTCAATCACTTCAAAAATCGGCTCGCCTTTTTCGATCCATTCACCAGCTTTACGCAGGTAGCTGATCACCCCGGCGTGGGGCGCGAACAACAATTCGGTGCCCTCGAATGGCACGCCTTCGCAAGGTTCGAATTGCGGAGCAGGCCATTCGCCCTTGATCAGGCCCTGCTCAGCAAGGAACGCGAGAATACCTTCGGCGTGGAAAATCGCCTCGTCACGCCCGGTATCGGCCTGGCCGCCCAGCTCAAGCGTAGTCGCCAGGCAGGCCAACGGGATTTGCGCCTCAGGAAACATCTGGGACAGACGCAGCCATGGCAGCGAACAGGCCTCATCGAACGAACTGCCACCGGAGTCTTCCGCCAGCAGGCCGACCTTCACATTCAAATGCGCCGACAACGAACGCCACTGCGGCCAATGCTGAGGCAGTGCGTACATGTGCAGCGCGGCTTCGGCGTCGCAGTGCAGGTCGAGCACCACATCGGCGGTGCAGGCATGGCTCAGCAATAGGCGCTGCATGCCTTGCAGCTGGCTGCTTGGCTCGGGCAACGCATTGAGCGCGTCAGACATTGCTTGACGGATCATGCGCACATTGGCGTGAGGATCATCGCCCAGCTTGCCGTTGAGCAACTCGGCAACCGGCTCGCTCAACTCCACGAAGTCGCGATTGAAATTCTTGCCGCTGCCCACCTCGAAACGTCCCTGGTGACTGCCTTGCAGCAGTTGGCCCAAGCCCATCGGGTTGGCCACCGGCACCAACTCGATCACGCCGTTGAGCGCGCCTTGCTGTTCCAGTTCGGTGAGGCGCTTTTTCAGCTCCCACGCGGCGCGCATGCCGGGCAATTCATCAGCGTGCAGGCTGGCTTGGATATAGGCCTTGCGCTCGCCCTGGCCGAAGCGGAATACGCTCAGTTGGCGCGCGCAGCCCAGGTGCCCCCAAGGCAACCGATGATCGATACGTTCCATATCAGTGCTTCCGTGGAGCCAGGTAGCTCAGCCAGCGGCGCTCGGCCAACTTGAACAGGCGCACCAGGATGAAGGTCAGGCACAGGTAGAACACGCCAGCGGTGATGTAGGCTTCGAACGGCAGGTAGAACTGGGCGTTCACCGTGCGCGCGGCACCGGTGATGTCGATCAGGGTGACGATGGAGGCCAGGCTGGTGGTCTGCAGCATCATGATCACTTCGTTGCTGTACTGCGGCAGTGCGCGGCGCAGGGCCGAGGGCAGCAGGATGCGGCGGTACAGCTTGTAGCGCGACATGCCCATGGCCTTGGCCGCTTCGATCTCGCCATTGGGCGTGGCCTTGAGGCTACCGGCAATGATTTCGGCGGTGTAGGCGCTGGTGTTGATCGCAAACGCCAGGCACGCACAGAACGTGGCGCTGGACAGCAGCGGCCACAGAAAGCTTTCGCGCACCACTTCAAATTGGGCCAGGCCGTAGTAGATCAGGAACAGCTGCACCAACATCGGCGTGCCACGGATCACGTAGGTGTAAAGCCACGCCACGCCATTGACGACCGGCTGCTTGGACACGCGCATCAAGCCCAAAGGCAAGGCGGCAAGCAGGCCGAAGAACAGCGAGATGGCGAGCAGTTTCAGGGTGGTCAGCAGGCCGCCAAGGTACAGCGGCATGGCCTCCCAAATGACGTTGTAGTCGAAGATCATAGATCAGCCGCCCTTACGCCTACCGAGTAGCGCTTCTCAAGATGACGCAAGGCCAGCAACGACACGCTGGTGATCACCAGGTACATCGCCGCCACCGCGAGGAAGAAGGTAAAAGGTTCGCGGGTGGCATCTGCCGCCTGCTTGGCCTTGAACATCATGTCTTGCAGGCCCACCACCGAAATCAGCGCAGTGGCCTTGGTGAGGACCAGCCAGTTGTTGGTGAAACCGGGGATCGCCAGACGGATCATCTGCGGCACCATCACCCGGAAAAACACCTGAAAACTGCTCATGCCATACGCAAGGCCGGCTTCGGCCTGGCCCTTGGGAATGGCCATGAAGGCGCCGCGGAAGGTTTCCGACAGGTAGGCGCCAAAGATGAAACCCAGGGTGCCGATACCGGCGGCCAAGGGGTTCAAGTCGATATAGTCGTCGTAGCCCAACATCGGCGCGACACGGTTGAGCAGGTCCTGACCGCCGTAGAAAATCAGCAAGATCAGCACCAGGTCGGGGATCCCGCGGATCACCGTGGAGTACAAGTCACCCAGCCAGGCCAACCAGCGCACCGGCGACAGGCGCAACGCGACCCCGATCAGACCCAGAACAATGGCCAAGGCCATGGACGACAAGGCGAGCTGAAGCGTCAACCATGCGCCATCGAGGATGACGGCCCCGTAGCCTTTCAACATGATTCAGGTCCTCGAAAAGGGGGATGAAAAAATGGCGCAAACCTCAGGAATTCTGTTGCTTGCGCCATTTCGGACAGACCGCTGCGACGATTTACTTGGCGTCAGCGCCGTAGATATCGAAGTCGAAGTACTTGTCCTGGATTTTCTTGTACTCACCGTTGGCACGGATCGCGGCAATGGCTGCGTTGATGCGGTCGAGGTTTTCCTTGTCGCCTTTGCGTACGGCGATGCCGATGCCGTCACCGAAGTACTTGGCGTCGGTGAACTGTGGGCCCACGAACGCGTAGCCTTTACCGGCCGGGGTCTTCAGGAAGCCGTCTTGCAGCAGGGTGGCGTCGGCCACGGTGCCGTCCAGGCGACCGGCTTCCACGTCCAGATAGATTTCGTTCTGCGAGCTGTAAGGCACAACCGTGGCGCCTTTAGGGGCCAGGACTTCCTTAGCGAAACGATCGTGGATGGAACCGCGTTGCACACCGATCTTCTTGCCCTTCAATTCATCCAGGCTGTCGCTGACGGTGGTGCCTTCCTTCATCACCAGTTGCGCTGGGCTCAGGTAGTAGCGGTTGGTGAAGTCCACGGACTTCTTGCGGTCTTCCGTGATGGACATGGACGACAGGATCGCGTCGATCTTGCGCACTTTCAGCGCAGGGATCAGACCGTCGAACTCTTGCTCGACCCAAGTGCACTTCACGTCCATCTGCTTGCACAGGGCGTTGCCGATGTCGTAGTCAAAACCGACGATGCTGCCATCGGGGGCTTTGGAGGCAAACGGAGGGTAAGCCGCTTCGATACCAATTTTCAGGGGCTTGCCTTCAGCGAAAGCCTGCATGGACAGCACGGACAGCGCCAGGGCGCCCAACAGCACGAGTTTCTTCATCTTGGGACTCCATCGGTATAGGGCAAAACAGCAGTATGAGCCATGGCCCACGATGCGACTTAAGGGAAACCGAATTGCGGTGCTGCGTCCTACACCAGCTACACACTGGAGACGACGAGCGAGTGATCGGCATTCTAACGACAGGCCGGAAGCCGATATTTCCTCAATGCGACAACAATTTACAGAAGCACCGAGAAAGCAGTTCCAGCTCATTGACAGCCTCTGTTTTTTATGCAGAGACAAAAGACATTAAACCTGTAGACGCTGCAAATTGCGGGCCTATTATTCGCAAACCCTTCTAGCACGGCAAGTCTGGCGTTTAATCTTATTTACCAAGGCGTCTAAAACGCGGTTTTTCGGGGCATGTGCGTAGCACTTTGCCTCATGTTTGGGCGGCGGGTTACACATTTGCGTTCGACGGTAACATTCAGAAATCTCCTACGAGAGAAACCGATATTTATTGACCTCCGATCAGATGTCGCTCACCACAACAGCCTGCCCTGTGTCTAGTCCTGAAATAGGTTTACACCTGTTTCAGTCTCAAAACGCC
>NZ_AOHM01000065.1:0-1153 GCF_000510895.2 Pseudomonas sp. FH1
GGAGCAACTGTCTTTGAGGATTTATTTTCAAAATAATCCTTTCGGACATGGCTTCGCCAGCGATACCGCGTAGCGGTATTACTGGCGAAGCCCGCGCTTCAGTAAAGTGCCCCTCATTTGTTATCAGGCTGCGGGGGCCTGAGATTTCTGCTCTCTCCAACCCGTGCCATCTCGCAGCATTGCGTTAAGACGAATCAAGAGCTTGCGCATGCATGCCACAACAGCGACCTTCGCAAGCTTGCCTCGCGCTCGCAGAGCCTCATATTCGGCTTTGACTTGCGGATCGTGCTGAACCATTGACCAGGTCGACATATAGGTTGCGCCACGCACTGTATAGCGCCCGCCCTCGATTGATCTGGGGCCGCTCTTCTTGCCACTATCGTTGTTGTAGGGCGCTAACCCTGCCAAAGCCGCAATCTTGCGTCCCGACACGGTTCCGAGCTCAGGAAGAAATGCCAAGAGCGTTCCGCAGGTGATGGCTCCGATCCCTTTCACCGACCTCAGTCGTCTGGCTTTCTCCTGATCCAGCACGGTCGAGGCATCCTCAATCTCCTTACCCAATGACTTGATCTGGCCCTCCAGGTAAGCGATGTGATCGGTGTAAGTGGATATGGCTTTAGCGCATGTGGTTTGCTTCATCCGGCGCTTGTCGCTGTCCCGGCTCTTGACCAAGCTGCCTCGCAGCTTGAGCAATTCGCCCAGCTCATCCCGATCCTTATTCGGTTCAACATGCGGCAAGTCTTCGAAATCTCTCGCAAACTTCGCCAGCATCTGAGCATCGATCTTATCGGTTTTAGCTATCTTGCCCATTGCTCTCGCATAGTCGCGAGCGCGTTTTGGATTGACGCGAAAGACATTCAAACCTTCCAACCGCAAGGCTCTGAGCAATGCCCTTTCATAGCCGCCGGTGGCTTCAAGCAAGACCCGTCCCACCTCAAGCTCGTTCAGGCATGTGATCAGCCGAGTGAAGCCCTCAAGGTCATTACTCACCTGAAACTGCGCGTAATTCGCAGGAAGAAACCCCACATCCACAGTCGCTTTCGAAACATCGAGACCAACATAGTAGGAAATCATCGCCAAACCCTCTTACACTCAAGAAGTGAGAGCACTCTGACCTATCCCTAGCTTGTGATTTCGAGTTTTGCCGCTCATC
>NZ_AOHM01000066.1:0-7206 GCF_000510895.2 Pseudomonas sp. FH1
CGTTACGCAGCGAGCCTGGAGAGTGTCTAGGAAACCCGGGGCGATTCACTGCCTCTAAATGTTCGTGTCAAACTATGATGTGAGCAGCCGGGCACTATATTTGAAGCTCAGCCCATCTGTGTCAATCTATGTTGCTGTAGCCTTCACCCAAAATCATCCTACAGACCCCGGTTTACGGGAGGGGTTGTGTCAAACTATGTTGTTGGTAACCAATGACCATCAGTCCTGTAATCCCGGTGTTTGAGTGTCCACGTGATATCGCCTTGAAGGGGTCGTCTTAGAAAACGGAAAATAAAGCACGTTAAGCTGGCTGCAGCGGCCGTAGCGGCCTGAACTTGCCCGCGCCGATCTTGGCGTTGCTGCGCCAGAGGTAATCGCCAGTCAGGTTGATGTGCTCCCAACCCAGCGGCGACAGATACTGCAATAGAGAGTCATCAACGGGCTTGCCGTGTCCACGCAGGGCATTCGCGGCCCGTTCCAGATAAACCGTGTTCCACAGCACGATGGCTGCCGTCACCAGGTTGAGGCCACTGGCCCGGTAGCGCTGCTGCTCGAAGCTGCGGTCGCGGATTTCGCCCAGCCGGTTGAAGAACACGGCGCGGGCCAGCGCGTTGCGGGCTTCGCCCTTGTTCAGCCCAGCGTGCACGCGACGGCGCAGCTCCACGCTTTGCAACCAATCCAGGATGAACAGCGTGCGCTCGATACGCCCCAGCTCGCGCAGGGCCACGGCCAGGCCGTTCTGGCGCGGATAGCTGCCGAGCTTGCGCAGCATCAGCGAAGCCGTCACGGTGCCCTGCTTGATCGACGTGGCCAGCCGTAGAATTTCATCCCAATGGGCGCGAATAGCCTTGATGTTCAGTCTGTCGCTGCTAATCATCGGCTTGAGCGCGTCGTAGACAGTGTCGCCCTTGGGGATGAACAGCTTGGTGTCGCCCAGGTCGCGGATGCGCGGCGCAAAGCGGAAGCCCAGCAGGTGCATCAGGCCAAATACATGATCGGTGAATCCTGCCGTATCGGTGTAGTGCTCCTCGATGCGCAGGTCGGACTCGTGGTACAGCAAGCCGTCGAGCACATAGGTCGAGTCGCGCACGCCGACATTGACCACTTTGGTGTGGAATGGCGCGTACTGGTCGGAGATGTGGGTGTAGAAAGTCCGCCCAGGACTGCTGCCGTATTTCGGGTTGATGTGGCCAGTGCTCTCGGCCTTGCTGCCGGTTCGGAAATTCTGGCCGTCCGACGATGACGTGGTGCCGTCGCCCCAGTGCTCGGCGAAGGGATGCCGGAACTGCGCGTTGACCAGTTCGGCCAGCGCCGTCGAATAGGTTTCGTCGCGGGTATGCCAGGCTTGGAGCCAGGCGAGCTTGGCGTAGGTCGTTCCGGGGCAGGACTCCGCCATCTTGGTCAGGCCCAGGTTGATCGCGTCGGCCAGGATCGTGGTCAGCAGCAGGTTCTTGTCCTTGGCCAGGTCGCCCGATTTCAGGTGCGCGAAGTGCCGGGTGAAGCCTGTCCATTCGTCTACCTCCAGCAGCAGTTCGGTGATCTTGACGTGCGGCAGGATCATTGCTGTCTGGTCGATCAGCGCCTGCGCGGTGTCGGGCACCGCCGCATCGAGCGGCGTGATCTTCAGGCCCGACTCCGTGATGATGGCGTCCGGCAGCTCGTTGGCCAGCGCCATGCGGTTGACGGTGGCGAGCTGCGTTTCCAGCAGCGTCAGCCGGTCATGCAGGTACTGGTCGCAATCGGTGGCCACGGCCAGCGGCAATTCGCTGGCCTGCTTGAGGCTGGCGAATTTCGCGGGCGGCACCAAATAGTCCTCGAAGTCCTTGAACTGGCGCGAGCCTTGTACCCAAATGTCGCCGGAACGCAGCGCGTTCTTCATCTCCGACAGGGCACACAGTTCGTAGTAACGCCGGTCAATGCCGGTGTCGGTCATGACCAGTTTCTGCCAGCGCGGCTTGATGAAGTCGGTCGGCGCGTCCGCAGGCACCTTGCGGGCATTGTCGCTGTTCATGCCGCGCAGTACCTCGATGGCGTCGAGCACGTCCTTGGCGGCGGGCGCGGCCCGCAGCTTGAGCACGTCGAGGAATTCCGGCGCGTAGCGGCGCAGCGTGGCGTAGCTCTCGCCGATGCGGTGCAGGAAATCGAAATCCTCGGGCTGTGCGAGTTTCTGCGCCTCGGTGACGCTCTCGGCAAAGGCATCCCAGGACATGACGGCCTCGATGGCAGCGAACGGATCGCGGCCAGCTTGCTTGGCCTCGATCAGCGCCTGGCCGATGCGGCCGAACAGCCGCACCTTGGCGTTGATCGCCTTGCCGGACGCCTGGAACTGCTGCTGATGCTTGTTCTTGGCGGCGTTGAACAGCTTGCCCAGGATGCGGTCGTGCAGGTCAATGATTTCGTCGGTGACGGTGGCCATACCCTCGATGGCAAGCGCGACCAGGGTCGCGTAGCGGCGCGGCGCCTCGAACTTGGCCAGGTCGGCGGGCGTCATCTGGCCGCCCTCGCGGGCAATCTTGAGCAGCCGGTTCTGGTGAACCGACCGCTCGATGCCGGAAGGCAGGTCGAGCGCCTGCCACGCCTTGAGGCGTTCGATGTGTTCCAGCATGTGCCGCGAGTTCGGTTTGACGGGCGACTGGCGCAGCCAGGCCAGCCAGGTCGTTTTGCCGTTGTCCCGGCGCTTGAGCAGATCGTCGAGGCGGCGGCGATGCGCGTCCGATAGCGGTTCGGCCAGGGCATCGTAGATGCGCCGGTTGGCGCGGGTAATCGCTTCGGCGGTCGCTCGTTCGACGGCGTTGATGGCAGGCAGAATGACCGACTGCCGCCGCAGATGATCGACCAAGGCGCTGGCCAGCACGACGCCCTTGTCGGTTTGCATGGCCAGCTCGGTCAGCCACTGGACGGCCTGCCGGTAGTGGCTCATCGTGAAGGGCTGGAAGCCGAACACCGTTTGCAGTTCGACCAGGTGCTCGCGCCGGGTCTGTTCCCGCTGGCCATACTCGCCCCAGCGTTCGACGCCAACCTTGAGCTGGTCAGCGACCAGTTTCAGCAAAGGCGGAAACGGCGGCTCATCGACGCCAAGGATGACACCGGGAAAGCGCAGGTAGCAGAGCTGCACGGCGAAGCCCAGGCGGTTGGCCGGGCCGCGCCGCTGCCGAATGATGGACAGGTCGGTGTCGCTAAACGTGTACTGACGAATCAGTTCTTCCTTGGTATCTGGCAATGCCAGCAGGCTGTCACGCTCGGCAATGGACAGGATAGAACGGCGTGGCATGACAAGGCTTCCCTGAGTGCTTTTGATCACCTGATCCGAGCGTAAGGCCTGCAACTAATAACCCATGAGCAATCATGGGTTATTTTTGGCTGAGTGCTGCTACCGAAAGCCCGGACGCGACGAAGGTCAGTCCGGCGCCGACATTCAGGCCGTTGACAACTTTTGGCTTGCGCTGCAGCCAGGTCGACAGGCGCGTTGCAAAAATTCCCATGAGCGCAAAGCCCAGGGCGGTCAACGCGGCGAACCAGGTGCCGTAGACCAGCATCTGCACAGTGACCGAGCCCAATGATGGGTTGACGAACTGTGGAATGAACGCAAGCACAAACAGTCCCGGCTTAGGGTTAAGCGCCGCAGACAGGAAGCCGGTGAGGAAGATGCTTTTGAGCGATTGCCGTGCCGCCGGTTTGAAGTTGATCAGGCTGCGCGAACGCAAGACCTTGATACCCAGCCACACCAGGTAGCTGGCGCCGATCACTTTTACGACCCAGAAGGCCACGGCGGATGTCTGCATCAATAGGGTCAGGCCCAACGAGGCGGTGGCTACGTGAAACAGAATCCCGGTGCCCGACGCAACCCCCGAAATGGCCGCCGCCATGCGCCCCTGGCTCAGGCCCCTGGCGATGGCCAGCAGGTTGTCCGGCCCGGGGGAAAGCACCAGCAACAGGCAGGCGGCGGTATAGGTCAGCCAGATGTCCAGAGGGAACATAACGAGATTCCTTTCGTCAACGGTTCAAGGCAGCCATCGTGTTCCAACTGGAGGTCCAAGATCAAGATTAATCCAGATGCCTATGCGCTAGCGCTTTAGAACGCGGTCTTCACTTGCAGGCCCAGCATCAGTGCATGGTCGATTCCCAGCCCGGAAAGCGCCCCCAGCTTGATGATGTATCGGGGCAAAGGGGCAGCCAGGAGATGGTCTGGTAGCCGTAACGCAACGCTGTTGATGCTGGTCGCCAGGGCGTTGCCGGCAAGCCGGCTCCTACAGGTCAGTGGGTGCTTTCAGTGGTTCGCACCTGAATAACACGCTTTGGCTGGCACGCAGTTGCTCGACACAATTGAACGGCTGCAAGCCCTGGATGCCTCGCTTGAGGTCACGTACCCGACGGGCGATGTAAAAGCTGCGGTCAACGGGCAAGGTAGCCAAGTCCTCGACCCGGCGTGCCTGCCCCTGCGTATAGAACTCCCCCGAGTACGAGCGCCGGCCCCAGTAAAAGAGGGTTCCGGGACGCTCTGCCTGCAACTGCTGCCAGGCCCTGGCGAGCTCACGTTGGTTATTCGGCCGGTCAAAGGCGCGGCCGTCGATGGCAGCGATCAGCAGCCATACCGGCAGCAGCAGCGCGAGGATCAACCCAATGATGGTTTTGCCGGTTTGCCAGGGCACAGCCTTGAGTGCGCCAGCCAGCAGCAGGCTCCAGGCCGGCAGCGATGGCAGCAGGTAAGTCCACAGGATATTGCCGGAGAACGTGAAAAATACCGGCGTAGCCAGGGCCCACAGGGCGATAAAACCATAGTAGCGACCCGACAGGGCCGAGCGGCGCAGGGCGAAGTACACCGCTGGCAACAGCAGCGTCCAGGGAAAAAGCGCGAGCATCAGGTCCATCCAGATGGCGCCCGTGGGCCGGGCATGGGCGCTGCCGTACAAGTCTCCGGCCCATTTGCTGACCACATAACGCTTCCAGTGCTCGCCGATCAGGAAGTAATCGAGAAACCCCGGCGTGCGCTGTTCAGCAATCACGTACCAAGGCACGGCAATCACCAGCATCAACGCAAGGCCCAGCAGCCAGGGCAAGTGCAAAAAGGCACGCCATTGTCGGTAGTAAAGCGTCCAGATCACAGCTGGAGCCCCCACCAGCACCAGCACCAACGGCCCCTTTGCCAGCAACCCGAGGCCCAGGCCGGCAAATCCTGCCAGTGCCCAACGGCGGTCGCCCCGTGTCATGCCGCACCAGAAGCCATAGCTGGCCAGCAGTACCGAGAAACTCAATGCCGGGTCGGTCAACACCACACCTGCTGACAACAGGCCGAGGGTTGAGCTGGAAAAGATAATTGCCGCCAATACCGCCGTTTTTTCATCGGCCTGCTCACGGGCAAACCGGATGATGATCAGGCAACTGGCGACATGCAGCAGCCACGCCGGAAAGCGAATGGCGAATTCATTGATACCCAGCAACTTCATGCCCAGCGCCTGGGTCCAGAACGACAGTGGCGGCTTGCCCCAAAAAGGTACGTCCAGCTCGAACAGCGGGGTTACCCAGTTGCCGAGTACCAGCATCTTGCGGGCCATTTCCGCGTAGCGGGCTTCCGAGGTGTCCATCAGCGGGTACAGCCCCAGGCTTGCCAGGCGCAGGGCCAAAATGGCGATCAATACCAGCCATAGCGTACGGGTCGTTATCATCAGTGGTTTTCTTGTTCGCGAGGGTGTATCGGGCAGGGGTGCTCCGGCCGTTCAGGGGCTTCGCCGAGCAGGTTGTCGAGTAGATAGATGGGACGCTGCCTGACTTCGCTCAACGTTGCCCCGAGGTATTCGCCGATCATTGCTATGCCCACGGTAATGAACGCAGCAATGCCCATGATCACGTGATGGGCATTGGCGGTGTTTACGCTCATCTGCTGGATGATGAGCACCATGGTGGCGATGAAAATCATCAGGCTGAGCAGGCTGAACCAGCGCAACGGCTTGCGCGACAGCGCCAATACGCCTTCGATACCGAGGTCGATCAGCGCCAGCGGCCCCCATTTGCTGAGACCGGCGCTACGCGGCTCACGGTCATAGGGCAACTCGATGGTATTGAACCCCAGCCAACTGATCAGGCCCTTCATGAAACGCGTCCGTTCCGGCATACCGCGCAGCGCTGCCAGGGGCGCCGGGCCAATCAGGCGGAAGTCGCTGACGTCTGCGGGAACATCAAACTTGTCGGCCAAAAAGTTCATCAGTTTGTAATAGAGGTGGGCACTGATACGTTTGCTTGAGGTATCAGACAGGCGACTGCGGCGCTGCATATTGACGATATCGCTACCGGTCAACCAATGATGAACCATGAGTGGAATAAGTTCGGGCGGGTCTTGCAAGTCGGCATCAATAAATAACAACGCATCCCCGACCGCATAATCAATACCGGCGACCATGGCGGCTTCCTTGCCAAAGTTACGGCTCAGGTTCAAACAACGAACGCCAGGCGTCTGGCAATAACCATCCAGTAGCGCCAGTGTTTCATCGCGGCTGCCGTCGTTGACATACACTACTTCGTAGCGAATGCTGAGTGTCTTAAGTACAGCCATTAGCCGCTTATGAAAAAAAGGCAGTACCTTGGCTTCGTTATAACAACAGACAATCACACTGAGCATCGGACGTGGGGAGCGCTCAGCTCTTGATCGATTCATGGCGAAAGCTCCAGTACTGGTTGATTTGGTAAGTGATCAACGTCAGGGCACAGGTGGTGATCACCTGCATCAGCCATAGGCGCTGGGGCCAGTGCTCCAGCAGGGTCGCCATCAGGGCCAGGTTTGTACCGTTGTAGACCAAGGCCGTGATGCTGAAGCGCAGCCATTGATAAGTGTCGGATGGGCGAGCCTTTGTAAACGTCCAGCGCTTGTTGCCCTGATAACTAACAACAGTCCCGACTATTGCTCCCAGTAACGTCGCAATGAGTGCGGGCAGAACCAGAGACAATAACAAAAGTGTTATGTAATGAGCGCCAGTGGCAAATATTCCAACGATCAGATAGTAAGGCAAGGTTGTAGAGGGTGGCGATATCATTGAGAGAACTGCATGTGTTCAAGAGGCTGTATGGTGTTGACTTTAACTACTCATGGGAGCCGGCGTGTGAAAAAAATGTTTAAGAGCGTCGATATTACCAAATTGTAATTTTGGTGTTGGGTAGTTGTAAGGGCAATGTCATCAACCTAAGGATGGTCTGAAGTAGGCCGCTATTTTTCGA
>NZ_AOHM01000067.1:0-17889 GCF_000510895.2 Pseudomonas sp. FH1
ATCGCCTTTGGCGCCGGGGACAGGAAGGGGGGTTGGCCGGACGCATACGCTCTTCGGGACCAAAAATGGCTTCATAATCGAACGGCAGCGCCCAATCATACCCAGGGATAAATATGCGAAAATTCTCAATCGTAATCCCCATATTTTCCCAAGTGTGACGGGCACAAATAACGAAAACCTGCCCTCTATACTGGCAGATAAAGGCTGTGCCACTGCCAATGAACTGGTAATAGTCGTCGTCGCAAGCAATTGTTATCGGCCTTATGAAAGCCTTCATAGCTGAATCAAAGTTCATCGCTTACGGCTCCTTCTTTTCCGTTGCCCATCGTGGCGCCCCTACTTCATGCAGTCGCGGCGAGATTCCGGGCTTACCTCGCAAATTTCCTTGCCGTCTTTGCTCAGTTTTAGGAAGTACTCGACCCGTCCCTCTCCTTCGACGATCTTGGTACGTGAGACGACCACGTCGCCAGGACCGCTCCAGTTCGTCCCGAAGTAATGGCCATCGACGTAAACCACTCGACCGTATCCGAAAAACTTTGCCCTCGGCGTCTCGCCCTGTAGAAGGGCCACCATATCGAAAGTAAAGATCGAGGACGAGTTGGCGCCGGTATGCGCCTCTATGTACGCGAGATTGCGCAGCTCGTCGTATCCGCCGATATGGAAGTCCTCGACCTTAAGCTCAGGGTCCATCGCAGTCGATACCAGGACGACCCTTTGGATAGCGTCTCCTTCTGCCTGGATCAGTACAATCGCAGCTTCTGTATCTCCGTCGTCAGGGCGCAGCTTGTTTGCGGCGATCAGCGCGACGTTGCTCAGGGGATGAATGCCGGATGTCATCGTCAAGCCTTGGCCGGCGGCCGCTTGGGACACGTCTTCTCCCAGGTAGCAGAGTCGGTCCCGGTATGTATTCAGGATGTCAGCGCCAGGTCCGTGGAGCGGCATGTTGAGGCCAAGGCGACCCATGCGATCCAAGTGCTCATAGATAGAGGCACAATCCTGCGTCACCTTATCCGTCGAAGCCAAAACTGGTCCGGCTGCTAGGACGGCGGCGGGGAGAAGGCAACAGGCGAGTGCTTTGAGCATGACTTTCCGTTGTTTGTGCAGCTGGTGGTGGACGGGGTGACGTGTCGCCCTGGACGAAAGCAGCCAGCAAGCCCATGGGCGCGGTAGCCGTTCTTTCGTATTTCAGTCTAATAGACCTTGCTGGGTCGCAAGCTCTTTTGCATCGCTGAATACACTCTGCAACACATCCGCCCGCGGCCCATCATCTACTGGCCAGCAGCGGAAGTCATTAACACCACTTCCATGGCGCGCTATCACTTCTGGAACAGGATGCCCATGAGGGTCAAAATACAAGTCGAACCTCCCCTTGGTGCCAAGAAATTTGCAATCACCTGGGTGTTCTGCATGTTTAGGTCGAGACATGTGGATTTTTCCGTCAATTAGTATTTTTCGAGGCTTCGCTTTGCTGAGCTGACGCAATCGCCGTATCTGCTAGCGTCCTCGCTGTCAGCGTAAACTTCATCGCAGATCTGCTTCGCTTGCTGCGTCGAGGATGCTGTATGTGCCGGTGGATTGCAGGCTGAAGTATTCGCAGCAATTATGGCGGCGATAATCAAACCCAAAGCTATCAGCGTATGACGGGGCTCCATGCTTCGCTTTCCTATGCCGATCTGCGTTTGCCGATGCCCTTGCGAGCCTCACAGTCGTACCGAAGGTATTTGGGTATTTCGCAGAGTCACAACGACTACTGCGTTCGTGATCTCGCCTGAGCTCTTCGATGACGTTTACGCTCAGCTTTTTCCAAGCGAGCTATGTCGCTCATAGTCATTGGGACAACCGAGGCGTGGCGCTGCATATCAGCCGTGGTGTGGGAGTGCTTTTCAACAAATGGGCTCACCATTATCCATTCGTTAATGATCGCTATGTGGCCATAGCTTTTAAAGTACTCGTGCCACTGCATGAAGAAATCATTTTTAGTACCTGGGGCCTTGGCCAGATACGCAGTCTCGCAAGCTATTGCGACGTTGAGTAACGAGTCCCCGCGATTAGCCGTAGCTGGTAGTTTTACATCTAGATCCAAGACGTCGCCTGGCATGGCCTGCATGGTGGTCAGCTTGAGCAGGATCTGAAAGAAACGCTCAGAGAATGATGGATGGACTCCTGCCCCGTCATTCGTGTTCGGAAATGTTCTTATGATCCAGAACAGCGCGTAAGTGACATAGCAACGAATATCGATGTCCTGGATGCCTGGGAGCCATTGCTGAACAGCGCGGTATACTGCTGCCGCAGCGCATAGGTCAGCATCATGTTCGAAAGCACGTAGCACATGGTCATGGGATCCAAGTTCGATTTGGACCTGATGATGTGCGCGGAACAAATGAGCGTATTCGTGCGCCAAGACCCATGTGAGGCCTATTTGAGGAAACAAATCTGGCAAGCCATCCAGATAGTCCTCATTCCCTGCTTTGACCTTCGATGATGGTATGGCCGTATCAAAGCAGTGCTTAATCATGCCTTGGCTGACCACAATAAGGCCAAGCGGATTGGCCTGAGCCTTGATTTGATCTGTTGTGAGCACAAAAATTTCTGGGACCGGTACGTCCACAGAAAACCTTACGCGCATTAGTTCCAATGCTGACCGCGCTTGCTCAAATACAGAGGCTATAGTCGCACGCCGCAAAGGATCTGTGACGCTTTCGAGATACTCACTTACAGGTATCGTCCGGGCATCGCTAATCTCCATGAAGTTTTCCATCAGCTTTTCCTATGACAAGTTAGCCGCGATGTATCGCTCTCCGCGTGGGGTGTATTCGCCTTCAGGGGTCACGGTGACTTTCAGCATCCGCACAGGTGCGGGAACATCGCCCTCGACGCTGTTCTCAATGGCTAAAAGAGTTTGAAGTACGCAGCGTTTTTTCATCTTGCACGCAAGGGCTTTGGCTTGGGATGCAATGCTCGCCAAACTCTTTTGCACCTTGCCATCTTCGCCCCTGGCTGGCAGGTAGATACCAATCGCGCCCGACTCTCTCTTGAACAGCTCTTTGAGAGCCACGGATTCCAGCTCGATGAAACGACTGCTCGATTGCTGCATTTGCGTTATTTCCCTAATCCCTGAACTGGTGAGGTTGCCCGGCGAACCGGGCTTCCGATCAATTGTCAGCGGGGCTGACGAATCCCACAGCCACAATAGTGCGCTCTTGATTGCAAGCCACTACGCGGGCCAGTCGCTCGCTGTGGTGTTCCTTGAGGCCGCTCTGAACGTCCACAAAATCAACGTCAAACCCGCAGATGGAACGAGCCTCAAAATCGACATTACCCATTGCAGCAGCGGCGATATATTCCACCGCGACTGACTTTGAAATGTGGTCTGAAACCGAGATATCGCGCATGCTTCTGTCTTCCTCATTGAATCGTTTCAATGAGTGAAATGTACGCCTCTATAGGCGTACACGCAAACACATTTCTACCTTTTTTTAACGTCGAAAACTTCGCAAATTTCCCGGTACGCATCCCGATATCGCGCTACGGCGTCACCTACCGTTGAGCGCGTTGCGCCCGTTTCACGCATTGCATCAGCCTGAGCTATACCGTCAACCAAAACGCGCTTTGCAGCACGGTTTGCGGCACTCTCTGGATTACCGCGCATGAGCTTCACCAGCACGTCGTACTGGCTCCCCTTCATCACCATTAAATAATTCTCCGAACTATGTCACCCAAGCTGGCTGGATCGCCCACACAGAGCTTCTTGACCGCTTCCAAACTCTCGATGCCCAGTATCTCGCTGATATGCCGCAAGTTGATGCCCCGACGCTTGAGCTTGACCGCGAGTGTCCGACGCCCTGACTGCGCGCTGGCCCCCTCGATCCCAGCAAGACCGAACAACCGCGTATAGAGTCGGCTGAGTTGGTTAGCGCTGTAGTACGTTTTACCATCGCGCCGTTGAGCGCTGATCTTCAACCCTTCGCCAGTGCGACCGTATACGAACAACGGCGAGTCAGGATCAAGGCCACGAAAAGCCATTACCCTGGTTGAAACACCGTGACCGCGTACAAGGCTTTTGGCAAGGTGCGCGTCTATGGCATTGGTCAATTTCTTGCTGGTCCAGCACAACGGCCTAGAACGATTGTTGTAGGCGATTTCTGCACGCACCTGGGAGTCGATCAGCACAGTGCCTGATTCGGTGAGGTAGTCGCTCACGCGCAGGCGGCAAATCTCTGTCACGGTCATGCCGGTGCCAAGGCATGTAAGCAGCAACGCCGCATCACGACCGCCGTTCTCGGGGCTGCTTACTTTGGCGACGCTCACAGCGTGTTCTAGCTGCTCATCCTCAATAACAATCGCCTTGGGCATACATCACTCTAAATGCTTATTTGACATCAATCCTGACATATTTCGTCAACAGAAAGGCCGGAGATAGCCCCGGCCTGCTCGGTGTACTTGGTGTTCACGGAAAATTAAACTTTGGCCTGCAGTTCTTTTTCAATCTCGGCCAAGTCCTGAGCAAAGGCTTGATCCAGCAGGCTGGGTTTCTTTTTCCAAGGTCGTGTTTCCGGTTCCGGCTCTGCCGCATAAAGCGTCACAGCATCGGGATTCGTCTGAAGATGCTGCTCAAATTGCTGCTGCAGCTGTTGTCGCAGTTCATCTTTGGTCATTCAACCACTCTCATTTATATCAGGTCGGGTCATGTGGTGGGTTGCACCCAGGACTACATGGCGACGGCCATGCGGTCGGCCGGGTACTGGCGCATAAACTCCATGCTATCCACGGCCGGGGCTTTCAACCAATCGGTGTACAGCCCTTTAGGCAAAATCACCACCATGCGCTTTTCATCCTGAGGCTTATGGTAGTTACGCATAAAGGGGTGGTCGTCCGCATTGATGGTCAACATAGTGTAACTGTGCAGGATCTTCCCGGTACCGGGATCGCGCCATTGCTCCCATAGCCCCGCGATGCCCAATAATTCGCCGTCCGCGCGGGTGATACGCGTTGAAATTGACTTCCCCGATCGCCAATCAGGCTCATAAATAGCTTCTGCAGGGATGATGCAATGTTGGGCCTTACGCCAAGCCGTGCGAAACGATGGTTTTTGACTGGCCGTTTCCGATCGGCAATTGTAGGTGTGCCGAGCGATTTTAGTGTCCTTGCTCCAGGACGGAATCAGTCCAAACGAGCCTGCCAGCCCTTCCAACGGCGCCGGCGAATCCGCCTCGAGGTCGACGTGCTCCACCTGGCGAATGAAGGGGCCGGTGTAGCCTGGGTACAGTTCCAACTTGCCCTGCTCGAAAGGCTCGATGCCGAATGTCTCGGCCACTCGCTGGGGCGCCGGTGCTTCGTAATGGCTGCACATACACAAATTCCTCCGGATCCTGACGCCTCAATTGGCATTTACCGTCCATAACTGGTCGAGCCTGGTCGTGTAACTCGGGCTTTTCAATTCCCGACGCATTGCCCAGGCCGGCGCCGCTGGCACAGCCGCGGCGCGCAGCGTGCCGCGTCCCCATCGGTTGTTGATTTCGTCCAGGACGCTCATCACCTTGTCGGCCGCAGCCGGCTGGGTATGCGCAAATAGATCATCGGTAAATTCACCTGGTTGACGCAGATCCATCAGCAACACCTCAGCCTTGCTGTATCGGAACCCTGGGCGGAAAAGACGTTCCACGGCCTGCGTGGCGGCCTTGGTGATCAAGCGCACGTCGTTGGTAGGGTAAGGCAGCTCCACCAGCACGCCGTTAGCGTAGCGGGCTTCGTCGGGGTTAAACATGCCGGTGCGGATGCCGACGCGGATCTTCTTGCACAGCGAATGCTGGGCCCTGAGCTTTTCCGACGCACGCTGCGCATAGGTGGCCACCGCCTCTTTGATCGGCTCAATCTTCTCCAGGCGCACGCCGAACATTCTGCTGCAGCAGATCTCCTGCTTGGCCGGCGCCGCTTCCTCCAGCGCCAGGCACGACGTGCCGGCCAGCTCACGCACGGTTTTTTCCAGGACAACGCTGAATTTGCGACCGAGCAAGACAGGATCCGCCTTGGCCAGGTCCATGGCCGTGTGAATGCCCAGGGCCTGCATGTGCGCCGTCATGCGTCGACCTATGCCCCATACCTCCTCAACAGCGGTGTTGCGCAACACCCAGTCGCGTTTGAAAGGGTCGCACAGATCCACAACGCCCCCAGTTTGCGCCTGCAGCCGTTTCGCGGTGTGGTTGGCCAGTTTCGCCAGGGTTTTGGTGTGGGCAATGCCCACACCCACGGGGATCCCGGTGTGTTTTAGGACTTTGGCACGGATCTTTCGGCCGAATTCCGTGAGGTCGCCAGGCATGCCTGTCAGGTCGCAGAAAATCTCATCAATTGAATAGACCTCACTGCCACACACCATGGCTTCGATCAGCGTCATCACGCGTTCTGAAAGCTGACCATACAACGCATAATTGCTGCTGAACGCCACGATCCCGTGCCGCCGCAACGTGTCCTTGATTTGAAAATACGGTGCGCCCATTTTAACGAAGGGCTTGGCGTCGTAGCTGCGCGCAATGACGCAACCATCGTTGTATCTGAATGACTCTAACAGTTAGTTTAGTGTAAGATATTGATTTATAAGTAAATTAACTCACTAACATTTTTTGATTATTTTCCTTCGTTCCTGATGGCGATACTCCTCGACTAAGCCTATTTCAGACGTGGCTTCGCAAAGCAGGGCGGCGGATCGCAATCGACGATAGCTTCACTGTATACTTTTGGCTCCGCATACCCCTTGAGCTACAGGAACACCAGCATGACTGTACTCCAAACGCTCTACTGGCAGCCTACGCCGCCTTAGCGCTACGCCCCCTCGCAACACCTCGCCTCCGCCAGTTTCGCTCGCGGCTGCGTACTGCTGTATGCCCGGTTCTTACACCCAAAGCGCACAGCAAAATAATCCTCACAATTTGAATTCGTATCGACGCGCTCGCCATTTTCCTGGCATGCGTGCGGTGCATTGCTTTGGATATTCTGATGCTACAAACACTCAAACAAACGTGGTTTTCCAACGTCCGTGGCGACGTGCTCGCGGGGATCGTCGTCGCACTTGCGCTGATCCCTGAAGCCATCGCTTTCTCTATCATTGCGGGCGTCGACCCCAAAGTTGGTCTCTACGCCTCATTCTGTATCGCCGTGGTGATCGCCTTTGTCGGTGGCCGCCCAGGCATGATTTCAGCCGCGACAGGGGCCATGGCACTGCTGATGGTGACCCTGGTCAAGAACCATGGTCTTGAATATCTGCTGGCCGCCACGCTGCTGTGTGGCGTGTTGCAAATTGGTGCTGGCTACCTGAAGCTCGGCTCGCTGATGCGCTTCGTTTCGCGCTCGGTGGTGACCGGCTTCGTCAATGCACTGGCGATCCTGATTTTCATGGCTCAGCTGCCGGAGCTGACCAATGTCACCTGGCACGTCTACGCCATGACAGCCGCAGGCCTCGGCATCATCTACCTATTTCCCTATGTCCCCAGGATCGGCAAGCTCATCCCATCGCCACTGGTATGCATCATCGTGCTGACCGCCGTCGCCATGTCGGTTGGGCTGGATATCCGCACGGTCGGTGATATGGGGGAACTGCCGGATACGCTGCCGATCTTCCTCTGGCCTGACGTGCCGCTGACTTTCGAGACGCTGGCCATCATCTTCCCTTATTCGGCAGCACTGGCCGTGGTCGGTCTGTTGGAGTCGATGATGACCGCGACCATTGTCGACGACCTGACCGACACCTCCAGTGACAAGAACCGCGAGTGCAAGGGTCAGGGCGTGGCCAACATTGCTTCGGGTCTAATCGGCGGTATGGCCGGTTGCGCGATGATTGGTCAGTCGATCATCAACGTTAAATCCGGCGGTCGTTCTCGTCTGTCCTCCCTGGCCGCAGGCGTATTCCTGCTACTGATGGTGGTATTCCTCGGCGATTGGCTGAAGCAGATCCCAATGGCTGCCCTGGTAGCCGTAATGATCATGGTATCCATCGGCACCTTCAGTTGGGATTCGCTGCGCAACCTGAAGAAGCACCCGTTGTCGACCAACATCGTCATGGTCGTCACTGTGGTGGTAGTGGTGGCGACTCATAACCTGGCCTTCGGCGTGTTGGCCGGCGTGCTGCTGGCCGCGATGTTCTTCGCCAACAAGGTTGGCCATTACATGCATATCAGTTCCTCGCTGGACGAAGCCGGCGAGCATCGTAGCTACGACGTTACCGGCCAGGTGTTCTTCAGCTCGGCGGACAAGTTCGTCGCTGCCTTTGACTTCAAGGAAGCGCTGGGCAAGGTAACCATCGACCTGAATCGTGCCCACTTCTGGGATATCACCGCCGTTGCAGCCCTGGACAAGGTAGTCATTAAGTTCCGCCGTGAAGGCACTGAAGTCGAAGTGCTGGGCCTCAACGAGGCCAGCGCCACTATCGTGGATCGCTTTGGCGTTCACGATAAACCCGACGCCATTGATCAACTCATGGGCCACTAAGAAGGAGAACAACGATGACCCACGTAATTGCCTGTATCGACGGTTCCACCTCGGCTTCAGCTGTGTGCGACTACGCGGCCTGGGCCAGTCTAAGCCTGGAAGCCCCGCTGACCTTCCTGCATGTGCTTGATCAGCGCCAGTACCCGGTTACGGCCGATCTGAGTGGCAATATCGGCCTTGGCAGCCGCGAGCATCTGCTCGATGAGCTTGCTTCCCTGGATGAACAGCGCGGCAAGTTGGCCCTGGAGCAGGGGCGGATCATGTTAGCGGCCGCGAAAGAGCGGGCCATGAAGGATGGTGTCGCCGCCCCTGAGTCCAAGCAACGCCATGGCGATCTGCTGGAAAGCCTGCAAGAGCTGCAAACCGAAACGCGCCTGCTGGTCATCGGTCGCCAGGGCGAGTCTAGTGGCGGTCTGAGCCAGCATGTTGGAAGCCAGCTGGAGAGCGTGATTCGTATCATGCACCGGCCAATCCTAGTCACCCCGGCCAACTTCCAAAAGCCGCAGAGCGCGATGCTGGCATTCGATGGCGGCGCTACTACCCGCAAGGGTGTGGAGATGCTGGCAGCCAGCCCGCTGCTGAAGGGGTTGCCGATCCACCTGGTCATGGTTGGCCCCGTAAGCGATGAAGCGTCCGCACAGCTGGACTGGGCGCAGAAAGTGCTGATCAATGCCGGATTCAGTGTTCGTGCCGAGACCCGCAACGGCGAGATAGAGCCTACCCTGCACGCCTATCAGAAAGAGCACGGCATCGACCTGCTGGTGATGGGGGCCTACGGTCATTCGCGCATCCGTCAGTTTCTGGTCGGCAGCACCACGACCAGCATGCTGCGCACCACCACTGGCCCACTGTTGCTGCTGCGCTAACGGCCATGGACGACGCCCTCGATCTTGCCCATTTCAAGACCCTACTGGAACAGCGGGCTGCCGAGCTGGATCGGTTGCTGGAAGACGCTGAGTCTCGCTCGCAATCGGTGGAGCTGGATCAAAGCAAGGTAGGGCGTCTGTCGAGGATGGACGCACTCCAGCAGCAAGCGATGAACGATGCCATCCGTAGTCGGGCGCAGCATGAACGCGTCCGCCTCCAGCTGGCCCTCAAGCGTTGGCACGAGGGCGAGTATGGCTGGTGTAACCAATGCGGCGAGTTGATCGCCTCGGGCCGCTTGGAATTCGATCCGGCCACGCCGCTGTGCATCACCTGTGCCAGCCGCGTCGAGTCGGGTTGAAACCCATGACAGCTCGTGGCGTCAGCTCCGATTAACGAGGTTCCGAATGTATTTGTTGGCAAAAAACTGGCTGGGCCGAACACGGAAAACAAGCGCCTGGATTTGGGCACTGCTGTGCCTTGTATTGCTTACTGTATTCCAAGTCCGCACCCATCACCTTGATGATCGTTTGTACTTCTGGATCAAGACCAACTGGCACACTGACGATTGGCAGGAGCGCTCTGTGTGGCTGCCTGGCTATCGGGTTGAGCTGGATGCTAAGACGGTTCCTGGTGTGGACAACAATCTTTCGGGTCTGACCTTTGACCCTGACCTAAACCTGCTGTGGGCGGTCACCAACGGCCCAAACGAACTATTGGCCCTTAGTCGTGACGGTGATGTTGAAAGGCGCTATAGCCTGGACGGTTTCCACGATGTGGAGGCGGTGTCCTATGCCGGCAACGGCCAGCTGGTAATCGTCGAAGAGCGCCGGCAGAGCCTGGTTGTCGTGGATGTCCCCATCGCCGAAGACGGTAAACTTTCTCCTGATCGACCATTGAGCCGAGACCAGTATCCAGTGCTGACCCTGGCGCTTGGCAAGGAAGACAACAAAGGCCTTGAAGGGCTCGCCTACGACCTGAAAGGCGACCGCCTGTTTGTGACCAAGGAGCGAGATCCTCGCCAATTGCTGGAAGTGAGCGGCCTTCGTGCCAGCCTGGCCGGAGGCTTTTCCCTGCACGTGCGTGACCTGTCCAGCCTGGTAAAAGACAAGGTGTTTGCGACTGACCTGTCTTCAGTCGTCTTCGATCAACAGAGCGGCCATCTGATATTGCTCAGCGACGAGTCGAAACTGCTGATTGAAATGACTGATGAAGGCAAGGTGGTGAGTTTCCGCTCCCTGGCGAGAGGTTTTGCTGGTTTGCTCAAAGGCATACCCCAGGCCGAAGGCGTAACCATCGACGATGAAGGCTATTTGTACGTGGTCAGCGAGCCGAACCTGTTCTATCGCTTTACTCAGGAGTCAGATTAACCGGTCAATAAACTACAGTCGGGCGTGATCGTGGCGCTTGAAGTGTTGGTCTACGATTTTTGCCGAATTCAGTGGGCTCCCCATCAGGGCCTAGTTGGGCCCTGGTTTCAGAGGGAGTGCGGTGACCTTACCGTTGGCAACCGCCTTCAGCTGAATCATCTCGAATATTAGTCGCTGGTTAACCGAAGCCAGCCGAGCTACCTCCGCTAAAAGCTGATCATTCTCTGCACGGAGCAACCTGTTCTTTTCTTTCTCGCTCATCAACGCTTGATGCTTAGAGTCTCGCTGGGCTCGCACCGACTTGCCAGCGATGTTGCGAATCCTTTCCGCTATGCTTGGGTAAGTGTTATGGATGAGTCCCGGAGTCACACCTGCGGCACGGGCAACGGATGTGATGGAAAGCTTTTCGTCACCAGCAATGAGATCGTCGACGACCTTGTTGAGCGCGGCGAGTGTCTTCGACCTGGAGCGAATAGGAGAGTCAGGGCCCACCGCCTGTCTAGTCATTTGCCGCCTCCTCCATTTCCTCAACTGGAGAAAGGCCAAGGCTGGTAATTACATCTAGTGCAACCTGCAAGTCGCGTTCTGCGCGCTGCCTAACAGCCGGGCCTGCATCCTCAATTTTTATCAGCTCTCGCTGTTGAATGTAGATGTCCTGCCAAGTGCTGGCGAAGACTTCATCGATCACCGAATTTTTGCACCCTGGACACCGTGTGGCTTCGTATAGACCAGCACCTCCGCAGCCCCGCTCTGTGGCGATGCACCAGCCGTGTCCAGTCGCACGAATGTTGGCATGTGGGGCGGTCTGGGCAAGCAAAGCAGCTCTATCCTTGATTGGAATTGCCCGCAATTCCACAATCTTTTCGCCAGCGCCCCCTGCCAGTGGCTGATCATCGAGCCATGATTCGATCAGGTCAATTTTAAACTCTGTCATCTGCTGGAAGATCTCATCAAAGAGAGTCAGGTCTTGCTGCGGATTGGATGCATAGAGTTGGGTCATACTCATGCTGCTGTGTTTGAACTGCCATTTGAGGTAGATCAATGAAGTGCGGCCCATACGGGATTCTACAAAGCATCTTGCATATGTTCGCCTGCATTGATGCGTCCTCAACGGCCAATCGCTTCCAGCGGCTTTAGCTATACGGTCAAACGCAGCATTGGATGCTTGCCCGCTGAGAGCCTCAACATGATGGCTTTCCTGAACTTTTCCTCCTTGTGTGTTTCGTCCCAAAAATAGTTTATTCGCGTCTTTTCGGGCTTTTTCGAGCCTAAGGAGATGTTCAGTTGAATACGAAAAATCCCGATTGCTTGCAAGCTGTCTAATCTCTTCATCCAGCTCTTTTCTGATGGGTACTGAATATTTTGCCAAAAGACTTAAAGCTTCAATCGTCAGTTCTGGCACAAGATATTCGACCTGGCCTTTACCTGTCTTGTGCTCGATTGTGGTCACCCAGCAAAAATTAATCCCATTTCTTAACTCTTTGCGCCAAGCGCCAACTTCAATTCCAATTGCCTCGTCATTGCGCATGCCGCTAGTGATTGAAACTATATACAGAACAGCATCTCTGCAACGAATTGCCATCCGTTCATCACTAGGATGATATCCAATACCATTGGCTGCCAATTCGGCCTTCATCTCCCGGACAATGCTTTCGCAATAGTTGAAAATCCTAGATTGTTCATCATGAGGAATGATATCTGTTCGCCCGACGTTTTTAGTGGCAGCACCCAATCCTTTTACATTCGCGACCCCACAAATCCGCCACAATGTCGAATTACCCCAAGGATAACTCTGAATGGGAAACATCGTGTCGGCAGAAAACACCCAAAGAAAATCAATAACCCGTAATCGCCCATACAGCGGGAGAGGCCTTAACTTCAATTCATATTTGCAATGATGAACGTAATTGCTGACATGGATCGGACGGACATCTGCAAAGCTTGAAACTCCTAGATTGTTTAACCAGCGAACAAAAGGCATCACGCTGACGACGGCGAAAGTAGTAATGCCCCGTGCGATAGGAGGTTTGGATCTAGGCATTCCTCTTTTAAACCAAGCATAAGCAACAGCTTTGCAGTCATCAATAAGCTCCCGAGGCATGCCCATATCCCAGTTGATGAATTTATAAGAATGAGCAACATTGGCCTGATCAAAAAACGGGCGAAGATCCCACTGTGCATCGCCAAACCTGCTAAGAATGAAGGTTTCTCCATCTTCATTAACGATAGCGCTGATCACGATTGCATCCCGCTCTGCGGGACTTAGGCCATTCGCTGAAACTGGCTGTGCGATGAGGACATCATATGCCTTTAACACCGCATTCGAGGTTCTTATGCTCAAATTTCGCCGCCCAATTTTTTCTTCATGAACTCGATTTTTTTAGCCCAGAACAAGTGCGGAGATGACTCAGCTTGAGCCCTTGCTTGCGAAACCAATGCAAGATCAAACTTCTGGGTGAAATCATCTATCAATCGAATATAGTCAAACTGACGCTTGCGCCATGCGCCCCACTCGTCCGTGAGAAAGTATTCGACTTCTGCATACAAGAATTGTTGGTAGCTGAACAGCCGGTATAAGTCCTCCAAGGTGCCTACAATTGCATAGCTAGGGCAACCGAGGCAGTGGATGAATTCAGAACAATGATTGACGCCATCCTTTGGTGCCAGACTACCGTAAAGGCTATCTTTGCAGCCGCCTGGTGGGGTTGGTATAACGTTTATGCCACGTAGTTTGTCCGGAAAAGCCTCCCCAACAAATGTCGCCCCGTCGACCTTGATCTCATCGTTGATTTTCAAATAGTGATTATCGGCGACACCAGGGGTATGACCCATAACGGAGGAAACTTCTATAATGTCGCCACCACTCAGTTTCCACAAACGGCTTTCCATAGTCTTTCGCAGCCGACTAAGCGTGACATTTAGCCGATTGCCTTGATCATCCTGAAGCGCATGACGCTCACAAATGCTTTTTGCCGTGACATGTAAAGCACCGGGTGTAAGGGTAACGATGTCGTTCGAGCGGCCAGGCTGGCCCGAGCGATATAACCACACACATGAAGATATTTCATCAGGTGCCAGTGCTACGAGTGGCTTAGAAATCTCCAGCGCCTTATTGAGGACTGCCACCCCATCCAGGGGAATAGCACTGTACTCATCTAGCAGATTAGTCTGACGGATTGTTTTGCTCTGTGCGCCTTTACCTCGACGTTTGACGGTAGTAATCAACCTGAGATTAGGAATAAATGGGTGAGGCTGTAGGGCATCCCTCTTCATCTCCAAGAGCGGCGTAGTATTGATTCCAGACCTTGCCGCAGTAATTAGTAGCAATACAGCCATCGCCTCCGCGCCATTTCCAAGGAATGCACCCTTATGGATGGCAATAAGATCTGACTTCAAAGCGCCAATCAGCCTTTGCATTTCACCCAAGGTGAGCGGATCTGCATCTTTAGTGCTCTGCGCATTATTAGGAAATGGATTGAGGGGCAAAAGATCGTCAAGATTGACTTCAATAAATCCATATTCAGCCAAAACAACAACTAACGACTTGAAGCTAGTATAGTAATTCTTGGCTGTCGAGCCGTTAGGGTATTTTAGCCTCAGCCAAGAGACGTATCGCTCCAAGTGGCGTTTGGTAAGACTGTTTGGCGTTGCAGGTGGCGACTTGACCGAACCTCCACTCAAGAAATTTATAAAAAATCTCAGCCCGTTCGTAGAGTAACCAATCAAGGTCGTCACTGAGAAGTTTCCTCCTTGTAGCAAAGCTTTGATAACGTGAAGACTTTGAATTGCCCAAGCGTCGAAGCCCAAGCCTAAATATTTCGTATGATCGAGTTGCCTGTGGTTTCTCGGATTTCTCGGCAGGTCAATCTTGATATCATCTTCGACAGCCTCGAATCCTTTTGTAACCGACCGCATAACCGCCTTGTAGCTTTTTTGCCGAGCCAATGGTGCTACCTCAGATACGCGAAACCGAATCAGTCATAAACATCATGTCAATTTCGTCCTCGTGAGCAAGGACGGATTGGGCTTCAAGCTGGTTTATGAGATGCAAATAGATCATAGTTGTTTGCACATCTGAATGCCCCAGCCTATCTCGGACATACAACAATGGCTCACCTTCAAACTCTTTGCTTTTTCGAAGAGCAAGCAAGGTATAAGTCCCATAGGTGTGGCGTAGCATGTGGGCCCGAACATAGAAACCGCACTTTCTTTCATAGGACTTCATAACGTCCACTACGGAATCTTTTGAATAATGCCTGCCTTCATTAGTCAGCAGCAGCGCGGTAACACGTCCATCACCATTGGACTTACGAACCTCTCGTTGGTGAAGGGAGTAAGACCACATGCTCTCCATCAACGACCATGGCACGTCGATAGTTCTAGGTCGGTCGTACTTGATATGCATGTCTGAAGGATCAAGAGCAACACTGATCATTTGCCCTGGGCGCAGTCCCTTCTTCAACCTGGGGTTGAACACATATTTGAGAGGAAAAGACCTCGCTTCACAGGAGCGAAGGCCGGTACGCACCATGAGGTGGAACAATATCTGGTGGCTTGGATCGGTATCCAGGGCAAGGCATACCTTGACTTGATCCTTGGTCAGGAATTTGGTCAAGCGCTTTCGGTCGCGAACCATCACCGAAACTTTCGTGCTCTCGGCTCCGGGCCGAGCGATATGACTGAGAAGACCGGAATGTTGGGCAGCTCTTACCCTTTTCTCACCGAAGGGCAGCACAGTTATCAGGTTGCGCTGCTTAGCCCATCGGTAGAACCTCACGATCAAGGCCAGACGATTGTTCACCGTGCCGGGATCAAGTGCTAATTCTCCGCTCGACCAATCCCTGTACCTCGACAGAGCACTCAGACCGTGAGCCGGGCTTTCCTCGTCCCAGCCCAATCCATTGGCTTCCAGAAAGGCAAAGTAATCGTACAGACGCCGTCCATAGGCTTCCCAAGTCAAATCGCTTAGGGCCTCACCTGACTCGATAAGCGTGTGCCAAAGGAAGGATTGAGCTGGCTCGACTGGCCATCCCTCTGACCCAATCAGCAACGGAAAGCCTTCAAAGGATCGACCTGCTAATGCTAGGTCTTTTGTTGCGAATACCAGCCTCATGCCGCTGCCCTAAAACACTTCCAATGGATTGCCTTATGAAGCCTGGAAACTGCTGTTCCAGAGGGGTTCAGAAGGTGGCGCGGACTCTACAGGATTTACTAACGATTCCCACCCCTCAGATCGTTGTTGCTCAGAACGACGATGGGCGTGCTTGACAGGTCTGGCCGGAAAACACGCTCGCAGCTGGCATAGAAACTGTTGCAGTCCACGAGCGCGAAAACCGGCAAGGTAGGATCGAGGGCGCTCATGATGAATGCTCATGGTCGCGCACGCTGTAGCTGACCACGCCCCATATCACCAACTCGTCCCCTTCCATCACGTGTCTGGGCGGGAATCTTGGGTTTTCGGCCATCAACACTACCTGGCCGTCACGCATGTGAAGGCGCTTGCAAACGGACTCGGTGTTGAGGGCTGCAATTACGATATCGCCATGGCGAGCCGTTTTGCTTCGATCGACGATCACCAGGTCACCGTTGAAAATGCCGGCTCCCTGCATGCTGTCGCCCGAAATCTTCGCCAAGTACACGTGCGGCGCTCGGATCTCAAAAAGCTCATCCAGCGATATTAATTTTTCTAGGTGGTCGGCCGCCGGCGATGGAAAGCCGGCCGAGACCTGGCTGGAATACATCGGTAGAGAATGGCCACCTGTGGAAATGGGACCAAGAAGGGTCGCGCTCATAACCTGGCCTGAATTTAACTGTATGGATAGCCAGTTAACTGTTTGCTTGATGCCACGTCAATTCGATCCGACCGAATGCCGGTTCTGGGTCAGTGACAGTGATGGCATAAAAATGGCCACCCCGAAGGTGGCCTTGTGGTCATACAGCAATTAATTGTCTAGCAAGTGCCATTTCTACGGAGTCGCCATCCTGATTTAGAGAGTCGAGACCAGACTCCGGTACGTCTCCCGACGTGCTCTGAGCCACCGCGATCTTTTTGGCCATCAACTGCAAGCAGGTAATCTGCGAGCTTTGCGCATAGCCAAAAAACACCACCCGCACCGGGTGTTTCTGCCCGATCCTCCATGACCGCCGTGCTGCCTGCTGAAGGGTATAGACGTTATACCCGGTCTGCATGAACGCAATGGTCGGGAAGTCGAGCAGATCCAGTCCAGTTTTTACCAGCTCCGGGTTGGTGATCAGCACGTCGACGCCGCGATCAACCTGATCCAGGATCCAGTCCTCGCGCCTGGACGTGTCGACCGAGGCTCTAAGGACTGCCACTTTTAAGCCTGCTTGTTCCAACAACCGCTTGAGTCTGCTGGTGGTGTCTCTCGTCCCGGTGTACACGGAGTAAGCCAAAACCTTCCGATTCTTTGCTTTCTCCGATAGGCACAGGTCCAACAGCGCCTTCTCCTTCGGCATCAGTTCATCGTCTGCGAAAATCGAAGGAACAAATGCCAGTGTTTCCTTGGAGCGGGGGTGTTTCACCACCTCCGGCCGGAAACAGCAGTCAGGCCATGCCAGCAGCACGTTGAGTACCACACCCAAAAGTGTGGTATCCCGGCGAGCAAGTGCCTGGCGAAGTTCAACAGCCAATGTTCCGGCTAGCTTCTGGTAAGCCGATCCCTGATCCAATGCCATGGGTACGTCGACCAGTTCCTCCTGATAATCGGGCAAGATGTTTCCACCGATGTCTTTGAGCTTCAAAAAGACGGTGAACGGCAATACGAAACGGTGAATACCTTTCGGGCCGAAACCCGGAGCTTTCACTGTACGCACTGAGAGTTTTTTACCCTTGGCGGTTTTGTGCGACTGATTGTCCCGCTCGCTGTAAATATCCTTCAGCACGCCATGATCACGCATGAACGACATGGCTGCAGGTGCCATGCTGCCGCGTGAGTTTGGTCGGTAACCGTCCTCGATCATGCGGCAGGTAAGGATACGAAACAGAAGGTAGAACAGATCGTCGGCATAGCCCCCCATGAGCGTGCCCGTCAGCAGCACGGTTTTACGTGCTTTTGCTGCCAGCACTCCCATGGCTTGGCCCTGGGCAGAGCCGCTGTTCTTGTACTCATGCCCTTCGTCCACCACCAGCAGGTCAAAATATCCATCAGGCAAGTAG
>NZ_AOHM01000068.1:0-51824 GCF_000510895.2 Pseudomonas sp. FH1
CGCCACCGAAGCGCAGATCGCCGCCGCCGAAGCCTTGATTGCCGCGAGCAACGCCGAATTCGAACTGACCGGCCAACGCACCGCACTGCCGTCGACCCTTGACGACCCGCTGCGCTGGAAATACCAGGTTGTCGGCAACTACCACCTCAACGGAGTGCTTTGATGTCCCGTGAAATACGCTTGAATGCCTTCGACATGAACTGTGTCGGCCACCAATCGCCCGGCCTGTGGGCGCACCCGCGTGACCGTTCGTGGCAGTACAAGGACCTGGAGTATTGGACCGACCTCGCCAAGATCCTTGAACGCGGCAAGTTCGACGGCCTGTTTATCGCCGACGTGCTGGGCATTTATGACGTGTACAACGGCAACGGCGATGCGGCGATTCGCCAGGCGGCGCAGGTGCCAGTTAACGATCCGCTGTCGTTGATCGCGCCGATGGCGTTGGTTACCGAACACCTTGGTTTCGGCCTGACGGCTTCGTTGTCATTCGAACATCCGTATCCGTTCGCCCGTCGCCTCTCGACCCTGGATCACCTGACCAAGGGCCGCATTGGCTGGAATATCGTCACCTCCTACCTGGAAAGCGGCGCCAAGAACCTCGGCCAAAAAGCCCAGACCGAACACGATGCGCGCTACGACTACGCCGAGGAATACCTGGAGGTTTGCTACAAACTCTGGGAAGGCAGCTGGGAGGAGGGCGCCGTGTTGCGTGACCGCGAGCGCCGGATTTTCAGTGACCCGAGCAAGATCCACGAGATCCGCCATGTCGGCAAACACTTCCAGGTGCCCGGTATTCACCTGTGTGAACCCTCGCCGCAACGTACGCCGGTGCTGTACCAGGCCGGCGCGTCCAGCCGAGGTAAACAGTTCGCCGCCGAGCAGGCCGAGTGTGTGTTCGTCGCCGCACCGTCCAAGGTGCTGCTGAAAAAGACCGTCGCCGACATCCGCCGGCGTGCCGCCGAGGCGGGGCGTGATCCGAAGAAAATCCTGATCTTCAACCTGCAGACCGTGATCGTCGGTGAGACCGATGCCAAGGCCAAGGCCAAGTTCGACGAGTACAAATCCTACGTCAGCTATGAAGGCGCGATGGCGTTGATCTCTGGCTGGACCGGCATCGACTTCAGCCAGTTCAAACCCGACGAACCCCTCAAGCATGTGCACACCAACGCTATCCAATCGGCGGTGGAAGCCTTCTCCACGGCCGACCCGAACAAGGTCTGGACGCCCAACGAGCTGGCCGATTGGGTCGGCATCGGCGGCTTTGGCCCGCTGTTTGTCGGCGGCCCGGAAACCGTGGCGGACCTGTTGCAGGAGTGGGTCGAGGAAACCGATGTAGACGGCTTCAACCTGGCCTATGCGCTGACCCACGAAACCTTCATCGACGCCGTGGACCTGCTGGTGCCGGAGTTGCAGAAGCGCGGGGTGTACAAGACCGAATATGCCCAGGGAACGCTGCGCGAGAAGTTGTTTGGTGACGGTGCGCGGTTGGGCGCCAATCACCCCGGCGCCGGTTACCGCGACCTCAAGGCCAACGCAATCTAACTGATCACCCCGCCAGCGGACCACCGCACGCACACAACCTGAATAGGAGAATCTCCCTATGAGCGTGCACGAACTCAAACGTCCGCTGGCCCCGGAATGGCCCGCCGAACTGCTCGGCAACCTGCCCAAGGCATTGGAACAACTGCACCACTGGGCACAGATCACGCCGCTGCACACCGCCTTGCGCCACAAACGCCAGGGTCAGTGGCATGCGTGGCGCTGGATCGACACCTTGCGGGATGTGGAACGCCTGGCCGATGGCTTGCGCCAGCAGGGCTTTGACGCGCAATCGCGCTTGGCCCTCAGCGGGGCGTTTGAGCCGAACCTGTTGCTGTTGGCGCTGGCGGCTCATTCCATCGGTGGGCAGGTCCTGACCCTGGCTGACGACCTTGAGGTCGACGCGCTGCAACAACAGCTGTGGCGCATTCGTGCCACCCACTCTTACACCCAGGACCGCCAGCAAGTGCGGCATTGGCAATCGGCCAACCTGCTGGATTTCGCCCAATTGCTGGGTCCGGTTGACCCGGCACAGCACCTCGCCCGCTGGTGGCAACCCAGCGGCGAAACCGCATTGTGGAGCGAAGAGGGCACTCACTGGCAAGGCGGCCTGGCGGTAGTGCTGGAGCAATGGCTGAACAGCGGCCATGGCCTGGCCTTCCCGGAAAGCCCAGCCTCGGCGCGGCGTGATCGCAGTGAAGTAGCGCCCACCGGCCTGCTGTTATCACCTGCACGTTTGCAGCACCTGGCCGACGAGATTGAAAGCCGCCTGGCACCCCATGGCACCTGGCGCCGGCGCCTGTGCGACTGGGCCGTCGCCCACCCACAAAGTGGCCTGCGCCGCCTGTTGAAAAACCGTGTGCGCAAGCTGCTCGGCTTCCAGCGCCTGGCTTATATCTGGCAACCCCTCAAATCCACCCCTTCGCCGTCGTGGTTGGCGGAATTCAAACGGGACATCGCATGAGCCAAGCCATTCTCCAGGTGCGGGATATTTCGCTGTCGTTCAAGGGCGTCAAGGCGATCAATGCCTTGTCCTTCGAGGTGGCGCGCGGCGAGATCTGCGCGCTGATCGGTCCCAACGGTGCCGGCAAAAGCTCGTTGCTCAACGTACTCAATGGCGTGTATCGCTTCGATGCCGGCGAGATCGTGTTCGAAGACCAGCACTTCCACCGCATTGACCCATTGGGCGCCGCGCGCCGGGGCATTGGTCGCACCTTCCAGAACAACGCGCTGTTCAAGAAGATGAGCGTGCTCGACAACATCCTCACCGGCCTGTCGCGGCATCTGCGCAGCAGCTTTATCGAACAGGCCCTGGGCTTACCCCGCGCACGCCGGGAAGCCGAAGCGTTCCGCCTGCGTGCCCAGGGCATTCTCGAATTTCTTGAGTTGCAAGCTCAACGTGATGTGCTGGTGGGCAACCTCTCTTACGGCCTGCAAAAGCGCGTCGAGCTGGGTAGGGCATTGATCGCTGGCCCCAGCCTGTTACTGCTCGACGAACCCATGGCGGGCATGAATGCCGAGGAAAAACAGGAAATGGCGCGCTTCGTCGCCGATGTGAACCGCGACCTTGGTACCACCGTGGTGTTGATCGAACACGACATGGGCGTGGTCATGGGGCTGTCCGATCACGTGGTGGTGCTCGATTACGGGCGCAAGGTCGGCGACGGCACGCCCGCTGAAGTGCAGGCCAATCCCGAGGTGATCGCGGCCTACCTGGGAGTGGTGCACTGATGACGTTTTTCTTTGAAACCCTGCTCGGCGGTCTGCTCGCCGGCACCATGTATTCGCTGGTCGCCATCGGTTTCGTGCTGATCTACAAAGCCAGCGGTGTGTTCAATTTTGCCCAAGGCTCGATGCTGCTGTTTGCCGCGCTGACCTTCGTCAGCCTGCATGATCAGGGCGTGCCGTTTGCCTTGGCGCTGCTCTTGACTGTCATCGTGATGATCATTGGCGCCTTACTCATCGAGCGCCTGGTGTTGAGGCCGCTGGTGAACCGTTCGCAGATCACCCTGTTCATGGCCACGCTGGGCCTGTCGTTCATCATCGAAGGTCTGGCCCAGGGCTTGATGGGCTCGCAAGTGCGCGCCCTCGATCTGGGCATCGACGACGTGCCGCTGTTCATCGGCCCGCTGATGCTCAGCCAATTCGACCTGATCGCTGCGGCCGCTGCGGTGGTGCTGGTGACCGTGCTGGCGTTGCTGTTCAACAAGACCCGCATCGGCGTGTCGCTGCGTGCGGTGGCGGATGACACCACGGCGGCGCTGTCCATCGGCATCAACCTCAACCGTATCTGGCAGATCGTCTGGGCGGTGGCCGGGATTGTCGGGCTGGTGGCGGGGCTGCTGTGGGGCGCGCGCCAAGGGGTGCAGTTTTCGTTGTCGCTGGTGGTGCTCAAGGCCTTGCCGGTGTCGATTATTGGCGGCTTCACCTCGATTGGCGGGGCGATTGTCGGCGGGCTGATTGTCGGCGCGGCGGAGAATTTGGCCGAGGTGTATATCGGCCCCTTGATCGGCGGCGGCATCACGCCGTGGTTCGCCTACGTACTGGCCCTGGCCTTCCTGTATATCCGTCCCGCCGGCCTGTTCGGCGAGCGCGCCATCGAGCGAGTCTGAAACCATGTCGATTCCCGTTGCTCAAGACACCGCGCCATTGCTGCTGATCCAGCGGCGCATTCCCTGGGGGCTGATTGGCCTGTTGGCGTTGGCCTTTGTCGTGGTGCCGCTGTGGGGCAATGACTATTGGCTCAATGCGATCCTGATTCCTTTCTTAGTGCTGTCGTTGGCCGGGTTGGGCTTGAACCTGCTCACCGGCTACACCGGGCAAACCTCGGTGGGGGCCGCCGGTTTCATGGCCGTCGGCGCGTTTGCGACCTACGGGTTCTTGCTGCGCCTGCCGGAGCTGGGCTTGCCGGTGGCGCTGCTGGGCGGCGGGATTATCAGCGCGTTGGTTGGCCTGTTGTTCGGCCTGCCCAGCTCGCGGATCAAGGGCTTCTACCTGATGGTCACCACCTTGGCCGCGCAGTTTTTCCTGGAGTGGCTGTTCGTCAAATTCCCCTGGTTCTACAACTACGGCTCGTCCGGGACCATCTCCGCGCCGAAGCTTGCGTTGTTCGGGCATGACCTCAACACGCCGCTGGGCCGTTACCTGCTGACGTTGGTCACGGTGCTGCTGCTGACCTGGACCGCGATCAACCTGGTGCGCAGCCAGGTCGGGCGCAACTGGATGGCGATCCGCGACATGGACACCGCCGCCGCCGTGGTCGGTATTCCGGTGGTGCGCTACAAGCGCCTGGCGTTTGCGGTCAGTTCGTTCTACCTGGGCATTGCCGGCGCGCTGTGGGCCTTCGCCTACCTGGGCACGGCCAGCGCCAGCAGCTTCGACATCAATCGCTCATTCCAGATCCTGTTCATCATCATTATCGGTGGCATGGGCAGCATCGCCGGCAACTTTGTCGGCGCGGCTTTCATCAGTTTGTTGCCGATTTTCCTCAGCCACGCCGGGCAGGCGCTGTTTGGCGGTTCGGTGGATGCGGGGCAGTTGCAGAACCTGCAGAAAATCATCTTTGGCGTGTTGATCATCGTGTTCCTGATCAAGGAGCCCGAGGGCTTGATTCGCCTGTTGCACAACCTGCGTGACCGTGTGCGGCAGTGGCCGCTGCGTTTCTAACATTCCCTCAAGAGAATTCCCATGCGTGCATCCTTGAAACGTTCCCTGGCCGGCGCTGCGTTTGCGCTGGCCGCCCTGGCCGGTGCTGTTCCCCAGGCGATGGCCTCGCCGGACCAGCAATTCATTCCCCTGGCCACCTACCGTGTCGGCGCCTATGCCTCCAGCGGCGTGCAGGTGTGGGCCGGGATGATCGACTACCTGCGCTACATCAACGAGGTCGAAGGCGGCATTAACGGCGTCAAGCTGGTGTGGCAGGAATGCGAAACCGAATGGACGGCGGAGAAGGGCATCGAGTGCTACGAGCGCTTCAAGAATGGCCTGGATGGCGCGCCGGTCGCGGTGTACCAGCCCAACGGCGCACCGGCGGCCTATGCCCTGAGCGAACGCGCCGAGGTGGACAAGATCCCGCTGATTACCCTCGGATACGGCCGCACCGAAGCCACCGACGGCACCGTGTTCCCCTACAATTTCCCGGTGATGCTGACGTTCTACAGCGAGGCCTCGACCCTGGTGAACTACATCGCCCAGCGCGAAGGTGGTTTCGATAAGCTCAAGGGCAAGAAGATCGCCACGGTCTACCACGACTCGGCCTATGGTCGCGAAACCCTGGGCCCGCTGAAGTTGCTGGCGGAAAAATACGGCTTTGAAAATATCCAGATTCCGGTCGCCGATCCGGGCAACGAGCAATCTGCGCAATGGCGCCAGGTGCGCCAGGCCAACCCGGACTGGGTGTTCCTGCGCACCTGGGGCGTATCGACCCCGGTCGCGGTGAAGACCGCCGCGCGCTTCGGCTTCCCGGTTGATCACATCATCGGCGACATCTGGGCCAGTTCCAGCGAAGACGTGTTACCCGCAGGTGCCGCCGCCAAGGGCTACCTGGCGCTCACGCCGTACCCGGCAGGTGCCGACTTCGAGATCCACAAGCGCCTCAAGCAATCCATCCTCGACAAGGGCCACAGCGACCTCAAGGACCTGAAGAACTTCGGCAGCGTCTACTACAACTCCGGCCTGGTGAACGCCGCCGTGGCGGTGGAAGCGATCCGCACCGGCCAGGCCAAGTTCGGCAAGCGCCCGCTGAATGGCGAAGAGGGCCGCTGGGGCCTGGAACACCTGAACATTGACGACGCCCGCTTGAAGGACATGGGCTACCTGGGCCTGATGCAGAACCTCAAGCTGTCGTGCCGCGACCACGAAGGTGGCGGCTCGGCGCGGGTGCAGCAGTGGGACGGCGCCAACTGGACGCTGATCAGCGAGTGGATCGCCGCCGACCGCGCGCTGCTGCGTCCCTTGATCGATGACAAATCCGCCGCCTTCGCCAAGGAAAAAGGCCTGACACCGCGCACCTGCACCGGAGATGAATAAACCATGAGCCAGCCCGCCGCTGAATCCGCCAGACCGTCTCTGCTCACGGTCAACGATATCGAAGTGATCTACGACGGCGCGATCCTCGCGGTGGCCGGGGTGTCGCTGAGCGTGCCCAAGGGCGCCATCGTCGCCTTGCTCGGTGCCAATGGCGCCGGCAAGAGCACCACCCTCAAGGCGATTTCGGGGTTGGTACGTGCCGAGCGGGCCGAGGTCAGCCGGGGCGTGATCGAATACGCGGGCCTGGACCTAGCCGGTGTCGATCCCAGCCAGCGCGTGCGCCAGGGTATGGTCCACGTGCTGGAAGGTCGTCATGTGTTCGGCCAACTCACGGTCGAAGACAACCTGCGCAGCGGCGGCTTCGTGCGGCGTTTGAGCCGCAAGGACATGGAGCAGGACCTGGAGCGCCTCTACGCCTGGTTCCCAAGGCTCAAGACCAAGCGCCACACCCGCGCCGGGCTCACCTCGGGCGGCGAGCAGCAGATGGTCGCCATCGGCCGGGCGTTGATGACCCGTCCTACTTTGGTACTGCTCGACGAGCCGTCCATGGGTTTGGCGCCTATGATCGTGCAGGAGATTTTCGAGATCATCGCGCTACTCAACCGTGAGCAGCAGGTGAGCTTCCTGATCGCCGAGCAGAACATCAATGTCGCACTGAACTATGCGTCCCACGGCTACGTATTGGATACTGGCCGCGTGGCCTTGAGTGGCAGCGCCGCTGAGCTGTTGGCGCGGGGCGACTTGCATGACATTTACCTGGGCAAACAGTAAGGGCGACTCTGCATGACTGAATCCATCCGCAACGCTGATGTACTGATCATCGGCGGCGGCCTGAGCGGCACGATGCTGGCCGTGCAACTGCTGCGCCTGCCGGCTCGGCGCCGGATCCTGGTCATCGAGCCGCGTGCCGAGCTCGGCCGGGGCGAGGCCTACAGCGCTGTCGAACTGGGCCACACCCTGAACGGCAATGCGGCGCGCATGAGTGTCGACCCGGACAATGCCGACGATCTGACTCAATGGCTCACCGAGTACATTGGCGCCGGCGGCTGGCCGGAGTCGCGTCAGCAGCCTGTGCCGATCAGCGAACTGTTCCCGCCGCGCGGGATTTTCGGTTTGTATGCCCAGCAACGCTTGGCCGAGGCGAAGGCGCAGTCTGCCTCCAGCGTCGAGCATGTGCGTGCCGAAGGGGTCGACCTGCAGGTGGACCAAGGTTCAGCGCTGCTCACCCTGGATGACGGCCAGCAATTGCGCGGCGGTGTTGCGGTGCTGGCCACCGGCATGTTCCCGGCGGCGCGCACACCGCAGACCGAGTCCAGCGGGTTGAACGCAGCGGCGGTGGATCCCTGGGATGTGCAAGCCATGACCGCGATTGACCCGCAGGCGCCGGTGCTGATCATCGGTTCCGGGCTGACCATGGTTGATGCGGTGGTGTCCCTGGAACAGGCCGGGCATCGTGGGCCCATCGAGGTTTTCTCGCGCCACGGCCTGTTGCCCCATGTGCGTCGGCAGCCGCCGAGCTGGGTGGATTTCCTTGGCGAAGATCAGCGCCTGCGCAGCCCTCGGCAATTGCTGCGCGAGGTGCGTCGGCAATGCGCTCTGGCGCAAGCACAGGGCATCGATTGGCAGGCGCCGCTGGACACGGTGCGTGCGCATATCGGCCGGCTGTGGAGCCAGGCCAGTGAGCGCGAAAAACGCCAGTTCGTGCGCCATGTGCGGCCGTGGTGGGAAAGCCATCACCACCGTTCGCCGCCGTTGAGTGCGCAGTTGGTGGCACGCTTACATGATGAGGGGCGGTTGCGGATTCGAGCGGCGTCGTTCAAAGGCCTGGAGCCTTCGGTCGAGGGCGTGACCATTGGTGTGCGCTACCGGGGTGAGCAGGCGTTGCAGCAGGTTTGCGGCGCGGCGCTGATCAACTCCAGCGGTATCGAATACGACTGGCGCCGTGTGGCCCGGCCTTTGCCCCGGCAATTGCTCAAGCGTGGGCTGATCCAGCCTGGGCCGTTGGCGTTGGGGATTGCGGCGGATGTTTCGGGGGCAGTGGTGGATGCCCTGGGGCAGGTCAGCCCTCGGTTGTTCGCCATGGGACCGCCGTTGCGGGGGATGTGGTGGGAAAGCACAGCGGTGACGGATGTCGCGATTCAAGCGAAGGCCTTGGCAGCCAAGCTGACACAAATCTAACTGTGGGATCGCCATCTATTTCGAGGTCTTCACAAAGCCGGGCTTTAAACCGAACACCTCAACGCCTTGGGGCGTCGATTGCCCGGTCGTCACCTTCACCCGCTCCACCGGCTTATCCATCGCCTCGCGGTATTCAACCGTCATATCCGGCCCTATCGCCTGGCTCGGAATCACCATCGCCTGCGCGTTGTTGTAGGTCACGATGGTCAACCGCGCACTCATCCCCAGGCGCACCCGTTGCAACTGCTGCGGCGTGAGCTTGGGAATCGACAAGGTCACCGGAAACTGCGCACTGCCCTGGCCGTCACTGGCAATCGCCAAGCCGCTCACCACGCTCACCGAGCCGCTCAGTCGCTCGCCGTCAAACCCGTCCCCCAGCACTTCCACCGCCTGGCCTTGGTGCAACTGGTTGATGTCCAGCTCAGAGACCTTGGCGACGATTTTAAGCCGCTCGATGTTCGCCAGGCCAAACAGCACCTGACCCTGGCTGACCTTGCTGCCGGCCTGCACCGGGGCCGTATTGTTGCCGCCGCCCTGAGTTGAATTATTACCGGGCGGCGGCACCACGATGCCGGAGAACGGTGCCTTGACTTCTTTGCCTTCAAGCAGTTTGTGCAAGGCGTTGTATCTCACCGTGGCGTTGGTCAGTTCCATGTCGGCGATCTGGCGGTATTCGCCCTTGCCCTGGTCGAGGGCCTGCTGCAGTTCGCTGCGCGCGGAGGCGAGGTCCAGCTGTTGCTGCTGGGTCTGTTGCTTGAGGTCGTCCAGTTCGTTACGCGGGATGATGCCGCGCTGGAACAGGTTTTCACTTTCGGTGAGTTTGCGCTGGGTATTGCCGGCGGTCATTTCGACGGTGCGCAAGCTGCGGCGTGCGCGGCTGACGGTGGGGCCGTTGTCCCAGTCCTGCATTTCCTGCACGGTACGCCGGGCCTTGAGTTGGGCGGAGAGGGCGTCGCGCAGTTGCACTTCCAGGGTGGCCGGGTCCATGCGCAGCAGCACCTGGCCAGCCTCGACCCGCTGGCCTTGCTCCACCAGGTTGGCTTGCACGTTGCCGTCGAACGGTGCGGTGAGGGTGATGGTGGCGTCGGGCTCGATCTTGCCCACCAGACCGATCTGGTGCACCAGCGCGTCGGGCTGGACGGCCTGCCACTGCTCGGGAGTGCTGGCCGGATCGGAGGCCGGGCTGCGCAAGGCCAGGCCTGCGCCGCCCAGCAACAGGATAAGTACAGCGCCCAGCAGGCGTTTCTGATTAGTAGTCATTGAGGGCGATTTCCCAACTTTCCAGCGTCATGCCCAGGGTCAAGTCGAGCTGGGTCTGGGCGTTCAAATAAGCGATCAGCGCATTGAGCTGCGCGTTTTCGGCGTTGCGCAGGTCGGTCTCGAAACTCAGCACCTGGAAGTTGGTGGAGCGTCCGGCGCTGAGTTTTTCCCGTTCGATCTCGATCTTGCGCCGTGACAACTCTACGGCGCGCAGGGAGATTTCATATTGGCGCCAGCGCGTGCCAAGGTCGCGCACTACATCGTTGACGCTGCGTTCCAGTTCCTGGCGCGCGTCGGTGATGCGGATCTCCTGATCCTCCACGTTCACCCGCGCGCGCACTTCGGCCTGGCGCGTGCTGATATCGCCAATAGGGATTTTCACCTGCACCCCGGCGTAGCTGTCCCAGGTGCGATTGTTGGTGTGTCCGGCGTCGTTGTCGTAGGCATCGCGTACCTGGTTGGCGCCGGCGACCAGGTCGACCTGCCAGCGCCCGGAATCCTTGGCGATCAACAGGTTGAGGTCGGCTTGCTGGCTGCCGAGCAGGGCGGCGAGGTATTCCGGCTGCTGGGTCTGCGCCAGGTTGAAGGCCTGGCGCTTGTCGATCTGCATGGGCTTGGCCTCCAGGGCTTCGGTGGCGCGAATCGGCGTGGACAGGTCCAGCGCCAGCAGGCGCAGCAGGGCCAGGCGGCTGGAATCGAGCTGGTTCTGCGCTTCTTCCACGCCCAGTTGTTGGGTGGCGATATCGGCTTCGGTCTGCACGATTTCGAACTCCGCCATACGCCCGGCATTGATCAGCGCCTTGTTCACTTCCAGCAAGGTGCCGGAGCGCTTGAGGGCGTCCTGCACGATGCTCAATTGCTCCTGGGCGCGCAGCAGTTCGCGGTAGGTGGCGATGATCTGGCTGATGGTCTGCGCCACGGTGGCCTTGAGGTTCAGGCGGTTGGCCTGTTCCGACAGGCGCGACAGGCGCAGCGGCGCAGTGGTGGCGTCCCAGCCGGCGCCGCGCATCAGCGGCTGGATAATTGCCAGGTCCAGGCCGTCGCTGCGGTAACGGCCGGCGCGGTCGGCGGTGTTCAGTTGTTGAGTCCAGGCCATGCTCAGGCGCGTGCCGTATTCGCTGAGCAGGCTGGTGGCCGGCGCGAGGTTGGCATTGCGTGTGTTGTCGGCGGAGCCACGGTTGGTGCGGTAATAACTGTTGAGGGTGAGCTTGGGGTTGAACACATCTTCGGCCACGCGCAGGTCGAACTTCTGCGCCACCCGTTGCAGGTAGGCGCTGCGGATCGCCGGGTTGTTGCGCAGGCCCAGGTACACCGCATCGCCCAGGGTCAGGGTGGTGACCTGGGCATTCAACGAGACGCTGCGGTCATAGCCGCTGCGGGTGGTACTGGGTGCCGATGGCTTGATCACCACGTCGGCGGCCATGCCGGGCAGGCTGGCGAATGCGAGCAGCCAGAGCCATTTATTCATCGCGCAGGGCCTCCACCGGCTGCAAGCGTGAGGCCGAGACCGCCGGGTAAATGCCGAAGAACAACCCCACCAGCAAAGTACTGCCCACCCCCAGCGGCAAGGCGGCGACCGCCAAGGCAAACTCCCAGCCAGACAGCCAGGCATACAGCCACGCGGCGGTCATGCCCAGTACCGCGCCGCAAAGCGCGCCGACGGCGGTGAGGGTCACGGCTTCGAGCAGGAACAGGTTGCGGATATCCCGCTGCCGCGCACCGAGCGCCATACGGATGCCGATCTCGCGGCGGCGCTCCGAGACGTTCATCAGCATCACGTTCATCACTCCCACGCCACCGCCCACGAGGGAGATCGCACCCAGGGCCAGCAGCAGGTAAGCGAAGGTACGGCTTTGCCGGGTCATGCCGTCGATCATTTGCTGGGGCACCTGGATGTCCACATCGTGGTCGGGAAGTTGCGGTCTCAACGCGGCGGCCGCGTCCTTGGCGATACGTTCCATGTCCTGGCCGGGCGCGGCGCGGATGATCACGTTGCCAATCTGCGGGGTTGCATAGATGCGGCGCATGCCTTCGGCGGGAATGAACAGCGAATCGTTGGCTTGCACCGGCATCAGCATCGCCCGTGGCTGGTTGCGCAGGATGCCGACGATCAGGAACAGGTAATCGTTGATGCGCACGCGATCGCCCAATTGCAGGGGATCGCCCGGCGCACTCAGTGACTGGGCCACTTGGTCACCGATCACGCCGTAGGTTTCATTGGCATCGAAGCCCGAGAGGAAGCGCCCCTGCTGCACCGCCAGGCGCATCGCGCCCTTGATGTCCGGCGTGCTGCCGACGAAGTTGGCGTTGACGGTACGACCATGAAACACCACGGGCCCGCTGAACAACGTGAGGGCGCCGATATGGTCGATGCCTGGCACTGTCTGGCGTGCGGCGTCGAGGTCAAGGCGCGCGGGCATCGGCACCGTGCTGGCGCCCTTGGGGGGGAACTGCGCGATCAGGGTGTCGGTGCCCATGTCCTTGAAAATCATCGCGGCATCTACCGCCGCGTTATTGCCGATATTGATCAATGCCACCACCGACGAGCTGCCGATCACGATACCCAGCAGGGCCAGGATCGAGCGCTTGCCCAAGGTGCGCAGGCTGACGAAGGCTTCATGCAGCAGTTGGCTGAGGCTTTGTTCGACCCGCAGGCTGCTCCTTACCCGCTCCTTCATGGGCGCCCGGCCTCTTGCACCACGCCATTGCGCACCAGGATCTTGCGGTCCAGGCGCTCGGCGATGTGGGGGTCGTGGGTGACGATGATCAGGGTGACCTGTTGCTCGCGGTTCAGCGCCAGCAGCAGGTCCATGATGTCCTGGGCGGTGGTGCTATCGAGGTTGCCGGTGGGCTCGTCGGCCAGGATCACCGAGGGCTTGCCCACCAGCGCCCGGGCAATGGCCACGCGTTGGCGCTGGCCACCGGACAGATCGGCGGGGCGATGGTGAGCGCGGTCGGCCAGGCCGACCTGTTCGAGCATGCGCAGGGCTTGTTCCACCGATTCATGGCGTGACACGCCGCGATAACTCAGGGGCAGGGCGACATTGTCCAGGGCGCTGAGGCGTGGCAACAGGTTGAAGCTCTGGAACACAAAACCGATCTGCTGGTTGCGGATCGCCGCCAGTTCGTCGGGCGTGGCGTTGAAGATATCGTGGCCGGCAAAGTGGTACTGGCCGCAGTTGGGCAGGTCCAGCAGGCCGAGGATATTGAGCAGGGTACTTTTGCCGGAGCCGGAGGCCCCGAGGATGCCGCAGCTGTCACCACGGGCGATGGACAGGCAGACATCATTGAGAATGGACAGGTGCTGCCCGGCCAGCTGATAGCGTTTGCCGATGCCTTGCAGGGAGATCAAGCCTGGGTGCGCGGGAGTATCTGTCATGAATACGCCTTCAGTCTCGACGCCGTCGTCATCGTCCCCGGTAAAGCCTTGTAACAAGTTAGGGGTCGCCTCAGGGTGCGCCATGGACCGGTTTTTGTTTCTTGTTTTTAAAATATTGTTTGAATACTAACCGCCTTCCAGCCGCTTCGCCAGCCGTCGATGTAGAGCGGTTTCAGCTTGGGAAAAGGCCTACTCAAAGGGGTCGGGAGGTTGGGGAAAACCAGCTTGCCTGTCGCCGACGGGCCCGTCGGCCAAGGCTTTCGATCATATGGCGGTGTGTCACTACTTGCTTTCGAACGAGGGCCCCGGTATAAAAAATCAAATTATTTTTTTAAACAATATTTCCTACGTGGAACTTCTATGGTCGCGAAGAAAGTCAGCGCTCCAAACATCACCAAGACTCGATTGCTGGATGCGACAGAGGCTCTCTTCATCAAGTATGGCTACGACGCCGTTCTGCTTCGGCAGATTACCGAGCGTGCCCAGGTGAACCTGGCGGCGGTGAACTACCACTTCGGGGACAAGGATTCCCTGATGCAAACCCTGCTCAAGCAGCGCCTGGAGCCGCTCAACGAACAGCGCCTGGAATTGCTCGCGCGCTGCGAGGCGCAGGCCGACGGCCCGCTGGACTGCGACACCCTGCTCGGCGTGCTGTTCGCCCCGGCCATGGGCCTGGAGCGCAGCGATCCGGCCAGCGCCAGTGGGGAAGGGCGTTCGTTTATCCGTTTCCTGGGGCGGGTGTACAGCGACACGTCGCCGTTTATCCAGGAATACCTCAAGGTGCATTACCAGCCAGTGTTCCAGCGGTTCTTCGAAGCCTTTGCCCTGGCCCTGCCGGACCTGCCGCGCAATGAGCTGGGCGTGCGTCTGCAATTTGCCCTCAAGGCGATTTCCGGGGTGATGGCCGGTACCGAACTGCGCCTGCTGATGAACTCCATGAGCCTGGGCCGTCCGGCCACGGATGCCGAGGTGATGGCCAAGTTGATCACGTTGGTGTCGGCAGCGATTCGTGTGCCACAGCAAAGCCCGGAGGCGGAACATGCCTTGGCCAAGGTGCTGGATACCCAGCGTGCCATTCGTGAACAGGCCACGACGCCCGCCAGTAAAGCAGCGCGTTGACTCAAATCCCAGGCAAAAAAAAGCCCGCTGGGGCGGCGGGCTTGATATGCAACATTTGTAACGGATGAGGCTTCACACTACGTTCCGGGATGTGAATAAAACGTGAAAACTTTGTAAGGCAAAGTGTGAAATGTTTGAAAACTGTAAACGCGTGGGAATCTCCCTTTTTGCCCAGCGGATTCAGATTTTCCAGCGCCCCGCACTCTTGGCCAACCGCTGGCGCATCGCATCCACGTTCTGCGCCAGTTGCAGCGTCAGCAGCCGATAACCATCCAGCGCGCTGTACACCGGCGCATCCAGTGCCGGCTCGACACCCGGATGGCTCTGCCGCTCCAAGCGCTCCGTCACCCCCGACTTCAACGCCCGCGCCATCCCCACCAGTTGCACGCGGATCTGCCTATGCTCGGCCTTCAACATTACCTGCATGCGCGCCATCGCCTGTTCATCGCGAGGGTCGGGCCGGGTGTTGCCGAGAATTTCCAAGGTGCTGATGCACATCCGCAAATGCCGCTGGATCGCGTCCAGTTCGGTCATGGAGATGCGCACTTCCTTGGACACCGACGGCATCAGCGAGCGCAACTGCAGCATCGCCGCATTCAGGCGGTTGAGCAGCTTGAGGTGTTCGTCACTGGTGACGGACTCGCCGTTGATGATCCGGCTATAGATCTCGGCACAATCGCGCAACGCGCTGGCCAGGTTGTAGCGCCAGGAGTACACGGCGTACAGCGGCAGGGCAAATGAAAAGGCCAGGGCCAGGGCGATACCGATCAGGATGTCGACCGTGCGCCACAACCCATCCGACAGCGGGTTGTCACCGTGGCCGGCGACGATAAACACGGTAATCGCCGACAACAGCGCGGTGTACCCACCCTTGCCGATGGCGTGATAGGAAAAGAACCCGCACACCACCGACATCAACAGGTAAGTCAGCAATGGCTGGCCGACGTAGGCTTCCTGAACCACCAGCAGCAAGCCGACACTGGCGCCGATCAATGTGCCGTAGGCGCGCTCCACGGCTTTCTTGCCGATATTGCCGTGGTGCTGCAACCCGCCGATCACCACCAGCATGGTCACCGACGCCCACTCACCGTAGGGCAGGTTGATGCCGGTGGTCAGCAGGATCGTCGCCAGCAAGCCGATGGACACGCGCATGGCGTGGATCAGCTTGGCATGGCGATAGCGGCGGTACGGGTCGAGCAGGGGGCGCAACAGGCGCCGGGCAAACACAGGCAGATGCAGGTTAATCAACGACGAATCGTCCTCTAGAAAATGTAATCGGTGGTCAGGAAACTCGAATCGCGGTTACGCAGGATGTCGCTGACCAGTGCCTTGTTGCTCTCCTGGAACTTGGTCGCCACCAAGGTGCGGATCGAGAACACGCGCAAGGCGTCATGCACCGACAGCGTGCCCTCGGCCGAGTTCTTGCGCCCATTGAACGGGAACGTGTCTGGGCCACGTTGGCACTGGGCGTTGATGTTGATGCGGCCGACCTGGTTGGCAAAAGTGTCCACCAGGCGCCCGACTTGCACGGCGTTGGTGCCGAAAATGCTCAACTGCTGGCCGAAATCCGAGTCCAGCACGTAGTCGATCACGGTCTCCAGGTCGCGGTAGGGCACGATGGGCACCACCGGGCCGAACTGCTCTTCGTGGTACACGCGCATCTGCGGGTTCACCGGGTACAGCACCGCCGGGTAGAAGAACGATCCGCGGCTCTCGGCACCGTGCGCATTCACCACCTTGGCACCGTGTTGCGCGGCGTCAGCCACCAGGCCGTTGAGGTAATCCACCTTGCCCACTTCGGGCAATGGCGTCAGCGCCACGCCGTCTTCCCACGGCATGCCGGGTTTGAGCGTGGCCAGCTTCTGGTTGAATTTCTCGATGAAACGGTCGACCACGTCTTCATGCACGAAGAGGATTTTCAACGCGGTGCAGCGCTGGCCATTGAACGACAGGGAACCGGTGACGGCTTCGCTGACGGCATTGTCCAGGTCCACTTCGGGCAGCACGATGCCTGGGTTTTTCGCGTCCAGGCCCAGTGCTGCGCGCAGGCGATGCGGCTTGGGGTGCAGTTTCTTCAAGTCACTGGCGGCCTTGTTGGTGCCGATAAACGCAAAGATATCGATCTTGCCGCTGGCCATCAGCGCGCTGACGGTTTCGCGGCCACTGCCGTAGATCACGTTGATCACCCCGGCCGGGAAGCTGTCACGGAACGCTTCCAGCAAAGGGCGGATCAGCAGCACGCCCAGCTTGGCCGGCTTGAACACCACGGTGTTACCCATGATCAACGCCGGAATCAGCGTGGTGAAGGTCTCGTTCAGCGGATAGTTATAGGGCCCCATGCACAGCGCCACGCCCAGCGGCACGCGGCGGATCTGGCCGAGGGTGTCCTGTTCCAACTCGAAGCGGCTGGAGCGACGGTCGAGTTCCTTGAGGGCATTGATGGTGTCGGTGATGTAGTCGCAGGTGCGGTCGAACTCTTTCTGCGAGTCCTTGAGGTTCTTGCCGATCTCCCACATCAACAGCTTGACCACGGCATCGCGCTGTTCACGCATGCGTCGCAGGAAGGCTTCGACGTGCTGGATACGTTCGGCCACGCGCATCGTCGGCCATTCACCCTGGCCTCGGTCATAGGCTCGAACGGCGGCATCCAGGGCGGTGAGGGCGGTCTCGGCGTCCAGCAGCGACGTGCTGCCGATATGCACACGTTCGTCGCCAAACTGCACCGGGCTCTGCACTTTGGCCAAGGGGCCGTTCCACACCTGCAACTGGCCATCGACCAGGTAATCACGCTGTTCAATGGGCGCCCCTAGCTGGAATGTCTCGGGAATCTCGGCGGCGGAAGCGGGAAACAGCTGGGCGAGCAGGTTGCTGGTGGTCATGTCGCTACCCCTGGAATAGTTGCAAAACATGACTAGAGAGTCACCCAACAACAGGCTCTATGGCAAGGCTTGCGCGCTTTCTTGTACGCAGCCATGCGCCTGACGGTTAAACTGCGCGGCTTTTCAGAAGGAGTTCACATGAGTCAGTACCAGCCGGGCATTCTTGCCGCACCGGTGCCGTTGCAGGCACGCCATCTGTTTTTTGCCGTGGACTCACTGGCCGCGGTGCCCGCTGCGTTGGACGCGCTGGTGCAGTTGACCGATTCGGCGGCGGTGGTGGGTTTTGGCGAACCACTGGTGAATGCCTTGGGCGCCCGGATTGAAGGCTTGCGCACATTCCCCACGGTCAGCGGGCCGGGCGCGCATAACCCGTCAACCCAACAGGCGTTGTGGGTATGGCTGCACGGCGTGGATCGCGGTGAATTGCTGTTGCGCAGCCGCGCCTTCGAAAAGGCCCTGGCCCCGGCGTTCCGCCTGGTGCAGATGACCGAAGGCTTCCGCTACAAGACCGGCTTTGACCTCACCGACTACGAAGACGGCACCGAAAACCCCCACGATGACGCGGCGGTTGAAGCGGCCCTGACCGACAGCGGCGCCAGCTTTGCCGCGATCCAGCAGTGGCAGCACGACCTCGACGGCTTCGCCGCCTTGCCTGCGCAAGAGCGCGACCACATCATCGGTCGCCGCCATGGTGACAACGAAGAACTCGACGACGCCCCCGAGTCCGCCCACACCAAACGCACCGCCCAAGAAAGCTTCACCCCGGAAGCCTTCGTAGTGCGCCGTTCGATGCCATGGGCCGAGAACGGCCAGGCCGGGTTGATGTTTCTCGCGTTCGGCCATTCCTTCGACGCGTTCGAAGCGCAACTGCGCCGCATGAGCGGGCTGGAAGATGGGATTGTCGATGGCCTGTACCGCATCAGCACACCGTTGACCGGCGGTTACTACTGGTGCCCGCCGATCAAGGATGGGCACCTGGACCTGAGCGCGCTGGCTTAAATCACGCCGCACACCAGTCGCTCACCGCCACCGCCCAATGGCTTGGGCATGTCGGAATGGTTGTCGCCGCCGGCATGGATCATCAGCGCGTGGCCCTTGATCTGCGCCAGGCTTTTCAAGCGGGGCGCGAGCACCGGGTTGTTCGAGGTGCCGTCCATGTTCACGTACAGCGCCGGCAGGTCACCCAAGTGGCCGTCGGCGTAAGGGCCCAGGTGCTTGCCGGTTTTTTCCGGGTCGAAGTGTCCGCCGGCGGCCAGTGCCGCGACTTTCACGCCGTCTTTCACACCCGCTTCACAGCTGCCGTTTTCATGGATATGAAAGCCGTGCACGCCCATTGGCAAGGATTTGAGATCAGGGGTGAAAATCAAGCCGTAGGCCGATTCACTGATGGTGATGCTACCGACGGGCTGTGGCGCGCCATCGGCACTGACCAGGTTGACCGGGACTTGCAACGACGCCGCCTGGGCGGAGCCGACCGCGAAGACACTGAGCAGGCCGAGCAGAAGAGAGCGATTCATAAAAGCGTTCCTGAAGGTTATGGGTGTTGGGCAGTTTCAGGAATAACAACGATTGGGCTGCGCCAAACATTCCGTTGGAAAAAACATATTTTTCCAACGGAATAACCTCGGGCCATCAACTGTTTTGCATACCCATCTGTGCAAACAGCGGCACCATCCCCGCGCCGCGACAATGGCGGCAGCCATACACACCCAGCACCACCGGCTCCTTCACCCGCGGTTTTGGCGCCCGCTCGAACCAGGTGGGCGCCACGAAGCGGTAGCCCAGGCCGGGTGCCGTGGCGATGTACAACGCTTCATCGTCACCGAGGGTGCGGCGCAGGGTCTTGATCTGCGTGCGCAGGTTGCATTCCTCCACCACCAGTTTCGGCCAGGCAATGTCGAGCAGTTCGGTTTTCTTCAGCAGTTCGCCGGGGCGCGAGGCGAGGGCGATCAGCAGTGTCAGCGCGCGGCTGCCCAGGTTCACGGGTTGCCCGTGCTTGAGCAGTTGATGGCGCTTGGGGAGCAGTCGATAAGGGCCGAAGTGAATCTCAGCGCAACCGTCGTTGTCGAGGAGCGTTGTGGGTGAATCATTCATGTCGGTCATAGATCACCTGGAAGTTTTATATATAGCCGGCCCGTGAACGAGTCCTTTGGTTATTAGTGCAGTTGCACTAACGGGCGCGGAGGAAAGTTGTTCTCCCAGCAATAAGGCTGCTCGGGAGGGGCTATCAAACGCGATGATTAAGTCGCTGTTGTTACAAATGGAAATATCTGGAAAGTTGGGCAAAAGGCTATTAGCGAGAAATGTGAAGTCGTCGCGAAAATAATTGCCAAGCCTTGCTTCATAGCTCGTTTGCATCGCGCCTTATTGCTCACGTCCGTTGTGCTCACAGTTGTAAGGGCCCCGTAAATCAGGGGCTTCAGCGTGTATTGGGTTTTTTCTGAAAGTTCCGTACCTGAAAATGGATGAATTTTTCTCAACGCCAGGTTGAGCCAAATCTTTCACAGTGCCTGTGTGGAACGTTTCACAAGCTTTCACAGCGAAGGCGTTTTGATCGTGAGTAGTATGGAACCCATGCAAACCGACGGCAGTTCGAAGGCTCACTGTCTGACGTTTTGGGCATTCACCGGTTTGCATACTTTCAGCTTGCTGTTGCGCAACTGAATAACTTCCCTATCGATGCAAGGAGATGAACATGGCTGATGTCCCACCAGTAAAAGCAGGCGGCGCCGACGACGCTATCGCGAAGATGGAAGCGACCTTCAACATGGCTATCGAGAAGTCGGCCAAGATCACCGAAATCAGCACCGCGAAAAAAGCGGAGCTCGACGCCACCAAACAGCGTCCGCAGAACTGATTCGCCAAACGGGCGGCGCCGGCGCTGCCCGTTTACCCTCTGATGCTTGACCCCGTTGCACATGCTCAAGGGGGCAAACCCAACCATGACAGCCTTGATTTCCTTGGGGCCGGTCGCCGCTACTGGCGCACCGACCTTGACCGTGACCGGTGGTTTGCACCAGGGCAGTTCCCTGGTGCTCGACCAGCCGGTCTATACCCTCGGCGCCGACCTGGCGGCCGACTTGGTACTCACCGATCCCGGCATTGCCGGCCTGCACCTGCGCCTGCGGTTTGAAGGCGACCACGTGGCGGTCGAAGCGCTGGGCGGTGACGTGTTGCTCGCCGGCAATGTGCGTATTCCCCACGGCAACGGCCATCGCGCGCGATTGCCGTTGCAACTGCGGATCGGCACGGCGGGTGTGAGCCTGGCTGTGCCTGGTGGCGTTGAAAAACCGTCGGACGCCCCACGCAAAATCACCCCCTGGATTGTCGCGACCGTCCTGCTGTTTATCTGTGCAGGGGCGCTGGCGGTTCGTAGCGAAGCGCCACTGTTGCCCGCACCGGTCGCTGTCGATGAGGTTGCACCACTGAAAAAACCGTCCCGCGAGCAAGCCAAAGCCTGGTTGGAGCAGCAGCTACAAACCGCCCGCTTGGACACCGTGAAAATCAGTGACAGCAACGGCCAGCTCAGCGCCACCGGCACCTTTGAACAGTCGCAAAAGCCACAGTGGCTGGCCTTGCAACAGGCGTTTGACCAGCGCTACGGCCAGCAGGTCGTGCTCAACCCGCGTGTGACGGCCCGCGCCGATGCCGCCGCGCCGCGCGTGCGCTTCCAGGCCGTATGGTTTGGCGCCCAGCCCTACGTGATCAACGACAGCGGCAAGCGCCTGTACCCCGGCGCAGCCCTGGCGGACAACTGGGTGCTGGAACGCATCGAAAACAACCAAGTGATCCTCGCCCGTGGCGAGGAGCGCTTCACCTTCACGCTGTGACCATGCTTTTAAGCTAAGGCCCTGGGATGAAAGTCGAACCCCGCCCGTTGATTCCCAGTGATGTGCGCAGTGCGCCGGTCGAAGCGGTTCGCCCGGTCAACTCGCGCCAGGCCACCGCCTTCGAAGCGGTGCTCAAGACCCGCAAGACCCAGACCCGCCGCTCCCTGCGCAGTGACCTCGAAGCACTCACCGCCGCTGCCGGCGTCGACTCGTTGCTGTTCGGCGGCGCGCGTTCGCTGGAGCTGCTGGAGCATGTGATGGAACACATCCTGCCCGGCCTGGACGCCGAGCCACACATCAAGGCACTGGCTGTCGAGCTGATCGGCGAAGAGATCGAGATGCGCCGCAACCTCGAACAGCAACGCTCGGAGGTGCATACCTGATGGCCCGCGAAAACGACGACGCCGTGCAACTGCTCAAGGGCATTGGAGAACTGTATCGGCGCAATGGCCAGTCCCAGCGCGCCCTGGTGATGTTGCTGATTGCCGTCAGCGTCGCACCCCACGACGGTGTGTTGCTGCGCTCGCTGGTGCTGGCGTTCACCGACAGCGGCGACGCCGCCCGCGCCCTGAGTGCCCTGGACCGCCTGGTGGCAATGGAAGGCGAATCTGCCAGCCTGTTGCTGCTGCGCGCCCGTGCCTTGTGGTACGGCGAGCGCAAGGACGAAGCGCGCCAATGCTTCAAACGCTACCTGGCCGCACGCAGGGCTGGCGCATGAGTGCACTCAACCGCCTGAACAACCTGGCGCGCCTCGCTGCGCAGCGTACCGACGTGATCATCGTCGCGTTTATGCTGATGGCGATCGTGATGATGATCATCCCGCTGCCCACCTACCTGGTGGATGCGCTGATCGGCCTTAACATCGCCCTGAGCATCCTGATCCTGATCGTGGCGTTCTACATCGGCCATTCGGTGGAGTTTTCCGCGCTGCCGCCGCTGATCCTGTTGAGCACATTGTTTCGGTTGTCGCTGTCGATCACCACCACGCGTTTGATTCTGCTGCACGGCGACGCCGGCCATATCGTCAAGGCCTTCGGCGACTTTGTGATTGCCGGGCAAGTGGTGGTGGGCATGGTGGTGTTCCTGATCATTACCGTGGCGCAGTTCGTGGTGATCACCAAGGGGGCCGAGCGTGTGGCGGAAGTGGCTGCGCGCTTCACCCTGGACGCGATGCCCGGCAAACAGATGAGCATCGACAACGACCTGCGCAACGGCGACATCGATCAGGCCGAAGCCCGTCGCCGTCGCTCGCGCCTGGAACGTGAAAGCCAGATGTTCGGCGCGATGGATGGCGCCATGAAGTTCGTCAAAGGCGATGCCATCGCCGGTCTGGTGATCCTTGCGGTCAACCTGCTCGGCGGCATGTTGATCGGCATGATCGAGCGCGACATGCCCTTCGGCGTCGCGGTGCACACCTACTCGTTGCTGACTGTGGGTGACGGCCTGATCGCGCAGATTCCGGCGCTGCTGATTTCCGTGGCGGCGGGCACTGTGGTCACTCGCGTCAACAGCGACGGCGAAGCGGGGGACCTGGGCAGCGAGATCATCAAGCAACTGGGCGCCAGTTACCGTGCGCTGGGCTTGACCGCGTTGATCATGATTGGCGTGAGCCTGCTGCCGGGGTTTCCGACCTGGGTGTTCCTCGGGCTGTCCCTGGTGTTTGGCGGTGCGGCGTTCATGATGTATCGCCGCCATCACCGGCAGCCTGAGCTGGAAGTGCTGGTCGAGACGCCGGAACCGGTGGTCGAAGTGCAGGCCGAACTGGATGACAACCTGCTGCCCGATACCCGTGTGCTGCTGACCCTCGGCAGCGGTGTGTCCCAGAGCGCGCCGCGCCAACTGCTGCGCCAGCGCGTCGAAGCGCTGTGCCATGACCTGCGTACCGAACTCGGCGTGGACATGCCGGTGCCGGGCATCTACATGGAGGCCAAGGCCACGCCGGGCAGTTTCCGCGTGTCCCTGGAAGGCGTGCCGGTGAGCGAAGGCGAATTGCCGATCAACTGCCTGCTGGTGCAGGACGATCCGGTGCATGTGCAGTTGCTGGACATCGCCACTGTGCAGGCCGATTCCCCCCTCAATGGCCGCAGTGCCCACTGGGTCGAACGCCAGCACGAAGACACCCTGCGCAACGCCGGCATCGGCTTCCTGCTGCCCGACGAAGTATTGCGCGGCGTGCTGGAACGTAGCCTGCGTCGCTATGCCGCCGACTTCCTCGGCATCCAGGAAACCCGCCTGCTGCTGGAGCGCACCGAGGCGACCTACGGTGAACTGGTCAAGGAGGCCTTGCGCCTGGTGCCGCTGCAACGGGTGGCCGAAACCTTGCGCCTGTTGGTTGGCGAGGGCGTGTCGATCCGCAACCAGCGCGCTTTGCTGGAAGCCATGGTGGAGTGGGGCGCCCGCGAAACCGACGCCGGGCGCCTGGCCGAACACTTGCGCGCCGCGCTGGCGCGGCAGATCAGCCATCAATACGCCGACCGCAACCGCGTGATCGGTGCGCTGGTACTGGCGCCGGGCCTGGAAGATCAACTGCGTGCCTCCTTGCGCCGCCAGGAGCCGCAGCGCGAACTGATTCCCGAAGAAGTCAGCCGCGCCTTGCTCGCCCAACTGCGCCAGGCCTGTGACAACACCCGCGAGGTCAACAGTGCGGTGTTGCTGGTGCACCCGGAACTGCGTCGCAGCCTGCGCCGCCTGGTGCTGCGCGGTGAGCTGGAGCTGGCGGTGCTGTCGTTCCGCGAGCTGGCCACCGAGTACAACCTGCAAGCGTTGGTGACCATCAGCCTCACCGAAATCTCCAACCGCCGCGCGCCTGCCGCGGCTTCCGTCACCCCCCTGGCGTCCGCCTCATGATGCGTTTTTGTGTGCTGTTGCTGAGTGTTTTTGCATGTGTGAGCCAGGCTCAGGAAATCGCGGCCGGCGCCGGGGGCTCGATTGCCCTGGCCTCCGGTGAAGGGCGCATCCTGCATTTTGTCGCGCCGGTGGATTCAGTACTGGTGGCCGAGCCGAATGTGGCCGACCTGCAAGTGGTGTCGCCGGGCACGATCTATATTTTCGGCAAGGCGCCGGGCAACACCAGCCTGATTGCCCTGGGCAGCGACGGCAAACAACTGGCGAGCCTGACCCTGGCCGTGAGCAGTGGCAGCCAGGCGGTGAGCACGCCGATGCAGGCACTGCACCCCGGCAACGGCGCACAGATCAGCGGCGCCGGTAACCGCCTGGTCGCCAAGGGCACCCTGGGTTCGGTGGCGGAAGCGACCGACCTGAATGCCTTGCTCAACCCTCAGGGGCAAGGTTTCCAGAGCGCGATCAACACCACCGAATACGCAGGCTCCGCCCAAGTGAACCTGCGTGTGCGTTTTGCCGAGGTGTCGCGCTCCGAGCTGCTGCACTACGGTGTGAACTGGAACGCCATGTTCAACAACGGCACCTTCTCCTTCGGCCTGATCACCGGCGGACCACTGGCCGCCGCCACGGCAGGCGGCTTGGCAGCAGCAGGTGCCGGTTCAGGCAACGTGAATATCGACGGCATGCTCGATGCGTTGCAGGCCAACGGCGTGTTGCAGATCCTAGCCGAACCGAATATCACCGCCATGACCGGCCAGACCGCGAGTTTCCTTGCGGGTGGCGAAGTGGCGATCCCGGTGCCAGTCAATCGTGACCTGGTGGGCATCGAATACAAGTCGTTCGGCGTGTCGTTGTTGTTCAACCCGACCCTGCTGCCCAACGGCCGCATCGCCCTGCAAGTGCGCCCCGAAGTCAGCAGCGTGGTCAGCGGCGGCACTGTGGATTTCGGCAACTTCCACGTGCCGTCCTTCAGCGTGCGTCGCGCCGATACGCGGGTGGAGGTCGGCAGTGGGCAGACCTTCGCCATCGCCGGGCTGTTCCAGCGTGAAAGCAGCCAGGACATCGAGAAACTGCCACTGCTGGGCGACCTGCCGATCCTCGGCAACCTGTTCCGCTCCAAGCGCTTCCAGCGCAATGAAACCGAACTGGTGATCCTCATCACCCCGTACCTGGTGGAGCCGGTGCGCGGTCGCACCCTCGCCACGCCCCTCGACGCACAACCGGCTACCGCAGCGGCCACCGGACCGCGCAGCGGCGGGGCGTTCGGTTTCTACATGAATTGATCAGGGGGACTGCCATGACTGCTTTACGCGTATTGATGCTGTTGCCCCTGGCGCTAATGGGTTGCCAGACCCATCTGGCGCCGACGTACTACTCGTCCGAATACCGCGCGGATGGCCTGCCGACCCAGTGTCAGCAGCCTCCGGCCACGGACACCATCGGCCTGGGCGAAGACTTCAAGCCGACCCTGGCGTTGGGCTGCGCGAACAACCTGAACCTGATGCAAATGGTCGAGCGCAAGCAAGACCTGACCCAAGGCCGCCCAACCGGCCCGGTGATGGCCGCGCCCGTGGGCCGCGCGGCCCAGGTGTACATCGAAGGTTTCGACCGCGAGCAATTGCAGCGGCGCAAGGACCAGCAGGAAGCCAAGGCCGGCGCCGCGGGAGGCCAGCAATGAACCGCTTATCGCGGGTCTACCAACCCCAACTCCCGAGCCTGCGCCACCGGGTCACTGATGGCTTTGATGCGCTTGGCTTCCGTCACCAACCGTGCACGTTCGGCAGCTGGAATGTCATCCAGCGGCAACCCCGTCACCCGCTGCTCATACCCCGCCAACACCATCACCAACAACTCATTACGCTGATGCCGGGGCAAGGCGCGGGGCGACTGCGCGACCGGTGCGATGGTCTCCACCGCCAGCTGCGACTGCCCACCCAACGCATACGCCAGGGCCAGGTTGCAGCGGTTGTCGAGGTCGTCGGGCTTGAGGCTCAGGCTCTTGGCGAACGCGGTTTGCGCCGCAGCGGCCTGGCCATTGAGGATCTGCGCCACACCCAGGCGGGTGTAGGCCACTGGCAACCCGCCAATCTCCGCCGCCTGGCCCAGGGCAGTGACGGCACGCTGGGTTTTGCCCAACTGCAATTGCGCGGTGCCCAGGCCGAGCAGGGCGTCGGCATTGTGCGCATCGAACCCCAGGGCTTGCTGGAAAGCCCGCTCGGCGCCCAGCGCATCCTTGGCGTCGAGCTTGGCCTGGCCGAGCTTGAGCCACAACTCGATGCCGGCACCGGGTTGCTGCGCCGCACGCTCGTACAGCGCGGCCGCACTGGCGTAGTCGCCGCGCTTGCTCAGGTCATTGGCCAGTTGCAACGACTTGTCGGAATCGGTCGCGGGCTTGCTGGAGCAGGCCGCCAGCAACAGGGTACTGGCGAGCAGAAAATTCTTGGACATCGTCACAACTCGTCTGGCGAAGGCGGACGCCATGTAAGCATATTTTTGCTGGCCGTCCTATGCCTGTTCGGCAGCCGTTTTGCCAATGCCGCCGAAGAACCGGCGTGGTTCTCCCAGCCCTATGCCTACGTGCTGGTGGACCAGGATGTGCGCAGCGCCCTGGAAGAATTCGGCCACAACCTCGACGTGCCCCTGGTGCTCTCCGACAAGGTGCGCGGCAAGGCCCGCAGCACGATTCGCGGCGCCACCGCCGGTGAGTTCCTGCAGACCCTGTGCAGCACCAACGGCCTCACCTGGTACTTCGACGGCAACCTGCTGTACCTCAATGCCAGCGATGAAATCAGCACCAAGCTTTTCAAGGCCAACGCCCTGGACCTCGACCAGTTGCAGGCCTACCTCAGCAACCTCGATGTGTTCGGCCAGCAACTGTCCATGCGCAACGGCCCCGAGGGCGATGAAGTGTTCGTGTCCGGACCACCGCCGTACCTGGCGCTGGTGCAGCAGCATGTGGATCACCTGCAACCCAAGGTCGTGGCCGCCCCGGTGGCGCGCGAGCGCGGGGTGCGGGTGTTCCGTGGCGCGCAAGTCAGTACCGAAACCCCAACCCAGTAAAGGAGCAGTACCATGTCCGTAACGGCCGTAGACAGCAATCTCGCCCCTGGTGGCGCCAGCCCTGAAGCCAAGTTCAATGCCGCGGTGGATAACGCCAAGGCCGCCGACAAACCCAACGAAGCCGATGACCCCGAGTTCACCGATGCGTTGATCACCCAGGCGGTCACCATCGGCGGTCAGTTCATCATCATGCCGAAGATGCAGGAACTGCTGAACGACGCCATGTCCGATGACGACGAAGAGTAGGAAGCCCCTATGACTATCAGTCTCGCCGCCGGCGCTTCGGCGCTGCCGCCGTCCGCCGGCGCGGGGCCCGCCGGGGCCTCGCAGAACCTGTTCGAGCACATGGCCAACACCGCCAAGGGCATGCCCGAAGGCGCCAGCCCGCACCAGATCGGCTCGGGCCTGATGGAGCGCATGAACAGTTTCATCGACCGCACGCGGGCGTTTTCCGAGCGCGCCGACCTGCTCACCAACAACCCGTCGGCGCCGCCACCGGCTTCGGCAGAGATCCGCACCGCCAGCGCTTCACCTCAAGGCGAGCCGGGGAAAAAGGTCGGTGAGCAACAGGTCGACCAGATCGTCCACTCCCTGGGCAAGATGTTCGACTACTCCATCGAAACCCAGATGGTGGTGCGCGGTGCGACGCAGATTTCCGGTTCCGCCAACACACTGCTCAAGGGCCAATAACGCCATGCCAAGCCCCAACCGCGCCTTGCGCCTGCTGCTGATCGGCCTGCTCGCCAGCCTGTTGCAAGCCTGCAACACCGACCTCTACACCAACCTCAGCGAGCGCGATGCCAACGCCATGGTCGCGGTACTGCTGCGCGGTGGCATCCCGGCGGAACGCAAGGCCCAGGACAACGGCCAGCTCAAGGTAGTGGTCGATGAGTCACGCTTTGCCGAAGCCATGACCCTGCTCGACAACGCCGGCCTGCCGCAACAGAGCTTTTCCAACATGGGCGAGGTGTTCAAGGGCAACGGCCTGGTGTCGTCGCCGGTGCAGGAGCGGGCGCAGATGATCTATGCGCTGAGCGAAGAACTGTCGCACTCGGTGTCGCAGATCGACGGCATCGTCGCCGCCCGCGTGCACGTGGTGCTGCCGGACAACGACTTGCTCAAGCGCGTGATTTCTCCGTCTTCAGCCTCGGTATTGGTGCGTTACGACCCAGGCACCGACATCAATACGCTGATCCCGTAGATCAAGACCCTGGTGGCCAACGGTATTTCCGGCCTGAGTTACGACGGCGTTTCGGTGACGGCAATCAAGGCCGCTGTGGCCATCAGCAATAACCCGGCACAGCCGCGCCTGGCCCGCTTCATGGGCCTTTGGCTGCTGGAAGACAATCTGCCCCAGGCGCGGCTGATGTTTGGTGCGCTTCTGTTGATCGCCCTCGGCGCCGTGGGAGTGCTGGCCCGTCAGCAATGGACGCGTCGCCAGTCCCAGGCGCTGTATGTGCTCAAGGAGGGTGAATGAGTCTGTTCGAACGCTGGCAGGGGCTGATCGCCGAGCCGCTGCAGTTTGTACGCGGGCCTAGCCTGGGCGCGTGTTTTGCCGATGAATTGCCCGACGCCGTGCTGCAGGCGATGCACGGCCAGCCGCGTTTTCGCCAGCGCCTGGAGCAGTTGCTGGTCAGCCATTATCAACTGGCGCCCATGGACCAGTTGGTCACGCCGTTGGCGGCAGACTTGTCGGTATTGCTGCTGTCACCCGCGCAGTTCGCCCGCTTGCCGAGGCTGTGCGGGGCGATCTGGCATGCCGCGACCCTGAGCCGGGAGATCCGCCGCGAGGTGGTCAATGAGCTGCGCGAAGGCCTGGGTGCTGAAGTCTTCGTTTCAGCCCTGGCCTTGCGCCAACTCGGCGGCGCAGCGGATTTACTGCGCGATCCCGGCGAATTGATCGAGGCCATCGACCGCGACGGCCAAGGCTGTGTCGCCGCCTGGCTGCACGCCCAGCATGCCGATTGGCAGGGCTGGTTGCGTTTGCGCTTCGCCTTCCCCCAGGGCCTCAGCGCCCGAGTGCCCCGTGACCTGGAAATTGTCCAGGCCGCCGCCGCGTGCCTGCTGGCCGAGGAGATGACGCCATGAGCGAATTGCCGAGCCGTCCCACCGCCCGCATCCTGCGCGCCGAAGACGCCGCGTTATGGAGCGACGGCTTTGCCTTCCTGCAAGCGGCCAAACAACAGGCTGAACAGATCAAGGCCGACAGCGAACAATGGCTGAGCAGCGCCCGCGCCGAAGGCTTCGAAAGCGCCCGGCAAGCGGGGGCTGAACAGGTCGCGCAATTGCTGCTGCACACCCAGTCCCAGGTGCAGCACTACTTGAGCAGCCTGGAAGCGTCTTTGGCCGACCTGGCCCTGGGCATCGTGCGTGAAGTGCTGGGCGAGTTGGACAACGCCGACCGTGTAGTGCGCAGTACCCGCCAGGCCTTGAGCGCGTTTCGCCAGGACCAGGCGTTGACCTTGTGGGTGCCGCCTGCGGAGGTCGATGCGTTGCGGCAACGCCTCAAGCTGGAAGGGCTGGAGATTGCCGTGGATGCAGACGAACAGTTGCACGCCGGCCAGGCGCGCCTGAACAGCCCGGCCGGATCAGTTGAACTGGGCCTCGAAGCCCAATTGCAAAACCTGCGGCGCAGCCTGTTGCCGTTCGCCGAAGAGGGCGTGGTATGAACCTGGAACAGCTGCTGCCACGCCTGTCCGGGCGCTTGGCGCAAGCACGCTTGCGCCCCATGCACGGTACGGTGTTGAGCATTCGTGGTGTATTGCTGCGGGCCAGTGTGGCCGGCGCGAGCATCGGTGAACTGTGCCAACTGCGTGATCCCGGCAGCGCCCGCAGCCTTAGCGCCGAGGTGATTGGCTTTGACGGTGACGAGGCGATCCTGTCACCCATTGGCTCCATGGAAGGGCTGTCCACCCGCACCCAAATCACCGCCACTGGCGAGACCCTGGGTGTCGCCGTGGGTGATGCGCAACTGGGGAGGGTGATCAGCCCCATGGGCGATTTTCTCGACGGCGACGGCCTCCCGCCGACCGTGGCCCTGCAGCATTACCCGCTGCACGCCGAACCCCCGGCACCGTTTTCGCGGCAGTTGATCGTGCGTTCCATGGCCCTGGGCATTCGTTCCATCGACGGCCTGCTGACCCTTGCCCAGGGCCAACGCATGGGTATCTTTGGTGAGCCCGGCGTGGGTAAGTCTTCGCTGTTGGCCAGCATCATTCGCAACAGCGAAGCCGATGTGATCGTGATCGGCCTGATCGGCGAGCGGGGCAGGGAAGTGCGCGAACTGCTCGACGTGCAGCTCGACGCCCAGGCCCGTGCGCGCACCGTGGCGGTGGTCGCCACCTCGGACCGCCCGGCGGCCGAGCGGGTGCGCGCGGCGTTTGTTGCCACCACCCTGGCCGAATACCACCGCGACCAGGGCCGCAACGTGTTGCTGTTGATGGACAGCCTGACCCGCTTCGCCCGTGCCCAGCGCGAAATCGGCCTGGCCGTGGGCGAACCGCCGACACGGCGTGGTTATCCGCCATCGTTTTTCTCGGCCTTGCCGCGCCTGCTGGAACGCGCCGGCCCCGGTCCCACCGGCAGCATCACCGCGTTGTACACCGTGCTTACCGAGGGTGATGCCGCCAGCGATCCGGTGGCCGAGGAAGCCCGTTCGATCCTCGACGGGCACATCGCCCTCAGCGCCGAACTGGCCCAGCGCAACTACTTTCCGGCGGTGGATGTGTTGCGCAGCCGCAGCCGTTTGATGGAGCAGGTCGCCGGTGAAGAACACAAGCGCCTGGCGATGCGCATCCGCGAGTTGATGGCGCGGTATGGCGAGATCGAAATGCTGATCCGCGTCGGCGAATACTCCGCTGGCAGCGACCCCCTGGCCGACGAAGCAATCAACCGCCACGCCGCCATCGAAGCCTTCCTGCGCCAGAACGCAGGCGAGCCGAGCAACCTGGAACAGACCCTGGCCCATATGCGCCGGGTGTTGGCATGAACAAGGAGCAAACCCAATGAAAACCGAGCAACTGCGCACCCTGCAAACCCTGCGGGTCTTGCGTGAACAACGTGCCGCCAGCCAACTGGCCGCCCAGCAACAACGCTGCGAACAGACTCACGGCGTGCTCACCGACGCCAAGGAGCAACTGCGCCTGCACCGTGAAGCCATCGCCGAGGAAGCGCGGCAGGTGTATGCCTCGCTCACCGAAGGCCTGTCGGTGGCCAGCTGGCAGGCGGCCCAGGATCGGTTGCGCGGGCTGTCGGATGACCAGCAGCAACTGGAAAACGACGTGACTCACGTGTCCACCACGCTCGAAAGCCAGGAGCGCGAGCGCGACCTGTTCCGCCAAGAGCGCCTGAGCCGCCAGCGTCAATCCGACGCCTGGCAAAGCCTGCTGGAAGGCCGTGAGAGCGATGAGCGCCGCGTGGGCGAGCTGCGTGACGAAGGCGTCGGCACATGATCGCAGCCCTTGCCGACCCGTTGTCGCCGTGGCTGACCCACTACGATCCAGCGTTGCTGGCCCTGCATAACCTATTGCATCGCCGCTGTCGCCCTTGGCAAGGCCGCCTCGCCGGGCAGGACCTGCGTGTGCGGTGGGCCACCGAACCGCAAGCCCTCGCCGCGCCGCGTGACGTGCTGCTGTTACTCGGCCGCGCACCCGCGCGCCTGCGTTTGTCCGCCGCAGCGATGGAGCAGTTGTTGCTGCCGCTGGCGCTGTCATTCGACGTGCAACCGTTGCCCGCGCTGGCGCGTTCGCTGTTGCTGGAACTGGCACTGCTCGACCTGATCGAGACCCTGGAGCCGCTGCTCGGCCACCCCGTGCAGTTGCTTGATGTGAGCGAAGGCCAAGACCCGTTTGCCGTGCACGTGGCGCTGGAACTGACGTTCGCCAACCAGCCGCCTATGAGCGCCCAATTGGACCTGAGCGAAAGCGCCGCCATGCTGGTGGCGCAGTTGCTCGCGCACTACGCCCAGCCCGAACCCGAGCCATTGCTGGCCCTGCACCAGACTCTCACGGTGGTGGCGGGGCGGCAGTGGCTGAGCCTCGGCGAACTGCGCAGCCTGCGCCCCGGCGATGTGCTGATGCTGGACCAAGGCCCCGGCCTGCTGCTCGACCTCGCCGGCCGCCTGCAGGCGCGCTGCCAATACCAAGGTGAAGTCCTGCGCCTGCAGGAAGCCTTGAAAGACCCTTTTGTGGAACCGGAGAACCCCATGACTGATGTTGATGCCGCCGCGGCGCTGGATGAGTTGCCGTTGAAACTGGTGTGCCAAGTCGGCACGCTGGAGCTGACCCTGGCGCAATTGCGCGAACTGGGCGCGGGCAGCCTGTTGCAGCTCAACACGCCGGGCGTGGACAGCGTCGACCTGATGGTCAACGGCCGTCGCGTCGGCCAGGGCCAACTGGTGAAAATCGGTGACGGCCTGGGCGTGCGCCTGCTGAGTTTCGCCACCCCATGACCGGTTATCAGCCGAACCTGATCGAGATCATCCTGGTCGTTGCGACGATCGGGCTGATCCCGTTGGCGGTGGTGACGCTCACCGGGTTCATGAAGATCTCGGTGGTGCTGTTCCTGATCCGCAACGCCCTGGGCGTGCAGCAGACGCCGCCGAACCTGGTGCTGTACGGCATCGCATTGATCCTGTCGGTGTACGTGACCACGCCGTTGATTGGCGACATGTACCGGCAAGTGGAGGGGCGCGACCTCAACATCGAGCATGTCGAGCAACTCAAGGATTTAGGCGACGCGTTGCGCCCGCCGCTGCAGGCGCACCTCAAGCGTTTCGCGAATGAATCCGAGCGCGGCTTTTTCGTGCAGGCCACCGAGACTATCTGGTCGCCGGAGGCCCGTGCCGACCTGCGCGATGATGACCTGGTGGTGTTGATTCCGGCGTTCGTCAGCTCGGAACTGACCCGCGCTTTCGAGATCGGCTTCCTGTTGTACATCCCGTTCCTGGTGGTGGACTTGCTGGTGTCCAACGTGCTGATGGCCATGGGCATGTCGATGGTCTCGCCGAACCTGATCTCCATTCCGCTGAAGATCTTTTTATTCGTGTCCCTGAGCGGCTGGTCGCGCTTGATGCACGGTTTGATTCTGAGTTACGGCTGAGGCACGACCCATGGGCCAGGACGTATTCCTGTCATTGATGAAACAGGCACTGATGACCGTGCTGATGCTCTCCGCGCCAGCGCTGGGCGTGGCAATTATCGTGGGGTTGAGCGTGGGCCTGTTCCAGGCGTTGACGCAGATCCAGGATCAGACCCTGCCGCAGGTGGTGAAGCTGGTGGCGGTGTTGCTGACCATCGTGTTCCTGGGCCCGGTCCTCGCCGGGCAAGTAGCGGAACTCGGTGGCCAGGTGCTGGACAACTTCCCGATGTGGACGCGCTGACCGCCCATGGATGCCAGCCTGACCGCGCAGTTCCTGGAGGTCGCCTACCCGGTGATCAGTTCCGCCTCGCTCGCCGCCTGCCGCGCCATGGGCGTGGTGGTGATCACCCCGGCGTTCAACCGCCTCGGCCTCACCGGCATGATTCGCGGCTGCGTGGCCGTGGCCATTTCCATCCCGATGTTTTTCCCGGTGTTCGAAGCGCTGACCTCGATGCCCGAACACGGCAGCGTGTTTATCGCCGGGTTGCTGATCAAGGAGTTCCTCATCGGTATCTTGATTGGCCTGCTGTTCGGCATTCCGTTCTGGGCCGCTGAAGTGGCGGGGGAGTTGATCGACCTGCAACGCGGCTCGACCATGGCGCAACTGGTGGACCCGTTGTCGTCCGGGGAATCCAGCGTGATGGCGACGTTGCTGACGGTGATGCTGATCACGCTGTTCTTCATGTCCGGCGGGTTCATCCTGATGGTCGACGGGTATTACCACAGCTACCAACTCTGGCCGGTCACCTCGTTTACTCCGGTATTCGCCAGCTCGGCATTGCTGGCGGTGTTGTCGATCCTTGATCAGATCATGCGCGTCGGCGTGCTGATGGTCTCGCCGTTATTGATCGCGCTGTTGGTGACAGACCTGATGCTCGCCTACCTGTCACGCATGGCGCCGAACCTGCACATCTTCGACCTGTCGTTGCCGGTGAAGAACCTGTTTTTCACGATCCTGATGGTGATCTACATCGGCTTCCTGATCCCGATGATGCTTGATCAGTTGGCGGAGTTTCGCGGCACCGTCGAACTGCTCAAGACCCTGGCTGGCATGGAGTAGCCCATGGCCGATACCAGCGAAGAGAAATCCCAGCCGGCCACGGACAAGAAGCTCCAGGACGCGCGCAAGAAAGGCCAGGTCGCCAAGAGCCAGGACCTGGTGTCGGGCATGGTCATCCTGTTCTGCACGCTGTGCATCTCGATCCTCGCGCCCCGGGCCAAGGCCCAGGTCACGGCGCTGATCGACCTCACCGCACAGATCTACATCGAGCCGTTCGCCACGGTGTGGCCACGGGTACTCGACCATGCCGAGCAACTGGTGATCGGCATCACCTTGCCGGTGATGGCGGTGACCACCGGCGTGGTGATCCTGACCAACATCATCACCATGCGCGGCTTTGTGTTCTCAGTGGACCCGATCAAGCCCGAGTTCAAGCGCATCAACCCGGCGGAGGGCATGAAAAAGATCTTTGCCCTGCGCAACCTGGTGGAGTTCATCAAGGGCCTGATCAAGGTGCATGTATTGGCGATCGCGTTCTACGTGGTCGGCAAGCATGCGTTGCAGGCCTTGATGGAATCGTCGCGTTGCGGTGCCGAGTGCATGGAGTCGACGTTTTTCCTGGTGCTCAAGCCGCTGGTATTCACCGTGCTCTGCGCGTTCATCCTGGTGGGCGGGGTGGACGTGATGATGCAGCGCTGGCTGTTCGGCCGCGACATGAAGATGACCCGTAGCGAGACCAAGCGTGAACGCAAGGACATCGACGGCGACCCGTTGATCAAGAGCGAACGCCGGCGCCAGCGCAACGAGATGCAGGCCTTGGCCACCAAGCTGGGTTTGAACCGCGCGTCGATGATGATCGGCACCACCGACGGCTGGGTGATTGGTGTGCGTTATGTGCGCGGGGAAACGCCGGTGCCGGTGATTGTGTGCCGGGCCTCGCCGGAGGAGGCGCTGCTGATGTTGCAGGAAGCGTATGACCTGGGCATTCCCCATGCGCCGGACAAAGGGCTGGCGGCGGAGATTGCGCGCAAGACCGTGCCGGGTGATCCGGTGCCGGATGCATCGTTCCAGGCGGTGGCGGATTGGTTGGTCGCGGCTCGGTTGATTTAGTGTGTTCAGGCGCTGGAACTGGAAGGAACACGCCCGCCACAGAGTTTTGCAGAACAGTCCAGGACACCTCAATCATGGCAATCGTCAGCATATCTGTGCAGCAAACATCCGGCGCGTACACTCGGCCCAACGACAATGGCTTCTCCCAGATGTCGGATTCACAACTGGCAAAAGAGTTTGGGAATAACTTTCAAGCCTTCAAGGACCCGAAAACCGGGAATGCAACCGCCGACAAGATCCGTGAGGTGGCTGGACGCCCGCTGACCGGGGATGCACAAAAGGACAAAGAGACCCAGCTGGCCCAGGAAGTCCTCAAGCGTGATCGGGTGCTTAATTCCCTCGACTCGGTGGATGACAATGGCAAGAGGGACGGCATCATCGGGCCCTGGAATCCCGGGATGGCTGCTGGCGCATTGTCGTCCAAACCGTGCAATTGCATTCAGTACGGGAATGCGCAGGTCTCCGCTCAGATTTATTACTGACCTTACGCCATTGGCTGCGCGCCCTAAAGTGTGCAGCCAGCGTGAGGGTGCCGGTCAGGGCTTGTCTACATCGTGGTATTCGCCGCCATACCCGTCGCCGACTCGCCAGATGATGTCGTGGTTGTCGTTGGTCCACTCCGACGGTTTCAGCGAGTACTTGTAGTCTTCCGAATTGCGGTTGTTGCCGTCGCCAATGTAATCCGGGTGATCGCGCCGATGATCGCCGCCACGGATACTCGAGCGCGCATCCCATTCTTCCTTGCGAAAGTCAAAGATGCTCTGGTCCTGTGGAGCATCGCGCTGGCTCCAGTCGGACAGGTAAGTCTGCAGCCACACATAAGCCTCATCGCCGTTCGGCTTGAGCAGCCCATCCTGCTTGAAGTCCTGGATCTGGTCCCAGTTCTGCATCGAAATCTTGTGCAACTTGTGCGACTGCACGGTGCTGAGGATGGCGCCGACAAACGACAATGCGCCGGAAATCAGGAAGCCCACCGGCCCGAGGAACGGAATGATGCGCCCGGTAACGCCGAGGGTGGTAAGCACACCGCCGCCTGCCGCGACCAGGCTGCTCACGCCACCGGCCATCGACAATGAACCCGAGGCGATTTTCACCGGATCTTTTTCGCGCACGCCATCCCGCAGGGTGAAGGCCGCCTGCACCACACTGATCACGCCGCCGGCGACGTCGGTGGCCATGCCAATCACCTTGATCGCACTGCTGGCGAACTTGGCGCCAAAGCCCGCACCGGCCACGCCGCCACGGCTGGCGATGCCTTTTTCGATGCCTTCCTGGACCTTCTTCGCGCCCTCATCGCTCCAGCCGCCGCTGTTGAGCACTTTGCCCACGTCCTTGCCGTCGTCCATGGCCTGGTCGACGATGTCGAAGTACTTCTTCTGCACCGCTTCGGCGTCCTTGGGCAGGGCGTGGTAACCCTCGCCGGGCTTGGCCCACAGGTCGGGCAGCGAGCGGTCGAAGCCCATCAGTTTGTAGGCGTTGGTGCCGCGCAGCTTGTCGTAGACCTTCAGGCCCAGGGTGGCGAAGTGGGAGCCGGTGCCGAGGAAACCGAGGAAGTCGTTGGCGATCCCCAGGCGTTTCATCGGCGTGTCGGCCAATTTGCCGCCTTGCCCCGCCAGTTGGTAGACGATCCGGCCCATGCCGATGGCGCCGCCCACCGAGCCGAGCACGCCGTTGTCCTTGAGGAAGGTCAGGTTCTTCACGAATGAACTGCGGTTCTCTTCGCTGAGGCTCGGCATAATCTCCTTGCTCACCGCGTGTTCGATGTCGCTGAAGCTGATCACGCCGTTTTTCTGCCAGGTGTCACCCAGTGAAATCATCGCCTTGCCGAAGTCGGCGGCGGCGCCTTTGTCCTTGAGCAACTGGTCGACGAACTTGGAATACACCCCCAGCGCCTGGCGCGGCAGGCCATCGGCACCGCCCTTGAGCATGGAAAGGATGGCCATGGTGTTGTCGGTGGTGGCCAGGGCGGTGTTGTCGTCGCTGATCTTGCTTGGGTCGTCCATCAGTTTTTCGACGGCGTCGGTGTAGCCGTCAATCTGCAGGTTTTGCAGGAAGTTGTCAGCCTTGGCCGGGTCGATGTCGGCCAGGGCGGTGTAGGCGGTCTGGATTTCCTGGGTGGCCAGCTCGGTCTTGCCGTCGTCCTGCAGGGCCTTGATGTATTGGGTGAAATTCTCCGAGGAGGTGCTGTCGATCAGCTTCTGATGCACCTCGTCGACCTTGGCCTGGCCGCCGTCGACTTTGCCCAGGGCCGCATCGTGGTTGGCCTTGATGTCGGCCTGGATAGTGGAGTCGCCCAGCAGTTCGCTGATGGTCTTGTCGATGGATTGGGTGTCGAAGATGTTGTCGCGCACATCTCGCGAGGTCACGTCGATGGGCGTGGTGGCGATGCCCTGGTTGCCGAAACCATGCTCGGGAATGATCGACATGCCGTTGTCGGCCATGCTCTTGGCTTCCACCGCGCGCAGGAACTTGGCGCGCGGGTCATCCTTGCCGATGCTGCCGTCCTTGACCCCGGCGCGGTAGCTGTCCACCAGGGTTTTCATCGACAGGTCCTGCACGCTCAACGGGTTGCCGCTTTCGTCTTTTTCAGTGGTGGCGAGGTTGTCGACGGACACGTCCTTGAGCGGCGGCAAGCCGTTGTCGGCGCGCAGTTTGTCGACGTCGGTGGTTTGCTGGGCGATGTCGGTGCGATAGCCGGAAATCTGTTCGAACATCTGCGGGTTGGTTTCTTCGCTGACGATGATTTTCTCTTCGGCGCCACCCGGTTTGTGTTGGGTGAAGGCGATCAACCCAGGGCCGTAATCGCCCGCGCCGCCGACGCTCATGATGTCTTCGGTGGATGCCAGGTAAGCATCCGGCCCGGCCAGGCTGTAGCCGTCGCCCTTGGCTTTTTCGATACCGGCCAGGCTCTGGCCCTTGGTGGTGTAGGCAGCGAAGGCTTCCGGGGTAATGTCCTTGGACACCACCAGCAATTTGCCGTCGGCGCCGTTGACCACCAGGATGCCGTCCATGGGCGCGTCGACCTTGCTGATGTCACCCAGCTTGAGGCTGGCTTCGTCTTTGCGCAGCAGTTCCTGGCCAGGCAACGACTGCGCATTCTTGATGTAGTCGAACGCAGGGGTGCCTTCGCTTTTGTGCACCGCCTGCAGGAAGGTGTAGAGGCTGCTGCCGGCGTTGGGGTTGGGGTTGCTCAGGTCCGCGCCGGGCTGCGGCAGGGCGGCCTCGGACTGGCTGATCATGTATTTCTTGCCCTGGTGTTCGAACAGGATCACCCCGGACTTGGGGTCTTCGGACACCACTTTGAGCTGGCTGAAATCCAGGTCGCCGGGCAGGCGGGTGACCTCCTCAAAGCCCTTGGCCTTGCCGTCGTTGAGGGCCTCTTTGGTCACGCCGGCGTTGTTGTAGCTGGCAAACGCCTCGGGCGTGAGCGATTCGGCGATCACCAGGGTCTGGCCGTTTTCCATCTCGACCTTGACGACCCCGTCCTTGGCTTCGCCCACCGACTTGATGTTGGCCAGGCGCACGGTGGGCTCGTCTTCGCGCAACAGCTGCTGGTCAGGGTTGCCCAGGGCTTCACGGATTGCCTTGCCGGCCGGTGTGCCCTGGGTTTCGGCCAGGGTGTGCAGCAGGTCGTAGAGCGGCGTGCCCTCATCCGGCCCACCTTGGTTGACCGGCGCCACGGCATGGCCGAAATGCAGGCCCTTGAGCAGGTCGAAGCCTTCCTGGACCTTGTCCGCGCCTTCGCGGGTGATCTTGAATTTGTTGCCGTCCTGCTCGAAATAGATCACCCCGGCGTCCTTGTCTTCGGACACCACCTTGAGTGTGTCGATATCCAGCTTGGCGGGCAGGGCGGTGACTTCCTTGTAGTCGTCCGGCTTGAGCTGTTGATTGCTGGCCCCGGTGGCCGCCAGGATCTTGGCCTTGTTCAGCGCCGCATCAAAAACGCGCTCCGGCGCACGGGTTTCACTGACGCGGGGCGAAGCGGCTTTCTCGGGTCGGTTGATCATTCTTCAGTCCATGTGAGTGGGGGCGCACGAGGACTCGATAGTAGGCGTTGGCGGGGGGTAAAAAGACGGCTTTTGGCAAGATCGCACAAGCTTTCACAGCTGTGAAATACCCCTGTCATCTCTGTAGTGAGCGGGGTTGTTGTGGTGAACTGGGCAAGCCCGCTCACCACAACAACCCCGCTCACTACAGAAAATCATTCCAGATTGACGTTTCTAGCGGTGCTGGAAGCGCGGCAGGGAGGCGATGCGCAATTTGGGCTCCTGAAGCCGCGCCAAATCCGTCGCAATCTGCGCCCGCCAAAAATGCGCGCCGGACAATTGCGCATCCACCCACGCCTGGCGCAGCAACACTTTGGCCTTGTCCACCGAGCCGAAGTGCGCCTGGCGCAGGGTCAGTTGTGCCTTGATGCGCAACATCTGCGGTGCGAACCAGCGTTCGTGGCGGCCGAGGGCCAGTTGCAGGGTGTCTTCCAGCACTTCCAGGGCGAGTTTTTCCAGGCCCAGGCGCGCCAGGCCCAGGGCGTATTCGCAGCGAAGTAGGCTGTAGAGCTGGCTGTCACCCTGGCCTTGCAGGTGATGCAGGGCTTCGCCCAGTTGCGGCACGCCGGCTTCGGGCGAGCCTTCGCGGATCAGCAGGATGCTTTCGAAGCACAGGCGAAATTGCCGCCAGATATGCAGGTCCTGACCGGTGGTGCTGCCTTGCAGCAACCCCAGGTAGTAGCGCACTTTCGGCAGGTTGGACGCCAGCAACGCCAAGGGGATCGCGCCCAGGCACAGCGTGTACCAGAGGGTCGCGGGGTGATCGAGGGAGATGGCTTCGTCGACGCACTGGCCGATCAGGCGCAGTGCCGGGTCGACATCGCCTTCGAGCAGCTGCACCTTGGCCTTGAGGCAGCGCGCGGCGATGCGTTGGTCGAAGTGCACGTCGATGATGTGCGAGCGCGGCGCCGACGGTGAGCCGAGCGCTTCGTCGATATTCTGCCTAGCGCCCAGCAGGTCACCCATGTGGAACAGCGCCACGGCGCGCATGCGCTTGCCGAGCAGTTGGTGGCTGCCGCTGCTGTTCAGGGCGATGTAGCGCTCGGCCAGTTCCAGCGCTTCGGTGTACTGGTTGCAGCCGCAGCGGTCGGTCCACAAACCCCACAACGCGCGCAATTTGTGCTCGGCATCACCGAGGTCGCGGGCGTCTTCGCGCACCTGGCGCCAGGCTTCGCGCATTTCGCTGCCGGTGCCGTAGGTGAGCATCAGCACACTGGCCAGGGCGGTCTGCAACAACATGCGCTGGCGCAACGGCAGTGGGACGAGGCCGTCGCTGGCCAGGCCTTTATCGACCCAGGTGCGGCACTCGCTGACCAGGGACAAACGCAACCACAGCGGCACGCCACCCAAGGTCAGTTCGATGCCCAATGCCAAGTCGCCGCTGGGCGAGTAGGCCCAGTCGAGCGCCGCACGGATGGTGTTGATTTCCGGGCCGTAGAGCGCCAGCCAGGTTTCCGGCGACAGGCCGTCCAGGGTCTGCCCGGCTTCCTGCAGCATGCCGAGGGCATAGCGTGCATGGCGTTGGCAGGTTGAGCGGGTTTCGCCTTGTTCGCTGAGTTTTTCCAGGGCGTAGGCGCGGGTGGTTTCCAGTAGGCGATAGCGTTTGAGCGCCTTGGACTCACCGGCGATCAGCAGTGACTTGTCCATCAGGCTTTCGAGCAGGGGCAGGGCGTTGCGCGGGTCGAGGCTGCTGCTGGCGGTCATCGACTTGACCGCTTCCAGGGTGAAGGAACCGGTGAACACCGCGAGCTGACGCAGCATCGCCTGTTCATCGCCACTGAGCATGGCGTAGGTCCAATCCAGGGTGGCGCTCAAGGAGCGATGGCGGGCGAGGGCGGTGCGTCGGCCAGTCATTTGCAGGCGGAAGCTACCGTCGAGCAGGCCCACCAGGTCCTGGATGCCAAAGGTGCGCACGCGGGCGGCGGCGATCTCGATGGCCAAGGCGTTGCTGTCGAGCTTGCGGCAGATCGCACAGACCGCCGCGACATCGGTATCACCGAACACAAAGTCAGGGTCGAGGGCGCGCACTCGCTCCACAAACAGGCGCACGCCGGACCAGGCCAGGGCTTCCTGGGCGCTGAGGCTGGCGTGTGCGTCGGGCACTTGCAGCGGTGCCAGGTCGTGCACCCGTTCACCGTCGGCGCGCAGGGGTTCGCGGCTGGTGGTCAGCACATGGCATTGGGGCGCGCTGCGCAGCAGGGTTTCCACGGCGTCGGCGGTGGCCGGCAGCACGTGTTCGCAGTTGTCCAGCACCAGCAACAGACGCCGGTTGGCCAGGCTGGCGGCCACGCCGTGCAGTGGGTCTTCGCTGACGGTCTGGATGCCCAGGGCGCTGGTGAGCATGCCGGCCACCCATTGCCCGCTGGTGGCGGGGGCCAGGTCGACAAAACAACTGCCCAGGTTGAGTTCACTGGCCAAGCGCTGCGCCACGGCCATGGCCACGGTGGTCTTGCCGATGCCGCCGGGGCCGGTGAGGGTGACGAAGCGCTGGCTCATGACCTGGTCGGCCAGGCTGGCGATCAAGGCGTCGCGGCCGATCACTTCAGCTGTCGACGTCGGCAGGTTGGGCTCATCCACCCGCACATAAGGCACCGGCAGGTGCTCTTCACCGGGAGCCAGTACCGTGACGGGCGCCACAAACCGATAACCCCGACCCGGCACCGTGACGATATAGCTGAAGTTGCCATCGTCACCCAGGGCCCGGCGCAATGCGACGATCTGCGCGCGCAGGTTGCATTCCTCCACCACCACCTTGGGCCAGGCGAAGGAGATCAGTTCGGATTTCTCCAGCAGTTCGCCGGCGCGGGTCACCAGGGCAATCAGCAGGTAGAGCGCACGGCTGCCGAGGGTCACCGGCTCGCCGTTGCGCAGTAATACGTGCTGCCTTGCCAGGAGTAGGAAAGGGCCGAAGCCAATGGTGCTGTCCGGGGTGGCCGGCGCGGGGTGGTCTGCGTCCAGGAAGGACACTGCGTGGTTCTTGCTCGAGCTCATCAAATCGTCCTTTTTATAGTCGGGCTTGTTTTCGGCGATCAGGCCGTTCGCCCTTTTTGGGGTGCAGATGTGCAGCAGCAGTCTTGGAAAGTTGATGTCGATCAAAAGGTCGGAAGGCCGCCCTCCTTTGGGGCGTGGTGGTTTTTATAGGTGGATCGCCGGCCATGCTTCAGGGGATGAGACTGTCTCAGAGCTGAAACATTTTATTACCAGAAACACGGATAAAGCAGAATGTATGCCAGTTGGCATGTAACAAACATGACAACAACCGTATGAAATTTATGGTGATTTTTGCGGTCGTCGGCGGCCCTTAAGAGCCTTCGTTCGGAAAGGCGAATATTTCTAATTGTGTCGTTCGGGATGCCGAATAAACCGCCGGGGTTTTGGCAATGTTTTATTGACTGTGTATCGAACTGTATCCCCGCCCCATCCTGATACACCCGCATGACGTTCTATCGCGTTCGCGACACAGACCGGATACACGCCTGGCTTTAACTCTGCACACCAGCTGGCGCAGGCGGTCACCGACCCCAAGGCGCCCTGGCCACACTCAGTCAAGCCAGGAGACTCACCCCATGAAGCGTCCTTACGCAGCCCTCGCGGCAACCCTCGCCCTGTCCCTCAGTGCCTTCGCGGCCGTGGCTCATGCCGATGAACCCAAGCCCCAGGAAAAATGCTTCGGCGTGGCCCTGGCCGGTGCCAACGATTGCGCCGCAGGCGCTGGCACCTCGTGCGCCGCCACCTCCACCACCGACTACCAGGGCAACGCCTGGGTGCTGGTGGACAAAGGCACCTGCACCCAGATCAAGACCCCTAAAGGCTTCGGCAGCCTGACGGAGCAGCCGTGATCCAGCGCCTGCTCCCCGAAGCCCTGCTGTTGCTGGTGGCGCGGGTGGCGATTGCGGCGGTGTTCTTCCTGTCGGGGCGCACCAAGGTCACGGGGTTTCTTGAGCTCAAGCCGTCGACCTACACCCTGTTCCGTTCGGAGTACGCCTTGCCGTTGATCCCGCCGGACTGGGCTGCGCACCTGGCGACTTATGCCGAGCACCTGTTCCCGCTGTTGCTGGTGCTGGGCCTGCTGACCCGTCCGGCCGCCGCCGCGCTGCTGGGCATGACCCTGGTGATCGAGGTGTTTGTGTACCCCGCCGCCTGGCCGGTGCACCTGACCTGGGCGGGCTTGTTGTTGCCGCTGCTGGCGTACGGCGGTGGGGCCTGGTCGTTGGACCGCCTGATCTTGGGCAAACGTTCTTAACTTTGATGGAGATTTCCAATGCGTATGCTTTCTTCCCTGGCCATTGCTATGGCCCTGACTGTCCCGATGCTGGCCCAGGCGGCCGATGCTCCGCAGCCTGGCACCGGTAAAAGCGTGGTGATCGTGCCCGGTTCGTTTGTCGACGGTTCCGGCTGGCGTGTGGTGCACGACATCCTGATTCACAAGGGCTACAAGGTCACCGTGGTGCACCAGGGCCACGAGAGCCTGGCCGCCGATGTGGCCGAGACCCGCGAAGTACTGGAGCAGCAAGTCGGCCCGGTGGTGCTGGTGGGTCACAGCTCCGGTGGCGGGGTGATCTCGATTGCCGGCGACCGCGACAAGGTCAAGTCGCTGGTCTACGTCTCGGCGTTGCAGCCGGAAGTGGGCGAGAACATGGCCCAGTTGATCGGCTCGATGCCGGCGCCCAGCGATGACATCAAGGCCAGCCGCGACGGTCATCTGTTCTTCGACCGCACCAAATTCAACGCCGACTTTGCGGCCGACCTGACCACCAACCGCACCGACTTCATGGCCGCCTCCCAAGTGCCGGCGACCACTGCCTTGTTCGGCGGCACCGTGTGGGCCGCGGCCTGGCACAAAAAACCGACCTACGCCGTGGTCTCCACCGAAGACCGTGCCCTGAGCCCGGACCTGCAACGCTGGATGTACAAGCGCGCCGGTTCCAAGGTCACCGAAATCAAGGCCAGCCACTCGGTGTACATCTCCCAGCCTGAGGCTGTGGCGAAGGTCATCGAAGACGCTGCGTCCGTTATCAAGTAATTCACCCCAACCCCGGAGAAACACCCATGAACACTGCACTCAAATCCCGTCTGAGCCTCGCTGCCGCTGCTGCCCTGATCGCCATGGCTTCGGCTTCGTTCGCCACCGCTGCCAGCGCTGCTGATCAGCAGGAAAAACCCGGCCGCTGCTACGGCGTCAACACCTGCAAAGGCACCAGCCTGTGCGCCACCGCCAAGAACGACTGCAAAGGCCTCAATAGCTGCAAGGGCGAAGGCGTGATCGTCAAGACCCCGTCCGAGTGTCTCAAGGCCGGCGGCACCCTGACCGAACCGAAGTAATCCACCCGGCGGGCCCTGTGTGGGCTCGCCACTTATTCTTTGCGGAGATCCGCCATGTCGACATCCAACCCGCACTTTTCAGGCTACGGCCTGGGCCTGCGCAAGGAGCATTACTGCGACTTCCTGGAGACCTCGGTGCCCGTGGATTTCGTCGAAGTGATCTCCGAAAACTTCATGGTCGCGGGCGGTCAGCCCCGGCACATTTTACGTCAGGTGCGCGAGCGCTACCCGTTGGCGCTGCACGGTGTGTCCATGTCCATCGGCACCGCCGAAGGGCTGGACGGGGATTACTTGAAGCGCCTCAAGTCGCTGGTAGACGAGGTTGAACCGCTGTTCGTGTCCGACCACCTGAGTTGGTCGCGCAGCGGTGGCTTCAACTCCCATGACTTGCTGCCAGTGCCGTACACCGAGGAGGCACTGGACCGGGTCTGCGCCAACATCCAGCAAGCCCAGGACGTGCTGGGCCGCACCATGCTGTTCGAGAACCCGTCGAGTTACCTGGCGTTCGAAGGCGCCTCCATGACCGAGTGGGAATTTATCGCGGCCATGGCCCAGCGCACCGGCTGTGAACTGCTGCTGGACGTCAACAATGTGTTCGTCAGTGCCAGCAACCACGGTTTCGACGCACAGGCGTTTCTCAAAGGTATTCCCGCCGAACGTGTGCGCCAGGTGCACCTGGCTGGCCACAGTCAAGGCCGTGACATCTTGATCGACAGCCATGACAGCCCGGTGTGCACCGGCGTCTGGGAGCTGTACGCCCAGGCCATGACCCGGCTGGGCCCGGTGGCGACCATGATCGAGCGCGACGATGAGATCCCGCCACTGGCCGAGCTGCTCCAGGAATTGGCCACGGCCCGGACGTTGGGAGCGCAACGATGAACCTGGCACAGCTACAACAGACCTTTCGCAGCTGGTTGGTGAGTGCCTCGGATGAATCCGCGCAGGCGCTGGGCAATCATCACGCCGGCCTGGCGGTGTACCAGAACAACTACCGCGCGCAGTTGGTCGGGTGCCTGGAACAGGCATTTCCCAACCTGCGCCGTTGGGTCGGGGAAGAGGCCTTCCTGGCGGCGAGCATCACCCATATCGACAACCATCCGCCCCACGCCTGGACGCTGGACGCGTATCCGGAGGGCTTCTACGCCACCTTGAAGGCGGTGTTCCCGCGCAACCCGGATGTGCATGAACTGGCCTGGATCGAGTCGGCCCTGAATGAAGCCTTTGTTGCCGCCGATGCACAGCCGTTGGCCCTGGAGGTCCTGGCCGAACTGGATTGGGACACAGCCGTGTTGCAGTTGACGCCGTCGTTGCGCTGCCACGCCCTGAGCACCAATGCCGAGGCCATCTGGTCGGCGCTGTGGCAGGAAGCGACCGCGCCGGAAGCGGTGATGCTGGAACAGGCGGGTGGCTTGCTGGTGTGGCGACGCCAATTCACGTCGCGTTTGCGCCAGGTGGATGCGCTGGAACTACTGGCCGTGCAACAGCTACAGGCCGACGGCAGTTTCGCCGGGCTGTGTGAGTTCCTGGTGCAGCGCCTGGGGGAAGAAGCGGGTGTGATGCAGGCAGGGGAATACCTGGCCGGTTGGCTGGGCAGTGAATTAATAGTGGGAGTCCGTCATGTTTGATCGTCGTGGTTTTTTGCTGTTGGCAGCAGTGGTGATGGCCGCTCCGGCATTGGCCGTGCAGCAGGTGAGCACCGATGACGGTGAGATCCGTTATGAAGCGTTCGGGCCGGAGGAGGGCCGGGCGATCATCTTGCTGGCGGCGGATGTGAACGCTTTTGCCACGGTCAGCGGACCGTTGGCGGCCCAAGGTTTCCGGGTGATCGTCCCCAACCTGCGCGGGCAGGACGAGGCAGCGCAAGGCCAGGATGTGCTGGAGCTGATGAACGCGCTGCATATCCCCGAGGCGGTGTTGGCGGGTGTGGAGGCGGGTGGGCGCGTGGCCGTGCGTGCCGCTGGGTTGAAACCGAGCCGCTGTGTGGGCCTGGTCACCTTGAACAGCGCACCTCAGGCCGGTTTCGCCGAAGCGGTAGAGGTAATGGCCAAGACCGGGCACTGGCGAACATGAAAATACTGACAGCCAGCCAATCCAGCACTGAAAAAATTCGCCGCAGCCCTTAATCTAAACGCCTTTGTCACCTGCGCGGATTGTCCATGTCTTCTGTTGCCGATGGGTTGCCCCTCAATAAACGCCTGCCGGCCGTGATGGCGATCTCCCTGGGGATCGGCATGGCGACCCTGGACACAGCCATCGTCAACACGGCGTTGCCGACCCTGGCCGAGGGGATTGGCACCGATTCCGCCTCGGTGATCTGGGTGGTGAACGCCTACCAGTTGGCGATCATCGCCACGGTGCTGCCATTTGCGTCCCTCAGTGATGTGCTGGGGCATCGCCGGGTGTATCTCGGCGGGTTGCTGCTGTTTATTGTCTCGTCGCTGTTTTGCGGGCTGGCCGGCTCGCTGGTCACCCTGACGGCGGCGCGGGTGGTGCAGGGGCTGGGCGCGGCGGCGATCATGAGCGTGAACACGGCGCTGCTGCGGCATATCTATCCGTCAAAAATGCTCGGTCGGGGACTGGGTTACAACTCGCTGGTGGTGGGGTTGGCGTTTACCCTGGGGCCGACCGCGGCATCGGCGATTCTGTCGGTGGCGACCTGGCACTGGCTGTACCTGATCAACGTGCCCTTGGGTTTGCTGGCGCTGGCGTTGGGCCTGCGCTCGTTGCCAACCCTGCCGATGACCGGGCATGCGTTCGATCGCCTTGCCGCTGTGTTGTGCGCGGGGCTGTTTGCCTTGTTGGTGTTGGGTTTGGGCACGGCGGTGCACGGCGCCCAGGGCGCGTTGACCTTGGGCCTGATCGCCGTGGCGCTGGTGTGCGGTGCATTGCTGCTGCGGCGCCAGGCCGGGCACCCGGCGCCGATGCTTGCGCTGGACCTGTTCAAGCGCCCGGTGTTTGCCTTGTCTTCCCTTACCGCTATTTGCGCGTTCAGTGCCCAGGGCCTGGCGTTTGTGTCGCTGCCGTTCCTGTTGCAGGCGGTGCTGGGGCATAGCCAGGTGGAAACCGGTTTCCTCATGACGCCGTGGCCCGCGGTCGTGGCAGTAATGGCGCTGGTGGCGGGGCGCCTGGCCGACCGCGTGAACCTGGGCGTGCTGTGCGGCATCGGCTTGTTGATGCTCAGTGTGGGGATGGCCGCGCTGGCAGCACTGAACAGTGGCGCCTCGGCGTTTGATATCGGCTGGCGCATGGCGCTGTGTGGGGCCGGTTTCGGCTTTTTCCAATCGCCCAACCTCAAGGCCTTGATGACCAGTGCGCCGTTGGCCCGCAGCGGCGGCGCGAGTGGCATCGTGGCGATTTCGCGGTTGTTGGGCCAGACGTTGGGCGCGTCGTTGGTGGCCTTGTGTTTCCACCTGTCCCTGGGCAGCGGACCGCAATATGCACTGTGGCTGGGCTGCGGGTTTGCCTTGGTCGGTGCGGTGGCCAGTGGTCTGCGGTTGTTTCCCTATGGGAAAAAGGGCTGATTAACGCTACCGTGGCGACCTGAATATTTCGGGATGTTTCCAGATTTATGTCCAGCCTGGCCCTCCGCACCGCTGATACCCACTCCCGCCGCGCCGCGCTGACCCTGGCGTTATGCCTGCCCAGCGACGTGTTGCTCTACCTGCTGCTGCCGATGGAATCCCAGGCCTTCGGCATCACCCTGGCCCAGGCCGGTGTGCTGCTGGCGGCCAATCGCCTGGTGCGGATTTTCGGCTACCGCCATGTGCTCAATTTTTACGCGCGTAACGGCGACCGTCTGACCTGCATGATCGCCGCCGGCGCCGCCACCCTGTGCGCCGTGGGCAACTCGCTGCTGTCCGGCTTCGCCGCCTTGCTCTGCCTGCGCCTGGTGTGGGGCCTGTGTTTTGCTGCGTTGAACCTGTCGACCCAAGTATTGGCCACCTCGGAACCCGCCGGTGCCGCACGCCGGGCCGGGCGTTCCCGCGCGCTGATCGCCCTGGGGCCGATGCTGGCGTTGCCCCTGGGCGGCTGGCTGACATTGATGACCGGGCCGCGTCCGATCTTTCTGATTCTGGCCGGCTGCTGCCTGGTGGGCTTGTGGATGGCGCGCGGCTTGCCTACGGTCGGGCATGACTTGCAAAGCACGCCGGGGCGGCGCTTCAAGTGGCCGGACAGCGTGGCAATGTGGTCGTTTATCGAAGGGGTGGCGCTGGACGGCCTGTTTATCTTCGGGCTGTCGATCCAGGCGCAGAAGCTGTTGGGCGGCGATGCGGTGCTGATCGCCGGCGGCCTGATGGCGCTGCGGTACGTCTCGGAAATGCTCCTGAGCCCCCTGGGCGGTCGCGCGGCCCAGCGGTTTGGCGCGACCTCGATGCTGTTGCTGTTTTCGTTCCTGAGTGCCCTGGCCCTGACTGCGTTCGGCAGCTATTGGGTGATTGTCGGCGCGGCGGCGGTGCTGGTGTTGCGTGCGCTGCAACTGCCGCTGGTGACGACATTGGTAGCCGAGCGCAACCCCGGTTCCATGCGCGTGTCGGCGCTGGCTTCAAATGCTGTGTGGCGCGATATCGGCGCAGGCCTCGGGCCCTTGCTCGCCGGCTTGCTGCTGCCGATCGCCTCGGCGCCCTGGGTGTTTGGCCTGGCCGGTGCGGCCATTGCCGTCAGCGCGGTGTTCTGCTGGCGGGCAAAGATTTCCAACTGACGATGTGAGGGTGTGCGTGTCCCATCAAGAAGACTTCGTAGGCGTGCTGGACAAGGCGTATCGACACTGGACCGGCCAGGGACTGCCGGCCCCCGACCACCTCGACCCGCAACAGCGCCTGGCCTGGCTGCACCGCGACGCGCCCTACAGCCTGCTCGCCCATGACGGCGCCGCAGACCCGCGTTTTACCTACGTGAATGACTGCGCGTTGCAGTGCTTCAAATACCCGCGCGAGCGCTTCATCGGCATGCCTTCACGCTTCAGCGCCTCGGAACTTGACCGCGCCGCGCGCCAGGTGCTGCTGGAGCAAGTCACCGCCGATGGCATCGCCGACGGTTACAGCGGCTGGCGCGTAGATGCCTTTGATCAGCCCTTCATGATCCATGCCGGGATAGTGTGGACCCTGCTCGACGACGCCGGGCAACCCTGCGGCCAGGCCGCGCTGTTTTGGCCCGACGCGCAACGCATCGGCGTGCTGGCCTAAGCGCTTTTAAAGGCCTGCAGCCAGGCGGGGTCGAACCGGGTCTGCTCGGGATCGATCCCCAGCGCCTGCATCTTGGCCTTATGCGCCTCGACCTCAGCGACCAGTTGCACCTGGGCGCTGGAGTTGGCGTCCAGCTCATGCATCTGCGTCAGGCCCAAATGATAAAAACGCAGCACCTTGATCGCCGTCGGGTCATTCGCCTGCACCCGCTCAGTGACCTTGTGCATCACATTGGTCACGCTCATCAGGTTGCGCTTGAGCTGCCAGCCATACACCGCCGCCGCCAGCCACGGCTGGCTCCAGAACGGCCCGCGCACCAGCGCCACCGTAATCAGCACCCCGGCGAACACACCGCCGACATTAAAGCGGAAATTATCCCCGCCAGGCTCGCCAAACAGCATCACCGCCAGACTCGACAGCAACATCGCCAAGGCCAGGAACAGCACCGCCACCATCAACGTGCTGCGCCGGGTCTGTTGGCGGAAGGTGACAGGGTCGCAGGGTTTGAGCTCGAACATCCGGTTCATGCCTCCAGAAGGGGCGCGCATCATCTCACGCCTGGGCAAACAAGTTGAACGATGGCGCACGGCGGTTTCTCTAAACCTGTGTAGACCCCTTTGAGGTGAACCATCATGTCCGACTACAACCAGCCACCGCCCGGCACCCCAAACCCTGACCGCACACCCGGAGAAGAAGAGCGCGACAACGATGCGTTGCGCCCCAACGACCCGGCGGAGCGTCAGGACGACGACGTGGAACGCGTCGAGGAAGACCTGGAAAACCTGCATGACAAGGCCCGCCCACTCTGAACGAGGAGAACGCCGTGAGTAACCCACCCAAAGGCCCGGCTTCGGGCGAGCATGCCAGTGGCAAGGATGAACTGGGGTTTGACCCGGATTCGCCGGATGTGGCGGATCCGCAGGTGGACCCTATCGGGCCGGCGATTGCGCCGTTGGATAAGGAGAAGAAACACAAGGATGAGAAAAAGCCGCCTTACGACCCGTTGGGCGACTTGAAGCCTTGAGTCTGTGCGACCTTCCCGCACCTGCATCCTGCAGAAGGTAAGGAGTTCTGCACCAGTCAGTTACTGACCATTGGTCGTCCACATGCCTGACGGCTGTAGCGGGGAACTCGACCGGGAGCTCCTGACCTTCCTGCGCTACGTGTGGAATTTCGACCGTGACTCGCGCTCTGGCATCGAGACGACGCGCCCGGCGGTGGGGCCAGAGGTGCAGACTGTCCAGTTCCAAAATCGCCGGCAAATAGAGGCGTTGCTCAAGGGTTTTCCTGCCGCGCCGCCAGTGTTTTTTGCCAAGCCAGGGAGTACGGATGAACCAGACGGAGATTCAACCGATCACACACCTACCGCCACAGATCGCTGACCTTGAGAACGCGGCGGTGGCTGAGGGTTTCAGGTTTCTTACCCGATTGATCTCGGAGTGGCAGTCAGGCGCCAATCGCTTCGATGCGCCTGGAGAGTGCCTGATGGCAGCTTATTTGAACGAGCGATTGGTGGGGATCGGGGGGCTTTCGGTTGATCCGTATGCTGAAGCCGGTGTTGGGAGGTTGCGACGTGTGTACGTGGTGCCTAGTTCTAGAGGGCAGAATGTTGGTCAGAGGCTGGTGAATGCGCTGCTTGTTCATGCTGCTTTGCACTTTAGAAGCGTGAGGCTTAATACCGATACTGTCGAGGGAAGCGCGTTTTACCTGCGCTGTGGCTTTGTGCGGGTAGAGGATGGGGATGCGACGCATAGGGTGGAGTTGAGTAAAGATTGATTTTGGTAGGTTTCGGCCAAAAGTAGTCATTCCATCCTCTAAAAAATCAGGAGTGGTTCAACATATTCATCGTTCTTAGTAACTAGTTTATTGTAGTGGTCTAATGAAACCGGACACCCATTTAGGCGAGAATGCT
>NZ_AOHM01000069.1:0-3214 GCF_000510895.2 Pseudomonas sp. FH1
GACAGCCGTATCTCACCAGATTTGGAAGTCTTTTTCAGAGTTTCCCTAGGTTTTATCGAAAAAATGATCTTAGCTATTCAGCCTGAGGAAACTGTGCGTTCCTTTGTGGAAAGAACTCTTTTTATTAAAGGAAAACATTCTTCCGAAGAAATTTTTCGGAGGTTTCCCAAAAACTGCGTATTACGAGCGGATATTTTGTTAATCGCCGAAATGCAGGGATGGATTGGCTGCTATGGCTTGAACAAGATGCTTCATAGGCATACTAACTATCCGTTAAAGAAGGTTTTCAAGAATGTTCAAGATATCTCCTACTCTAGGGACGAATACATAGGTCAATCGAGGTGCTACGACTCAAATAGAACCCCATCAGGGTTTTGTCCTGTTTGTGTTGCCGAAGATATTGAACGCTTAGGATTTTCCTTCTGGCGACGTGCTCACTGTTGTGAGCTGAAAGTCTGCGCTGAACACAATGTAGAGCTTGTTAAGCGCTGCCCCTTCTGTGACAGGCAGTTTTGCCATGGAGGTCATAATTTGGGAGTGATGTGGACCAGCTGCGAGGGTCGGTATCTTAAAGACTGCCCTGTGACGCTGAACACAGATCCATATGAGCTGAAGAAAGCTCAGATTGTTATGGATATTCTGTCATTCACCCATCACCTCTCAGAGGAGTCAGTTCTCGCGGTCTTGGATGAAAAAGTCCATAAAAACGATGACCTAAAGCGTAGAGTTTTGAACTCTGGATCCAACATGCAGCTGGGAGAAATAATTAAATGGCGGCTGGAAACTGTTAAGACGTCGAGGTCTGTAAACAGGCTTCCACACGAAGAATCCACTGATTTTATTATCGAGGCTATAGTCGAAGCCTATGGAAAGTTTGCGGACTTTGTCAGTGATGTGAAAGCATATGGAGACGAAATCCGCCCGATTGAGTCATTGTGGTCCACGTATATTTCAGGGCATCAAGAATCAACGCATTTCGTTGAAGAAGACTACGACCAAGGTGTTGGTGTTTGGTGTTGTCCGTTCCCTGCTAAGGACTTATTGCGAATGTGGGATTGGCGGCCAGTTTATTATCCATGCTGTAGTTTTGAACGGCCAAAAAGAAAAGGCCCTCAACCTAAACCCGAACGAGTAAATAATGCGCCGCCGGGTGTTTACAGACGGAAATAGTTTTCCTCTCTAAATGTACGCTAGGAGGACTAACCTCTAATGAAGTTATTGCCATGAGTTTCGATATCCCCTTCACACTATAAGATCAACTGGTCAATCCTTGGCGGTGAATACCGCTGTTTCCTCTCGCTCACTGCGCCGCCAGGGAGACAGAACAGGTCACATATAAATGCCGTATTCAATTCTGAGCAATACGTCTCGAACCTCGGGATAGCCGCTAGGTTTGGTCAGCATCTCGCAAGGGCTGCGTCGGTTGAGTGCAAGTACTGGTGAACCGAGCCACCTATCGGCGCTTTTACGGTTTCCTAAAGTGTGACTTGCTTGCATCAAGACTTGTACCCGCCTGAGCTCGTAGCCACGGTATGTTGAGCTCCAGCATGCTGGCGGGCGCGAAAGGGCCAATCCTAGGATCGAAATCTTACTCATGTCCTTACACCTCGTTTTTCTTCAGCTAGCGTGAGGGGCTACCGAAATCCGCTGGCCTTACCGCATTGCACGTGGTCGTGAAGGACCGTCGACTTGGAGCGATGCAGCACCGTGGACAAGAATGCTCTTGAGGCGGGGTATCGGTTCCGATTTTCCAAGCAAGACGAGAGCATGGGAACCCGGGCGTAAAGCTCGGTCGTAGTGACTGGACCGCGCTGCAGTCCAGTAATCGCCTCGTACGCCATTCGTATCATGCTGAGCAGCCGAGAATCTCGGGCCTCCCAGTCAACGGGGTATTTTTCCACTTTGGCCGGTTTGACGAAGGTTTGCTCTTTGGCCATCAACCATGCTTTGTCGTTTCTATAAAGCCAGGCATAGATAGAAGGAATGATGTTTCTCAAAGCCTGGATCCCCAGTTCAGGATGCAAATTGTGTAGGTATCGCCACTGCGCTCTGTGCTCCGCTAGCTCCCGGCTGTTCCTCGCTTCAATAGCCAGTGCATTGGTAACTGGATTGGCACGCAACAATCTATTGATCGTTGAGATCGAGATCTCAAGCTCCTCACAAAGCTTCTGTTTCGGAATGCCCTTGCCCAGTTTTGAGAGCAGAACCTCTTTAAGCTCGCCTTTTAATCGTTTGGGCCTTGGAGTGTTTTTGGTTGGAGCCGCAGCGTTTGAAAGCGAGACTTGCTTATCAGGTTTTCGCGATGTAGTGCTAGCGACTCGCTGGACTAATCTGGCGACTTCAGCGTCGTAGGCCTTCAGGAACGAGTGCAGGTCATCAAATAGCCAATCAATCAGTAGCAGATGCTTCAAAGGATGAATGCTTCTGCGGGGGGGACGGATAAGCTGGCTCATAAATGACTCAGTGCTTTTCTCATCTTTCGGCAATGATTCAAACAGATGAAAGCGGCGAAGCGGCTCTATGCGATCAAGCAGCGATGCAGATCTACCCCCTTGGAGCACAGCTGTTCGATAGGTCGCAGCGACGGCGCAGGACTCGAGGGACATTACTCTGCCGATGACCGCAAGATCGATGACATTGTTTGCCAAGTTCAGGAAAGCAGGGCGTAACCACAGCTTCTGTGAGGAGGCCTGTTGGATCAAGCAGTCCTTGGTAGGTAGCGACCATTCAAACCTACCTGACCACCGCCTACTTTTGGTGGATACCATGAGCCAAGCTTGGTGGCGTGGACAGATCAACACGCCTGGATATTGGTGTGTGAGGTGCCAGTAAGCTATACCATGGGCGTACACATCCTCGCGCATACAATACGGACATGCTTTCAACGGGTGTTCAGCGCCAAAACCACTTGATACCAAGCCAAGTCGATATTTAAGTGAATCAATTCGATCGCCTTTTATAGTTATTATTGCATCTTCAATTTTGGTTTTATTCTGGAACGGTATAAATACTGAGAATATTGTGTGATGTAGGAGAATCGATTCAGCGTTTCCCCAATAATGAAATCCATTCTGTTCTAAAGCTGCTATGCCGCAAGGAATATCATGCTTTATAAATTTCTCAGATAGGCCCAGCACGGCAGTCGATGTAGTCGCAGGGTCCAGGTCAATGTCATCAACCTAAGGATGGTCTGAAGTAGGCCGCTATTTTTCGA
>NZ_AOHM01000070.1:0-51234 GCF_000510895.2 Pseudomonas sp. FH1
GGGCGTTTTGAGACTGAAACAGGTGTAAACCTATTTCAGGACTAGACAGTTGCCCGCGACCGCCAGGCGCTTGCCATCGACGTTGATCTCTTGGCCATGTTCGGCCACCCATTTTGTAGCGCCGTAGGCCTGGTTGATCGCCACCGGGTAGTGCGCTTCCGGCGAAGGCGTGTAGTTGACGAACACCGCCACCGCCCCCGAACCCGCCACCAAGTCCCGCACCAGGCGTTCATGGGTCGGGTAATCGCCCAGTACCCAGCCGCCGCCGTGGAAGAACATGAACACCGGCAATGTGCCCTTGACCCCGGCCGGACGCACGATGGTCAGGTCCAGCGGCTTGCCATCGACCTGGATGGTCTTCTGGCTCACCTCTGCGGCTGGCAAGGTCAGCTTCACACCGGCCTGGGCGCCGGTCAGTACGGCACGGGCGTCCTTGGGCGTCAGTTGTTCCATCGGTTTACCGGTGCCGGCGTTCAACACATCCAGAAAAGCCTGGGTGTTGTGTTCGACTTCACCGGTCGCAGCAAAGGCGTTAGTGATCCAGGGGCGGCCGAGGTCATTTAGACAGTCACGTGCAGGCGTACATCGACGTTGCCACGGGTGGCGTTGGAGTACGGGCAGACTTGGTGAGCGGCGTCGACCAGGCTTTGCGCGTCGTCCTGAGCCAGGCCGGGCAGGCTGATGTGCAGGTCGATATCCAGGCCGAAACCGCCGGGGATCTGGCCGATGCCGACGTGGGCGGTGATCGAGGCGTCATCCGGGATTTTGCGTTTGGTCTGGCTGGCGACGAATTTCAGGGCGCCGATGAAGCAGGCCGAGTAACCGGCAGCAAACAGTTGCTCAGGGTTGGTGGCCTGGCCACCGGCGCCGCCCAATTCTTTGGGGGTGGAGAGTTTGACGTCGAGGATGTTGTCGTTGGAAACAGCACGACCATCACGGCCGCCGGTGGCGGTAGCTACTGCGGTATAGAGCGTTTGCATGGGGTTTTCCTCTTGGTTATTAGCGCTAAATATTTGCGCGCTAAGTAGTTGGTGAAGCGAATGTATAGCGCTAATGTTTTGCGCGCAAGATAAATTTATAAAAATATTCTGAGGCGGGGACGAACGGTCATTTTCTGCGGGCGCCGCGGACGCGACGCCCTTGATGGGAGAGGTTAAAGGCTGCCTTGCAGGTTGGTGCGCAAGGCAATCAGGTCACCTTGCAACTTGCGCAATTGCTCCAGTTCCAGGCCGCTGGCACCGAGGATGCACTGGGGAATGCCCATTGCCTTGTCCTGCAGGGCGCGGCCGGCGTCGGTCAACTCCACGACCACCACGCGTTCATCTTCGCGGCTGCGAGTACGGCTGAGCAGGCCTTCAGCTTCCAGGCGCTTGAGCAGCGGTGTCAGCGAACCCGGATCGGTCAGCAGGCGACTGCTGATTTCGCCGACGGTCAAACCATCCTCTTCCCACAGCACCATCATGGCCAGGTACTGCGGGTAGGTCAGGCCCAGCGCTTGCAGCAGTGGCTTGTAGACCTTGGTCATCAGCAGCGAGGTAGAGTGCAGGGCGAAGCACAACTGGTTGTCCAGCATCAGGGATTCGCAAGGATCGGGGTTTTTGCTCATGACGGTGCCTCCGGAAAACGTATCTGGGCTGGAATCTAGCGGGCAAATCTTTAATGCGCCAGATAATTTTGTCCGAGCGGTCAGACCAAGCCACTTTGCAAGGCCAGGTCCCAGGGCGGCACCGGGCTGAAACGGGTTTTGAGGTATTCCAACAACAAGCGGCTGCGTGCATTGGGTTGCTGTTCCAGGCGCAGCGCATAGATCCCGGTGGTTTCCGGGCTGGGCAGGCCATTTTCGCAAAACAGCGGCAGCAGTTCGCCACGCACCAAGTATTCACTGGCCAGCCACGTGGGCAGGTGGGCAATGCCCAGTCCGGCCAGGGCACCGGACAGCAAGGCTTCGGCGTTATTCGCACTCATGCGGATGCGGCGCGGGCGGTAGGTGGCGCGGCGTCCATCCAGCTCGAAGCGCCAGGCGAATGTGGGCGCCAGGCCGTCCCAGTCCAACCCGTCGTGTTCGCTCAGCTCGCGAGGGTGGCTGGGCGTGCCTCGGCTTTTCAGGTAGGCCGGGCTGGCGCAGGCGACGCGCACGATGCTCGCCAGAGGCGTGGCGATCAAGCGTGTGTCGACGAGATGCCCCGCACGCAGCACCAGGTCAACCTTGCCCAGGTGTGCGCCTTGCATGTCCACAAAGCTGTCGATCAGATGCAGGTGCACATCCAGCCCGGGGTAGACGTTCAGGAAGTCGGCAATCACTGGCGCCAGGTGCCGTCGACCGAATGCTGCGGGCGCATCCACCCGAATCAGGCCCTCCGGGGCATGGCTCAAAGACACGGCTTCGGCCCGTGCCAACTGCAATTCGCTGACGATCCGCCGCGCCCGCTCGGCAAAGGCCAACCCCGCCGGGGTTGCCACCACCGCGTGGGTGCTGCGCTGGAACAAGCGGCTGCCCACCGAACTTTCCAGGCTGTCGATCCGCCGCGCCACCGCGGAGGGCGTCAGCGGATGCCGGCGTGCGGCGGCGGAAAAACTGCCGGTTTCCAAGACATCGAGAAACAGGCTCAGTTGATCGGTCAGGGTATTCGGGTTCATCGAATAGTCGCTTATGCGAAATTGGCACAGCCATTGTGCGTTGCTGTGCGTTTCCGCGCCAGAGCCGACTGCGTAGCATGCAAGGCCTGGGATTGCGGAGTAACAAGCGGTGTTGGATTTAGTGATGTACCTGGTATTGGGCGCGGCCCTCGGCACAGTGGGCGGCCTGTTTGGCATTGGCGGTGGGCTGATCGCGATCCCGGTGCTGGGCGTGTTGTTCGGCCTCGATCAACAGTTGGCCCAAGGCACGGCACTGGTCATGGTGGTGCCCAACGTGATGCTCGCGCTGTGGCGCTATCACCAGCGCAACCGTATCGAGCTGCGTCATGCGCTGCCGTTGGGCGTGATGGGGTTCAGTTTCGCCTGGCTCGGGTCGATCTGGGCGGTCGGCCTGGATGCGGGCGCAATGCGCATCGGCTTTATTGCCTTCCTGCTGACGCTTTCGGCCTACAACTTGGTCCGCATGTTCACCCGCAACGCACCGCCGACGGCGCAGATGCGTTACTCCTGGCCGTGGCTCGGGGTGCTCGGCGCAGCCTCTGGCTCCATGGGCGGCTTGTTCGGCGTCGGCGGCGCGGTGGTCGCGACGCCCGTGCTGACCAGCGTGTTCGGCACCACCCAAGTGGTTGCCCAAGGCCTGTCCCTGGCCCTGGCATTGCCGAGTACCGGCGTGACGCTGGTCACCTACGCCTGGCACCAAGAGGTGGACTGGATGATCGGCGTGCCCTTGGCCGTCGGTGGTCTGCTCAGTATCAGTTGGGGCGTGAAAGTCGCCCATGCGCTGCCGGAACGCGTACTGCGCGGCCTGTTCTGCGGCTTTCTGGTGGTGTGCGCAGTGATGCTGACCTTTAAAGTCTGAACCCTTCGATGATGTATTCCGCCAGGCAATCGGTGATGGGCGAGTTCATCCGCGTGTTACGCAGCAGATGCAGATTCATGGATGGCAGCGGCGGGAAACCCTCGTCGCGGCCAAGTATGCGCAGGTCTTCGGTTACCAGACTCTCCATGCTGACCATCACGGCGAGGCCCGCATTGACCACGGCCTGGATCGCCGACACGTTGGAGCTATGGTAGGCCAGACGATAATCGCGTCCGGCCGCGTCCAGTGCCGAGCAGGCCCACTGGGTATACAGGCAGGCAGTACCGGACATCGCCAGCGGCAGAGCGTCGTGTTCTTCAGTGCAAAAACACGGCGCTGCCGCCCACACCATGCGCTCCGTGCGCAACAGTTCACCGATCTCATTGCCAGGCTCGCGGCTGACAACGGTCAGTGCCAAATCCCGCCGCTGCATCAGTACCGTGGACGCCTCGCAGTGCATCTCGATCTGGATCAGCGGGTAGGCCTTGGAAAACTGCTTGAGAATCCCTGGTAGGAACCGCATCACGTAGTCATCCGGCGTGCCGATGCGCACCAGGCCCACCATATGCGGCTCGCGCAGGGTGTTGAACACCTCACTGTGCAGCTTCAGGATACGCCGCGCATAACCCAGCAACACTTGGCCCTCAGGCGTCAGCCGCACCTGGCGGCCTTCGCGCTCGAACAGCTTGCGCTGCAACACGTCTTCTTCGAGGCGCTTCATCTGCATGCTCACCGCCGATTGCGTGCGGTTGACCAATTCACCCGCGCGGGTAAAACCGCCCTGGTCGGCGATGGCGACGAAGGTGCGCAGCACTTCGGTGTCGATGCTCGGGAAGCTGGACAATTGATCAATCTCTGAGATGTATTGCATAAGAAACATTCGTTGGATTGATCTTAAGCCCAGGCACACACTTGCGCCATCCCCACTGGAGGGCGAGAAGATGAAAGGTCAAAGAGGTTTTGTGTTGATGGCGAAACGTCCGTTTGCCGGGCTGTTTCACAAGATTGCCCGTTGGCAGGCGCTGCATGAGGAGCGCCAGATGCTGGCAACCTTGAGTGATGATGCGCTCAAAGATATCGGCATCAGCCGCGGTGACGTCGAGCATGAACGCCACCTGCATTTCTGGCAGGATCCGCTGCGAAAATGATCACGGATGCAGTAGGGTAGTCGGCGCGCCCACACGGAGAACCCCATGCCCGCCGAACTGTCATTCTCTCTCAAGCAAGCACGCCGCATGGCACTGGCGGCCCAGGGTTTTTCCGGGCGCCAGGCGCCTGCACTGATCAAGGCTGCGCACCTCAATCGCATGATCGAGCGTCTTGGCGTGTTGCAGATCGATTCGGTCAATGCCGTGGTACGTTCCCATTACTTGCCGCTGTTTTCCCGTCTGGGCAACTACTCCCCGTTAATCCTTGAACAGGCTGCCTGGAGCCAGGGTCGACGGCGTTCGTTGTTCGAGTATTGGGGGCATGAGGCCTCACTGCTGCCGATGGCACTATACCCGTTGATGCGTTGGCGTATGCAGCGGGCGCAGCAGGGGCAGGGCATTTATTCGCAGATGGCGCGTTTTGGCCGCGAGCAGCAAGCCACCATTCAGCGGGTGTTGCAGACTGTCGAGCAACAAGGCGCGTTGGGGGCTGGCAGTTTGTCGACCCGTGAGGAGCGCGCCGGCCCTTGGTGGGACTGGAGCGATGAAAAGCACGCACTGGAATGGCTGTTTGCCGCCGGACTGGTGACGGTTGCCGGTCGACGCGGTTTTGAGCGGCTCTACGACTTGCCGGAGCGGGTCATCCCCAGCGATATCCTTCAAATCGCTGTGACTGAAGCCGAAGCCCAACGTGGCTTGTTACTGCACAGCGCCACGGCATTAGGCGTGGGGACTGAAAAAGACCTGCGCGATTACTTTCGCCTCGATCCGGCCGACAGTCGTAACCGTCTCGCCGAACTGGTGGAAGACGGCCAACTGTGGGTTTGCCAAGTGCAAGGCTGGAAACAACCGGCGTACTGCCTGCCCGATCCGAAAGTGCCACGCAAAGTGCCGGCCAGCGCCTTGCTGTCGCCGTTCGATTCGCTGGTGTGGGAGCGCAGCCGTACCGAGCGCCTGTTCGATTTCCGTTACCGCCTGGAGATCTACACCCCGCAGGACAAGCGGGTGTATGGCTACTACGTGCTGCCGTTTCTGCACAACGAGCGGATTGCGGCGCGCATCGACCTGCGCGCCGAACGCGCCAACGGGCGCCTCGCGGTGCACGCCGTGCATGAGGAAGAGCCAGGCTTGGATGATGAGGGGATGGCGGCGCTGGCGTCGAACCTGCTGCAAATGGCCGACTGGCTCGGGCTGGAACAGGTCCAGCTCAATTGCCAGCGGCCCAGTGCCGACCGGTTGAGGGCAGCTATGTTGTTCAGCGTTTGACCTGTTTCAGGGTCTCGGCAATCAGAAACGCCAGTTCCAGCGACTGATCGGCATTCATCCGTGGGTCACAGTGGGTGTGATAACGGTCCGACAAGCCATCCTCGGTGATCGGCCGCGCGCCGCCGATGCACTCGGTAACATTCTGCCCGGTCATCTCGATATGAATCCCACCGGCATAAGTCCCCTCGGCCTGGTGTACTTGGAAGAAGTCCTTCACTTCACCCAGGATCTGCGCAAAGTCGCGGGTCTTGTAGCCACTGCTGGCCTTGATGGTGTTGCCATGCATCGGGTCGGAACTCCACAACACCTGCTTGCCTTCACGCTGCACGGCACGGATCAGGCCCGGCAAGTGATCACCAACCTTGCCCGCACCCATGCGCGCAATCAGGTTGAGGCGGCCGGGGTCGTTGTCCGGGTTGAGGATGTCGATCAGGCGGATCAGGTCATCCGGGTTCATGCTCGGGCCGACCTTGACCCCGATCGGGTTGTTCACACCACGCAGGAACTCGACATGGGCGCCGTCCAACTGGCGGGTGCGGTCGCCGATCCACAGCATGTGCGCCGAGCAGTCGTAGTAATCGTTGGTCAGGCTGTCGCGGCGCACGAAGGCTTGCTCGTAGTTGAGCAGCAGTGCTTCGTGAGCGGTGAAGAAACTGGTTTCGCGCAGTTGCGGCGAGCTGTCCATGCCGCAGGCACGCATGAAGGCCAGGGTTTCGTCGATACGGTCGGCCAGTTGGCTGTACTTCTCGGCCAGCGCGGAGTTGGCGATGAAGTCCAGGTTCCACTTGTGCACCTGGTGCAGGTCGGCAAAACCGCCTTGGGCAAAGGCGCGCAGCAGGTTCAAGGTGGCGGTGGACTGGTGGTAGGACTGCAATAGGCGGTCCGGGTCCGGCACGCGGCTTTTTTCGTCGAAACCGATGCCGTTGACGATGTCGCCACGGTAGGCGGGCAGGGTGATGCCGTCGATGGTTTCATCGTTGGCCGAGCGCGGCTTGGCGAACTGGCCCGCCATGCGCCCGACTTTCACCACCGGGCAGCCGGCGGCGAAGGTCATCACGATGGCCATCTGCAGCAGCACCTTGAAGGTGTCGCGGATCTTCGCGGCAGAGAATTCGGCAAAACTCTCGGCGCAGTCACCGCCCTGCAACAGGAAGGCGCGACCCTGGGTCACTTCGGCAAACTGACGGCGCAACTCGCGGGCTTCCCCGGCAAACACCAGCGGCGGGTAGCTGGCCAGGTTCTGCTCCACTTGCAACAAGTGCGCAGCGTCCGGGTACTGGGGTTGTTGCTGGATCGGCAGGGCGCGCCAGCTGTCGGGGCTCCAGGGTTGGCTCATCATGAACTCGATTGGCTGATTGACGGTGGGGCGCCAATGTTATCAGCAATTAGTGCGTGACCTGTTGCCGCCGGTTGGCCGACAATCGCGCCTTTGCTGTGCGGTAAACCCTTTAGGAGTAGTGATGACCGAGGAGCGTGTCGAGCGCCTGCTGGCTGAAGTCCATGATGACTTCGGCATGATCCGTGTGCTCGAAGTGGCCGATTACCGTTTTCTCGAGTTCGGCGATGCCATCGAGCAAAGCTGTGTGTTCACCGCTGACCCGAGCTGGCTGGAGTACGACTACACCCGCGCGATGCTGATCGGCGCGTTGTGCCATGAACAGCCGGAAAGCGCGCTGTTCCTGGGCTTGGGCGCGGGCACGCTGACCCAGGCGTGCCTGAAGTTCCTGCCGCTGGAAGACGTGGAAGCCATCGAACTGCGCCCCGATGTGCCGCGCCTGGCCATCGAATACCTGGGGCTGGACGATGATCCGCGCCTGTACATCCGCATTGGCGATGCCCTGCAATTGCTGGAGACCGCAGAGCCGGCCGACCTGATCTTCGTCGACCTGTATACGGATGTCGGCCCTGGCGTCGGGCACTTGGCCTGGACATTCCTGGAAAATTGCCAGAAGAAACTCAACCCCGGCGGCTGGCTGGTGATCAACCAGTGGGCCACCGATGATGGCAAACCGCTGGGCGCTGCTTTGTTGCGTGGTTTGTATCACCGGCATTATTGGGAACTGCCGGTGAAGGAGGGCAATGTGATCTTGCTGGTGCCTTCGGAGCTGGATCAGGAAGTGGACCTGCAGGCATTGTCCGCTCGCGCCGAAGCCCTGGCACCGCGATTGGGTTATTCGTTGCAGCCGTTGATCACGGCGATCCGCCCGGCGACCTGAGTTAGAGGCCTTTGAATACGCCGGGCCGCTTCTCGATCATCGCCCGTACACCTTCCTTGGCATCCTCGCTATTGAGCAGCTTATCCACCATCGGCGGCAACGCCGCTGCCGCAACGGTTTCGCCTTCCATCCGCGCCAACCGCGCCGACATCAGCGTGGCCTGCACACCCAGCGGCGACTGGCGGGCGATGCGGTTGGCCAGTTCGACGGCGCGAGGCAGCAGGTCTTCGCTGGCCATCACTTCCTGCACCAGGCCCAGGCGCAGGGCGTCATGGGCGTCGAATTCATCACCGGTGAGCAGCCAGCGCATTGCGTTGCCCCAGCCGGCAATCTGATGAAAGCGCAATGTCGCGCCGCCAAACGGAAAGATCCCACGCTGTACTTCCATCTGCGCGAAGCGCGTGTTGCTGGCGCAGAGATTGATATCGGCAGCCAGCATCAGCTCTATCCCGATGGTCAGGCAGTAACCCTGGGCCGCAACGATCACCGGTTTGCTCACGCGTGGGCCGGCAAATACGCCCCAGGGATCACAACCGCCCAGAGGCGGCTGCCAGCCGCCGGCCATCACGCTGCTGACGTTGGCCAGGTCCAGCCCGGCGGTGAAGTGATCGCCATGGGCAAACACCACGGCGACCCGCGCGTCGGTATTTCGATCAAATTCGCCATACGCCAGGCTCAGTTCATTGAGCAGGTCCAGGTCGAAGGCGTTGCGCTTGGCCACCCGATCCAGTCCTAAAAGCAAGACATGGCCCTGGAGTTCACGGCTGACGCGGCTGCTGCTGGCTTGATTCATCGGGTGTGCCCTCGGGCGCGGGGAAGGGTTTCGGACCAAAGGGTTCGAAAGGTCAGGTGAACCGTTTAAGCGTTATGACCAACAGGGCCGGGCCTTAGAAAAATAGACCTTGCCGGTGTTATCTGCAAAGACTGTGACACAGCGCGGTTTATCGGTGCTTTCCGATAAAAAAAGCTCCCTTTTTCAGCTATTTCCGGTATAGTGCGCGCCGGCCTTTAACCGGGCCGCGTTTAGGTAGCGCAATTCCCCGAAGTCAGCTTCGGCTGCACGTCCGCACAGCGGACTCTCCCTTGACGAATCTTTTTCATTCATTCGTTTTCGCAAATCCCCGCCGACAAAGCAGCCAGGGCGACTCTTGAGTCTCAACACGGCATGCGCAGCTTTGGAGCATGGGTCTTTGCGGATGCACTTAGAGGCAGACCCATGACCCAGGAAACCGGCGGCTTCGCCGCTTTTAATCTTAACCCGAACATTCTCGCTGCCGTCATCGCGACCGGCTACGAAGAACCTTCGGCGATTCAGCAGCAATCGATCCCGATCATCATGGCCGGCAAGGACATGATTGGCCAGGCGCAAACCGGTACCGGTAAAACCGCCGCGTTCGCCCTGCCTATCCTGCACTGCATCGATCCTGCCAAGCGCGAACCGCAAGCCCTGATCCTGGCGCCAACCCGTGAGTTGGCGCTGCAAGTAGCAACCGCTTTCGAAACCTACGCCAAGCAAATGCCAGGCGTTACCGTTGTGGCCGTTTACGGCGGCGCGCCTATGGGCCCACAACTGAAAGCAATCCGTAATGGCGCACAGATCGTTGTCGCCACTCCGGGTCGTCTGTGCGACCACCTGCGTCGTGACGAAAAAGTACTGTCGACCGTGAACCACCTGGTTCTGGACGAAGCTGACGAAATGTTGAAGCTGGGCTTCATGGATGACCTGGAAGTCATCTTCAAGGCACTGCCACCGACCCGTCAGACCGTACTGTTCTCGGCCACCCTGCCACAGTCGATCCGTGCCATTGCCGAGCGTCACCTGCGTGACCCAGAGCACGTCAAGATCCAGACCAAGACTCAGACCGTTACCGCGATCGAGCAGGCTCACCTGTTGGTTCACGCTGACCAGAAGACCTCGGCTGTATTGAGCCTGCTGGAAGTCGAAGACTTCGACGCGCTGATCATGTTCGTGCGCACCAAGCAAGCCACCCTGGACCTGGCCAGTGCCCTGGAAGCCAAAGGCTACAAAGCCGCTGCGCTGAACGGTGACATCGCCCAGAACCAACGTGAGCGCGTGATCGACTCCCTCAAGGATGGCCGCCTGGACATCGTTGTGGCGACCGACGTAGCTGCTCGTGGCCTCGACGTTCCACGTATCACCCACGTGTTCAACGTTGACATGCCGTACGACCCAGAGTCCTACGTTCACCGTATCGGCCGTACCGGCCGTGCCGGTCGCGAAGGTCGTGCACTGCTGCTGGTGACTCCACGTGAGCGCCGCATGCTGCAAGTGATCGAACGTGTTACTGGTCAAAAAGTTGCCGAAGTCCGCCTGCCGGATGCCCAGGCCGTTCTGGATGCCCGCATCAAGAAACTGACCAACAGCCTGTCGCCGCTGGTGGCTGACGCTGAATCGACCCACGGCGACCTGTTGGACCGCCTGACCGCCGATATCGGTTGCACCCCGCGTGCCCTGGCTGCGGCCCTGCTGCGTAAAGCCACCAACGGTCAAGCCCTGACCCTGGCAGCCATCGAGAAAGAACGCCCACTGGTTCCGAACAACGCGCCACGCGGTGATCGTCCAGAGCGTACTGGCGACCGTCCAGACCGTGGTGATCGTGAGCGTCGCGCTCCGGTGCCATTGGCTGAAGGCCGTGCTCGTTGCCGTACCGCGCTGGGCGCGCGTGACGGTATCGCTGCCAAGAACCTGCTGGGCGCTATCCTCAACGAGGGTGGCCTGGCACGTGAAGCCATCGGTCGCATTCAGGTCCGTGACAGCTTCTCCCTGGTGGAACTGCCGGAAGACGGCCTGGAAAAACTGCTGGCCAAGCTGAAAGACACTCGCGTTGCCGGTAAGCAGTTGAAGCTGCGTCGCTACCGCGAAGATTGATCCGCCCCTAGGCTGATTGATCGCACATAAAAAATCCCCGACTGGTTCGGGGATTTTTTTTGCCTGCTCGATTTAGGATCAACCCCCAGTCAAATGTGGGAGCGGGCAAGCCCGCTCCCACATTTGGATCTCAGTCAGCCGAACCGATAGATGTCCATGCCGAGAGCGCCCATGGTGAAGCCTTGATGCGTGATGCTGAAATCACCTCCCGCACCACGCGCAAAGTACAGCGGCAGCAGGTGCTCATCACTAGGATGGCTGCGCACGGCATTCGGCGCCTGGCGGCGATAGTCGTGCAGCGCCTCTTCATCGCCGGCGGCCAGCTTGTCGACCACCCAGTCCCGGAAGTCTCGCGCCCAGGGTTCGATGCTCTCAGGCCCTGCGTGCCAGTCCAACTCGCCCAGGTTGTGGGTGATGCTGCCCGAGCCGATCAGAAGTACGCCCTGCTCGCGTAGGCTGGCCAGCGCATGCCCAACCCGGGTCTGCAGGGCAGGGCCCATGCCACTGGGCAGCGACACCTGCACCACCGGGATATCGGCCTCCGGGTACATCAACGACAGGGGCACCCAGGTGCCATGGTCGAATGGGCGGCGGTCGTCGGTGCGCGCATTCAGGCCGTCGGCCTTCAGCAGCTCGACAATTTCCCCGGCCAGTTGCGGGTTGCCCGGTGCCGGGTACTGCACGGCAAACAGTTCGCGGGGGAAACCGCCGAAATCATGCCAGGTTTCGGGCGCCGCATTGCCGCTGACGAGCAGTTCATGACTTTCCCAGTGCGCCGACACCACCACGATGGCCTTCGGGCGGGGCAGCTCGGCAGCGAGACGCTGAAGGGCCGGGCCACTGGCACCGGGTTGCAGGGCAAGCATGGGCGAACCGTGGGAGATAAACAGGCTGGGGAACATAAGTGGGGTCCTGAGCGTTAACATGGGCCCATCTTCAATCAGATCATTGATCTAAATCTAATATAAGTTTTAGCACCATTTGATCGAATTACTGGGAGGATCTATGGAGCCTACATTTTGGCAGGAGCGCTGGGCGCGCAATCAGATCGGCTTTCATTTGCCCGAGGTCAACCCTTACCTGCAACGACATTGGCCGCAGCTGGCGCTCGCCGAAGGCTCCAAGGTATTGGTGCCGCTGTGCGGCAAGAGCCTGGACTTGATGTGGCTGGCCAGCCATGGGTTGCGGGTGATGGGTGTGGAGCTGTCGGAACAGGCCGTCGAGGCGTTTTTCAGTGAGCAGAACCTTGTGCCACGCATCACTCGGCGCAATGCCTTTACGGTGTACCAGGCCGACCTGATCGAAGTATGGTGCGGCGACTTTTTTGCCCTGGACGCCGAAGCCCTGATCGGGTGCGCCGCATTATATGACCGCGCGGCCCTGATTGCCTTGCCACCGCTGATGCGTGCGCAGTACGCCGAGCAGCTGAGCCGCTTGCTGCCGTCGGGTTGCCAGGGGCTGCTGATCACACTCGATTACGACCAGACGCAAAAAGCCGGGCCGCCTTTTGCGGTGACGGATGAGGAGGTGAAGGTGCTGTTCGGGTCGGACTGGACCCTGAGAGTGCTGCAAGAGCAAGACGTTCTGCAGGAGAGCTGGAAGTTTGTGCAGGAGGGTGTCACGCAGCTTGATGAGCGGGTCTACCGGCTAACCAGGGCGTAGATCGCGGCCACAAAAAAGGGGCGATTCAATCGCCCCTTTTTTTGCGTTGCGGATTATCAGCCCATGCGACGCAGTGCGTCGATACGCTCTTCCAGCGGCGGGTGGCTCATGAACAGGCGAGCCATGCCCTGCTTGATACCGCCGTTGATGCCGAAGGCGGTCAGGCTGTCCGGCATATGCACCGGCAGGCCTTGTTCGGAGCGCAGGTGTTGCAGAGCTGCGATCATCGCCCCGGTGCCGGCCAGGCGGGCACCGGCTTCGTCTGCGCGGAATTCCCGTTTACGCGAGAACCACATGGTGATCGCACTGGCCAGGAAGCCCAGCACCAACTCGGCGAAGATCGTCGCGACGAAGTAGGCAATGCCGCGGCCGCCTTCGTTCTTGAAGATCACCTTGTCGACAAAGTTGCCGATGATCCGCGCGAAGAACATCACGAAGGTGTTCACCACCCCTTGGACCAATGCCAGGGTGACCATGTCGCCGTTGGCTACGTGGCCGATCTCGTGGGCCAGCACGGCCTTCACTTCATCGTACGAGAAGCGTTCCAGCATGCCCTGGCTGACGGCAACGAGTGCGTCGTTCTTGTTCCAGCCGGTGGCAAAGGCGTTGGCTTCATAGGCCGGGAAGATCCCGACCTCGGGCATCTTGATACCGGCTTCGCGGGACAACTGCTCGACGGTCTGCAGCAACCATTGCTCATGCCGGGTACGTGGCTGGGTGATCACTTGGGTGCTGGTGCTCATCTTCGCCATCCACTTGGAGATGAACAGCGAAAACAGCGAGCCGGCAAAACCAAAGACCGCACAGAAAACCAGCAGCTGATTGAGGTTCAGGTCAACCCCGTTGGCCGCCATGAACCCATTGAAGCCGAAAAGGCTCAAGGTGATGCTGGCAATCAGCACGACCGCAAGGTTAGTGGCCAAGAACAGCAGGATGCGCATCATGGTTGTAGAGTTCTCCTCATGCTTAATATGTCGCGTACTGCGGGGTATATAAGGTGCGGCATGGGGTGATTCAACCGAGCGACTATTTCAAACTGTGTCCTACAGCCAGAATGTAGAGCCTTGAAGGGAATTTCCGATAGGGAAAAGGCCGCTAGATCGATTCACCGTTGGCCTGCCGCCCTGCAATTACAGGGGGGCGGTGGTTTTTAGAGGTTGACGCAGTGCTGAAGCGAGTGAGAGCCAGAGAAGTGTTGCCAGATACTCGCTGTACGACCGATTGTCGGCCGTACAGCGTCGTTGGCGTTACTGGCGATAGGACTTGAGGAAGTTGCCGATGCGACCAATGGCCATCTCCAAGTCATCCACACGCGGCAATGTCACCACGCGGAAGTGATCCGGCCACGGCCAGTTGAACGCGGTGCCTTGGACGACCAGCAGCTTTTCTGACAGCAGCAGGTCGAGCACGAACTTCTCGTCGTTGAAGATAGGACATACCTTCGGGTCGATCCGCGGGAAGGCGTACAGCGCGCCCATGGGTTTCACGCAGCTCACGCCCGGGATCGCGTTGAGCAGTTCCCAGGTGCGGTTGCGTTGCTCCAGCAGGCGGCCTTGGGGCAAGACCAGGTCATTGATGCTCTGGTAGCCGCCCAGGGCGGTCTGGATGGCGTGTTGGCTCGGCACGTTGGCACACAGGCGCATGTTGGCCAGCATGTCGATGCCTTCGATGTAGCTCTGGGCGTTGTGCTTGGGGCCGGAGATGGCGATCCAGCCGGAGCGGAAGCCGGCCACGCGGTAGGACTTGGACAGGCCGTTGAAGGTCAGGCACAGCAGGTCCGGTGCCAGGGAGGCGGTGCACACGTGCACGGCGTCGTCGTAGAGGATCTTGTCGTAGATCTCGTCGGAGAACACCACCAGGTTGTGCTGGCGTGCCAGTTCGAGCATGCCCAGCAACACTTCCTTGGAATACACCGCGCCGGTCGGGTTGTTCGGGTTGATGATCACCAGGGCCTTGGTGTTCGGGGTGATCTTGGCCTTGATGTCGGCCAGGTCCGGGAACCAGTCGGCGCCTTCGTCACACAGGTAGTGCACCGGATGGCCGCCCGCCAGGGTCACGGCGGCGGTCCACAATGGGTAGTCCGGCGCCGGTACCAGCACTTCGTCGCCATTGTTGAGCAGGGCCTGCATGGACATCACGATCAGCTCGGACACGCCGTTGCCCAGGTAGATGTCTTCGATGCCGACACCTTCGACCTGCTTTTGCTGGTAGTACTGCATTACCGCCTTACGTGCGCTGAACAGGCCTTTTGAGTCGCTGTAGCCTTGGGCGGTGGGCAGGTTGCGGATCACGTCCTGGAGGATTTCGTCCGGCGCTTCGAAACCAAAGGGCGCAGGGTTGCCGATGTTCAGCTTGAGGATGCGATGGCCTTCCTCTTCCAGGCGTTTGGCGTGCTTGAGCACTGGGCCGCGAATGTCGTAGCAGACGTTGGCGAGCTTGTTCGATTTGCTGACCTGCATGGCGATGTGATCCTGAAAATGAACGATCCAGACGGTGGGGACACTACCGTACTGCGAATCCTGCGGGGCCCGCACCCATAAATACGTTTGAATGCCGGTAGCGCGGGTGCCAGACTGGCGTTTTGAAGAGGCGCAATCATACGTGCCGCCTGATCCATGGAAAAGACACAGATCAGGCTTTTTCAGTTGCCGAGGTGTACCGATGGAAAAGTTGCAGAAAACCGTTGAAGAATGGAAGGCGATGCTCGATCCGGAGCAATACAACGTGTGCCGTCTCAAGGGCACCGAGCGACCTTTCAGCGGCAAGTACAACGCCACCAAGACGGACGGTGTGTACCACTGCATTTGCTGCAACGAGCCGCTGTTCGACTCCACCACCAAGTTCGACTCCGGCTGCGGCTGGCCCAGCTTCTACGCGCCGATTGCCGACAGCGCGATGATCGAGATCCGTGACGTCAGCCACGGCATGATCCGCACCGAAGTCACCTGCGCCAAATGCGATGCCCACCTGGGGCACGTGTTCCCGGACGGCCCGCCGCCGACCGGCCTGCGTTACTGCATCAACTCGGTGTGCCTGGACCTGGTGCCGCGCTAGGTCTGCCAGCGCTCCTGCGGATAACGCGGGAGCGCCCTATAGCGGGCTATCATTCCGGTCAATTCAATTGCACACAATTTAATTGCCTACTATGTTTATCCTTCTTTCCACCAGACTGAGGCATTGCCATGAGCAACAACCTGCTGAGCATCCCTTGCACCACCATCAAGGGGGAGCAAAAGACTTTGGCCGATTTCGCCGGCAAGGCCATCCTGGTGGTCAATACCGCCAGCAAGTGCGGTTTCACCCCGCAATACAAGGGCCTGGAGCAGCTTTGGCAGCAATACAAGGATCAAGGGTTGGTGGTGTTGGGTTTCCCCTGCAATCAGTTCGGCAAGCAGGAACCGGGTAACGAAGGCGCGATTTCCGAATTCTGCGAGCTGAACTTCGGTGTCAGCTTCCCACTGTTCAAGAAGATCGACGTAAATGGCAGCGACGCCCACCCATTGTTCGTGCAACTGAAACAACAGGCGCCGGGTTTGCTCGGTTCCAAGGGCATCAAGTGGAACTTCACCAAGTTCCTCATCGGCCGCGATGGCCAGGTAGTCAAGCGCTTTGCGCCGACCACCAAGCCGCAGGACCTGACCCAAGAGATCGAAGCCCTGCTCAAATGACCGTCTCCCTGGCGCTCGACCATCAACTGTGTTTCAAGCTCTACGCCGCCTCCAGGGCGGTGACCCGCGCGTACAAGCCCATGCTTGATCAGTTGGGCCTGACCTACCCGCAATACCTGGTGATGTTGGTGTTGTGGGAGTGGCACGTCGCAACGCCGCTGCAACCCACGGTCAAGGCGTTGGGTGAGCGCTTGATGCTGGATTCCGGCACGCTGACGCCGCTGCTCAAGCGCCTTGAGCAACTCAGTCTGGTCAGGCGCCAGCGCAGCGCCAAGGATGAGCGGGAAGTGCACTTGAGCCTGAGCGAAACCGGTGTGCAGCTGCGTGACCAGACTCATGGCCTCAAGACGCGGCTGCTGTGCGACAGCGGTATCGACCTGAACCAGGCTGACGCGCTGCGCGAGGGCTTGGACCAGTTGCTTAGACAGATCAGAGACTTGTCGTCTTCGGCACCCACAGCTCCAGCAAGCCACTGAGTTCCTCACGCCGGAACGGCTTGGCCAGGTAGTCATTCATGCCCGCAGCCCGGCAACGCTCGCGCTCTTCGGACAGCGCGTTGGCGGTCAAGGCAACGATCGGCAGGTCTGGCCAGCGTCCGCTGCGACGGATCTGCCGACTGGCCTCATAGCCGTCCATCACCGGCATATTGCAGTCCATCAACACCAGGTCGAAGCGTTGTTCCTCAAGGAATTTGAGCGCCTCGCCACCATGGGCTGCGACGATCACTTCACACCCCAGTTTGCTGAGCATGCCTTTGGCCACCAGTTGGTTGACCGGGTTGTCCTCCACCAACAGGATGCGCGCGCGGTGTGCCAAGGGGGCAGCCTCCATCTGGATCGGGTCGAGGATCAGTTGTGCGTCGCTGCGCAAGTTACGTTGCAGGATCTGATACAGCGCATTGCGGCTCAGTGGGCGCGCCTGTTGTTGCAGCGGTGCGAGTGCCGCAACTTCTTCGCTGGGCATGAAATTGCCATAGGCGGTCACCAGCAGGATCGGCGCGTTGAGGGTGGGGCGCAGGCGAAACAGGCACTCGGGGCAGTCGGTGATCAGCAGGTCCGGGGTTTGCCCGCTCAAGTCATCATCTTGCGAGTAGCAGCGAGGTGTCAGGCCCCAGTGAGGCAGCAGGGTGGTCAGCAGTTCAGTGAGGCCGCTGCCGGCATGGGTAATGACGGTGACCTCACCCTTGAGCGGCAGTGGCTGGGCGGCGGGCAAATGGGTTGGCAGCGGCAGGTCGGCGCAAAACTGGCTACCGAAGCCCACTTCCGAACTGATGCTCAGTCGGCCTTTCATCGCTTCACACAGGTTGTGCGTCAGCGCCAGGCCCAGGCCGGTGCCGCCGAACTGGCGAGTGATGCCGGCACCCGCCTGGGTGAAGGGCTGGAAGATCTTCACCTGGGCTTCCTGCGCAATGCCGATGCCGGTATCGCAGACCTCGATGCGTACCTGGCCCTCCCGCGCGCTGAGGCGAACATCCACCCGTCCGAAGCGCGTGAATTTCAGGGCGTTGGACAGCAGGTTGCTGACGATCTGCCGCACGCGGGTCGGGTCGCCCAGGACCTGCGCCGGAAACTGCGGGTCGATCAGGCACGTCAGTTCGACGCTGGGCGCGGCGTTCTGTGACAACAGGTTGGCAGTGTCTTCCACCAACGAACCCAGGTCGAACGGGATGCGCTCCAACTCCAACTGGCCAGCGTCGAACTTGGACAGGTCGAGGATATCGTTGAGCAACTCCACCAGCACTTTGCCTGAGTCATGGGCGATGGACAGTTGCTGGCGCTGTTCGGCGTTGAGCGGGCTGTCGAGTGACAGCGCGATCATCCCCAGCAGGCCGTTGAGCGGTGTGCGGATTTCGTGGCTCATGTTGGCGAGGAATGCCGCCCGTGCCTGGGCCATGCCCAGCGCGTGCATCTTTGCCGCTTCCAACTCATCGTTGGATTGGCTCAACCGCTGGTTGCTGGCCTTGAGCTCCAGGGTGCGGGCGGACACGATGTCTTCCAGTTGTCCCAAGTATTCGGTCAACCGATCTTCGGCGTGGCGGCGTTGCTGGATCTCCGTCTCCATGTTTTCGAACTGCTGGTTGGCCACGTTCACCAGCACGCCGATCTCATCGTGCTCGTGGCCGGGCGGGCAATCCAGGCGTGCCTGCCGGCGGTTGCTCAGCTCGCGGATGATGCGCACCAGCGGCTGGGTCAGCATCACGTAGAACAAGCCCAACAGGATGCCGGTCAGCAACAGGCTGCGGACAAAACCGTTGAGCAGGGTGATCTCGGCACGGCGCAGGAAACGGCTGCCAAAGGCATAGGTGTCGACGTCCAGGCGCAGCACCCCGAGGGACTCGTTGGGCATGTGATTAAGGAACAGCCGGTCTTCGAACTGACGGTTGGCGCCGAACAGGAAATCGCTGACAGGTCGGTAGGTGCTCTCCTTACGTGGGCGGTCGACATCGGCCAGCACCACGCCGTTGTTGTCGATCAACTGGGCATGAATGATGGCGGGGGAGTGCAGCAGGCCCAGGGCCAGTTCCTGGGCCAGTTCGGCGTCGATGTTGTAGGCGATGCGTGAGGCGGGGTTGTGGCTGATTTCGATCAGCGAGCGAATTTCACGGTTGATGGATGCGTCTTCGCTGGCATAATCAATGCCGATTTGGATCAGGCTGAGCAAGGTTCCCAAGACGAAACCGACCAGCACAGTCAATCTGGCTTGTTTATAAGACAAGCGGTGGGCGAACTTGATATCCATCGAGTGTTGAACCACTTCACGTTTCCCTTCGCCCGGCAAGCATAGCTGAACATCCACAGGCTCTGGCTTACCCGGCATGAATCGTTTTTTTACGCAGCCTCGTGCGGTCTGCCGCAGGGTTGCCAATACGCCATCTTTTGCAAGAACTTGCCAGAGGAATAATCGTGGATGCTCGATTGAATGCGTTTCTTGAAAGGGCCGATGCAGTGCTCGCCCGCCTGGAACCCTTGTTACCCGCGCCCCGCCAAACCATCGATTGGAACCACTGCCTGGCTGCCCGCTGGCAGCGTGAAGGCCGCACGGGTTTCCTGTTGCCGTTGGATGTAAGCCTGGAGATGCGCCTGTCCGACCTGATCGGTGTGGACAAGCAACGTGAAACACTGGCGCGCAATACCCAGCAATTCATCGACGGCCTGCCTGCCAACCATGCACTGCTGTGGGGTTCGCGTGGCACCGGCAAATCCTCCATGGTGCGTGCCTTGCTGGCCCAGCATGCCAAGGCTGGCTTGCGCCTGATCGAAATCGAACGCGACCATTTGGCCGACCTGCCACGCGTGGTTGAACAACTGGTCAAGCTGCCGCAGCGGTTTATCCTGTTCTGTGACGACCTGTCGTTCGAGGCCGGTGAAAGCGATTACCGCGTGCTTAAGAGTGTGCTCGACGGCTCCTTGGAGCAGGCCCCGGAAAACGTGCTGCTGTACGCCACCTCCAACCGCCGTCATCTGGTGCCGGAAAACCAGAGCGACAACGACAACTGGAAACGCGTGGACGGCGAGTTGCACCCGAGCGAAGCAGTGGAAGACAAGATTGCCCTGTCCGACCGATTCGGCTTGTGGTTGTCGTTCTACCCCTTCACACAAGAACATTTCCTGGATGTGGTGGAGCACTGGATCGGCGAGCTGGCCAGCAAGGCCGGTTTGCAGTGGCAACGCGATGAAGCCCTCGACATCCTGGCTGTGCGCTGGGCCACCGGTCGCGGCAACCGCAACGGTCGTTGCGCGTATCAATTCGCCCGTTACTGGGTAGGCCTCAAATTGCTGGAGCTGCAACCATGATCGATCTACAAAGCGCTGGCACTGGCCTTGATGGCTACGCCATGCTCTGTGCGCAACTGGAGTCGCTGCTGGCCGATGAGCGGGATTTCATTGCCAACAGTGCGCAGTTTTCCGCGTTCCTGTTCAACCAGTTGGACGACTTGAACTGGGCTGGCTTCTACCTCAACCGTAACGAAGAGCTGGTGCTCGGCCCGTTCCAGGGCCAGATCGCCTGCGTGCGCATTCCGTTTGGCCGTGGCGTGTGCGGTGCAGCGGCCGCCTCGCGGCAGACCCAGCGCGTGGAGGATGTGCATGCGTTTCCAGGGCATATCGCCTGTGACAGCGCGTCCAACAGCGAGCTGGTGGTGCCGTTGGTCAAGGACGGCCAACTGATTGGCGTCCTTGACCTCGACAGCCCGTCGTTGGCGCGTTTCACCGTCCAGGACCAGGCGGGTATCGAACAGCTGGCGGCGATCTTCCTGCGCTTGACCGACTGCTGATCACGGGAGGGGCGGCCTGCGCCCCTTACTGTCCCTCCAGGCCGTGAAGCTGCCCTTGCAGCAACCTCTCCAGTTCCAGCATGAGTTTTTCCAGGGCTTTTGCCCCGGCTTCGATCACCGCCCAGTCATCCTCACGGGCGCACGCCTGTTCAAGGGTTTCACACTGCCCAGCCAGTGGGGTTGCCTGAACAATGCGTGCAGCGCCCTTGATTTTGTGGGCCTGCTCGGTGATCTCCTGGAGCGGGGCGTGTGCACTGATCAGCGCCGCCAGTTCCTGGCGATCATGCCGACTGCTGCTCAGCAGTTCTTCCAGCAAACGCCAGCTCAACTGTGGATCGCCACCGGTAAGGGCCTCGAAGTTGCCGAGGTCCAGGTGCAGGTCAGTGGTTTGCGGGGCGATCTTTGCCAGTTGCCGTTCCAGTGCCGTGAGGCTGATCGGTTTGAACAGGCAGTCGTTCATGCCCGCGTCGGCACAACGTTGCTTCTCTTCGGGCTGGGCATTGGCGGTAAACCCCAGCACCACGCAGGGCGCCAGCTGTTCGCGCTGTTCGTATTCGCGGATCGAGCGACTCAGCTCATAGCCATTCATGATGGGCATGTTGCAGTCGGCGATCACCAAGTCGAAACGCTCCTGGCGCCAGGCCTGGAAACCGGCGGCGCCATTCTGGGCGGCGCTGAACTGATGCCCCAGGTAGCCCAGTTGCTGGCACATCAGCAAGCGGTTTGCGGGATGGTCGTCCACGACCAGCACGTTCAGCACTGGCGCGCTTGCAGGTGCCTCAGGCTTGTATTCAAGCACCGGCTGTTCCGGCTGAAGACGGGTCATGTTCAGGCTGATATGCACCTGGGTACCCACCATCGGCACGCTGCTCAGGCTCAATTGTCCACCCATCATCGCGCACAGGCTGCGGCAGATCACCAACCCAAGGCCAGCGCCGCTCCTGGCAAGCTGCCCGGAATTGTCGGCCTGGGCAAAGGGCTCGAACAGGCGCAACTGATCATCCCGACTGATCCCTATGCCGGTGTCCTCGACCACCAGTTTCATCTCGACCTGCTGCGCCAGTTCGGTGGGCAACACCTCGACCTTGACTTTCACCTGGCCACGCTCGGTGAACTTGATCGCATTACTGACCAGGTTCGACAGCACCTGCTTGAAGCGCAGCGGGTCGATCAAGACTTCGGTGTCATCCAGGTTGGGGTTGAACTCAAGCGACAGGCTGAGGGTTTTCTGGCGTGCCAGGCCGTCGAACACGCGCACCACCGACTCGATCACCTCCCGCAGGTTGACACGCTCCGGTGCGAGGCTCAGGCGGCCGGATTCGATGCGTGCGATGTCGAGGATATCGCCGATCAGTTCGAGCAGGTCCCTGGCCGAGTTGTACGCCACTTCGATGGCCGGGCGATCGAGATGACCCTGGTCGGCGCGCTTGAGGGTGAGTTCGAGCATGCCGATCACCGCGTTCATCGGCGTGCGGATTTCATGGCTCATGGTGGCGAGGAACGTGCTCTTGGCCCGGTTGGCCTCGTCGGCGCGTTCTTTGGCTGCGCGGATTTCATCGAACAGCTGGCGTCGTTCGCTGATGTCGATCCAGCCGCCAATAATGCCTTGCACCTCTCCAGTCGAGTCACGGTAGGGCAGGATCCAGTGGTAGATCGTCAGCTTCTTCCCTTGGATATGCAGCGTGCGGTCCAGGATCAGCGGGTTACCTTCGGCCATCACGCGCTGGTAGTCGGCATGGTATTGCGCCGCATCGGTTTCAAGGGCGGCGCTCATCTGGATGGCGCTTTTGCCTATCACGTCTTCGCGCTTGACGTTGAACACCTGCAAGTAGCTGTCGTTGCAGGTCTGCAGCAAGCCTTTACGGTCACGTACGTAGATGGGGTGCGGGGTTTCGTTGACCAAGGCCCGCATGAACTCGAACTGATCATTGAGGGCGCGCTCGGCCATTTTTCGATGCTTGATCTGACGGCGCATGTAGGCGTTCCAGCTCAGGGAGATCAGCAGCAAAAGCCCGGTGCCGATGATGATGCGCGCGATCAGTTGGTGATAGTTGCGCCAATAGCTGTCGGAGGCGGCGGTGTAACCGCGCCAGCGACTATTGATGACCCCCAGCTCATCCGGCGCGATGCTCAGCATGGCCTTGTCGAGAATCGAGCTGAGTTCGGTGGCGTTACGTGAGGTGGCCAGCGAAAATTTAGCCGGCGTGGTGCCAATACTGAAACTGATCTGGACCTTGTCCTGAAACATGGAGGACGAGAGGTAATAGTTGGCGATGACCAAGCTGTTCACGGCACCGTCGACCTGTCCTTGCACCAGAAACTCGGCAGCTTTGAAATTGTCGCCTGTTTCGACCACTTGAATGGTTGGGAAGTGCTCGCGCAGGAACGTTGCAATTGGGCTGCCTTCAGTGACAGCCACGCGTTTGCCTTCCATTTCCTCCAGGCTGGTCGCCGCCTGGTTTTCCTTGCGTGTCAACATCACGTAGGAGTTTTCCAGGTAGGGGCGGCTGAAGTTCAACCGGGCTTCCCGTTCCGTGCTGGGAACGATGGCGCCAATGATGTCGGCCTTCCCTGTGTCGACCTGTTCGATCATTGACTGAACGACACGCTCACGTTGAATATCAAAACGCAGCCCTGTGCGCAGGCGAACCAGTTCCAGCAGATCGGCGGTAATGCCGCGGAAGTTACCATCGGCGTCGAAGAACGACAGGGGGGCAAAGGTCTCGTTCACGATCACCTTGACCACCGGATGCTCCTGTAGCCAGCGCTCTTCGCGTTGTGTCAGTTGCAGTTTCTGGTCGGTCAGCAAGATATCGCTGCCGGCGCTCCAGCGTTTGGCGATCGCTTCCCGTTCATTGGTGGGCACGGCCGTCAGTACGGCGTCGACAATGCTCAAGAGCGTCTGCTGGTGGTGGGGCATGGCGAAGCTGAACCCGTAGGCTTCGTGTTTGCCGAAGTTGGCCATGCGGATGTTCTTCAGGTAGCCCTTGTTGATCATGTAATGAGTGGAAATGGTATCGCCGAGGAATACATCCGCCTGGTCGAACGCCACCGCATTCAAGGCGTTTTGATAAGAGGGATAAGCGCGCAGGGTCGCCTTGGGGTACAGTTTTTCCACCTCGCGCAAGGGCAGGTAGTGGTAGACCAGCGCCAGGCGCATGCCGGCCAGGCCATTGGTCAGGCTGCGGGTCTCTCCTTCGCGGGTGACGAGGACCGGCTGGTCCACCGCATAGGGCTCTGACAGCGTGAGGTTTGGGTTGGCCGCCTCAAAACCGTTGGAGGATCCCAGCAAATCGATAGCCCCCGTTTCAAGCGCGCGGATCGCGGCCTCGCGAGAGGGGTAGCGCAATACTTTCACCGGCAGGGCCAGCGCCTTGGCCAGCAGGCCGGCGTAATCAGCGGTGAGACCCTCGTAGTCACGTCCGCTGGACGTGAGGTCGAAAGGTGGGTAATCAGGCGCCGCAGTACCCAGCACCAACTCGCGCTTGTTTTGCAGCCATTGGCGTTGAGCCTTGTTCAGGTGGGTTTCCAGTTGAACCGAGCCTGCACGACTCAACAAGGCGAAATGTTCCGGGCCCGTTGGCGGGTTCGCAAGTACCACGGTGCTGAAGCACAAACCGGCACTCAATATAATCAGATAGTCCTTTATACGCCTGGGCATCCGCTTTCTCACACTAGCGCGTTTCGTTTTGCCATCTCGATAAGTTCTACCAAGGACTTGGCTTGAAGTTTCTGCATCAGCCTCTTTTTATAAGTGCTTACTGTTTTGTTACTCAGAAACATGCCCTTGGCAATTTCCTTGTTGGTTCGTCCTTGTGCAAAAAGTTGCAATACCATCAGTTCCCGGTCATTGACGGTCTTGAATAGTTCAAGCTCCTGGGATTCGATGCTATCGACACCATTGGTATTCAGTGCCTGGCTGGGGAAGTAGTTGTAACCGGATAACACTGCACGGATGGCGCTCAGCAACTCGCTCAGGTCGCCTTCCTTGCACACGTAGCCATCCGCGCCCGAACGCATGCAGCGTGTGGCGAACAGGGTGGGCGATTGGGCGGTCAGTATCAGGGTTTTCATCGGGGTGTTCATGGCGTTGAAGCGGCAGAGCACTTCGAGGCCATCCAGCTTGGGAATGCTGATATCCAGGATAATCAGGTCAGGCAGGCATTCGCGTACCATTTGTATGGCGTCGCACCCGTTATCGGTTTCGCCCACGACTTTATAGCCCTCGTGTTCCAACAACATACGGATGGCGAGCCGTATAACCGGGTGGTCATCGATAATAAAAACTGAGTTCATGATCACATTCCGTACAAGTGCAAATAAAGCGGGCACATTAGCTCAGAAGAGGAGGGAGGAGCATGAGTCGAGGGGTGAGTAGATATAAAACAGGAAAAGTCCTACATTAAAAAAGGTAGCAGCCTACCAGTTGCTGAGGCTTGGTGAGGCGCTACGTCGATGCTTTGAACGTGAATAGGCTAACGGTTGCTGCCATGGATTTAACTGATGCTGTGCCGTCGTCTTTCGTCGGCTCATGATGTTTAATTCCTACATTTTTAACTTGAGTAATGGGCAGAGCAAGTGTGCAAGTTCATCCTTGTTCAGCGGCTTCGATAGATAGCCAAGCAGTGGCAGGCCACGGTCCATGGCTTGGCTTATCAGGCTGGCGAGTTCCGCCACCGGTAAACCGCTCAACAGGATGGCGGTCGTGGTAAAGCGTCGGCGACTGGCAATTTCAATCAGTTCGAGTCCCGGTAAGTCGGGTAGGCATTGGTCACACAAGATGATGTCGAAAGGCACCTCGGCCTGCGACATCAAGCAGATCGCCTGCTCGGCGCTTTCGGCCGGCGTCAGTCTTGCGAAGCCGAAGCTTCTGAGCAGGCATTGGGTGGCGAGGAGTTGGAACGGGTGATCCTCCACCAGCAGGATACGGAGCGAGTAACTGGGCATTGGGGCCACACGTTGAGTCAAGCATCGAGGGAGGGCGCGTAGGACCAGTTCGCCAGGGTCGCCCGGAGCGTGCGTGATTATTCATCGAGTGGTTGTGCGAATTCGATCAGGCCGCTCTGTTCCCGTCGTAGGTCGATTCCTTTCAAGAAACAGGCGGCATGATCGTGGTCGTTACTGAGGGCTGGAACGTCCGGTCATTTCCCGGGCCATCTCGGTGGCATAGCTGTCGGTCATCCCCGCAATAAAGTCAATCATGCGCAGGAACGACGCGTGCAGCGGCCATTCAGGGTTTGGCGCATTGTTGCCCAGCAGATCGAGAATGCGCCGGTTCTTGAACGACGGCGTACGCCCGCCATGCTGCTCCAGTGCCGCACCGCAGAACGCATTCAAGAGAATTTCCAGGGTGGTGTAGGCGCCGATCTCATGCAGGGTCTTGCGCTTGTCCTGGAAGATCTTCTTGCGCGCCATGTCCTTGGCATCCAGCACGCAACGCTTGGCCGGGCCGTGCATGTGTTCCACCAAGTCGCCGGGAAGGGTGCCGGCGAGCAGGGCGTCCTGTTGCTCGACGAAGGCCTGTGCCGCTGCGTTGGTCAGATGCTCGATGGCCTTGCCGCGCAGGATCGCCAGCTTGCGTCGGCGCGAGTCCTGGGCGCCCAGTTGGCGATAGGTCTGGGGCAGGTCATCGCCCACCAGGTTGAGCAGCAGCGACTCGACTTCGGCGTATTCGAGCAACTCCATTTCCAGGCCATCTTCCAGGTCGATCAGGGCGTAGCAAATGTCATCCGCCGCCTCCATCAGGTACACCAGCGGGTGCCGGGCCCAGCGCTGTTCTTCGAGTTGTGGCAGGCCGAGCCTGTGGGCGATCTGTTCGAGGATCGGCAGTTCGCTCTGGTAGCAGCCGAACTTGTGTTTCTTGTAGCCCAGGGAGTCGGCGTGGCGGGCAGTCCAGGGGTATTTCAGGTAGGTGCCCAGGGTGGCGTAGGTCAGCCGGGTGCCACCGTCGAACTGGTGGTACTCAAGCTGGGTCAGCACCCGAAAGCCTTGGGCGTTGCCTTCGAAATTCAGGAAGTCATTGCGCTCGGCGCTGCTCATGTCGTCCAGCCAGCCACGTCCTGCGGCTTGTTGGAACCAGTGGCGGATGGCGTCTTCGCCGGAGTGCCCGAACGGTGGGTTGCCGATGTCATGGGCCAGGCAGGCCGACTGCACCACCATGCCCAGGTCGCTTGGGTCGCACCAGTCGGGCAGGGCGCTGCGCAAGGTTTCGCCGACGCGCATGCCGAGGGAGCGACCCACGCAGCTCACTTCCAGGGAATGGGTCAGACGCGTGTGAATATGGTCGTTGCTCGAGACCGGGTGCACTTGGGTCTTGCGGCCCAGGCGACGAAATGCGCCGGAGAAGATAATACGGTCATGGTCTTTGTGAAACGGGCTACGCCCCAGTTCTTCCGGGCTGTGCAGCGGTTTGCCAAGACGTTCGCGGGTCAACAGGGTGGGCCAATCCAAGGCGGGTACTCTCCGTGCGGTGAATGACCCTCCCAGCTTCCCGGTTCAGCGCGGCCTGGGCAAGCGAAAATCTACAGCCCGGCCGCGTCGATATCGATTAACAGCAAGCGCTGACCGTTATCGAAGAATTGTCCGGCCGTGAGGCAATACTGATTGGTGGTGGCGTCGCGGTAGGTCGAGGACAGTGTCAGGCGCCGCTCCTCCCAGCCCTCGGCCAACAGGTGATAGAAGTACGGGCGCCATGACCAGTTGTGGCCCAGGTAACGGCTGTCGGACTGCCAGGCATCCTGGCGCCACTCAAAGTTCGGTGTGAGTTGGGTGCCGTGCCGGTCGCACTGGTAGAAGCGCAGCAGCCAGGGAAACGCCGGCAGTTGCGGCAGTTTGCTCAACGGTGCCTGGGCCTGGGCCCAGGTTTGCAGGATCTTCATCAATTCGGCCAACTGCTGGCGCAGTTGCATGACGCGGCCGCGTTCTGCCAGCTTTTGCTGGACGTACACCGTGCGCAACTGGGCGAAACGCGGCACGAAGGCGTCGGCGGCGAACCAGTCCAACTGCGCCTGGGCAAACAGATAGCCCTGCACATAGCGCGAGCCGCACTCCAGGGCGAAGCTCAACTGCGCCTCGGTTTCCACGCCTTCGGCAATGATCCAGCAGCCGGTCTTCTCGGCCATCTGCGCCAGGGCCCGCACCACTTCGCTGCTCGGTCCACCACGGGCGGCCTCCTGGAACAGGCGCATGTCCAGCTTGAGGATATCCGGTTGCAACGCCAGCACTCGGTCGAGCTGGGAGTAACCGGCGCCAAAGTCGTCGATGGCAATGCGCGCACCGGCTTCGCGATAGCGCGCCACCACGTCGGCCAGGCGTCGGATATCGCCACCCAGTTCGGTGATCTCGAACACGATGCGCTGAGGGTCGACGCCATGGTGGTGGATCTGTTTCAGGCTCGGCAGGGCCTGGCCCGGTCGCAGGCGATTGATCCAGCGTGGCGAGATGTTCAGGCTCAGGAACCAGTCTTCGGGCGCTTCGTGCAAGCGGCTCAGCGCGTTGTCGCGAATCTGCCGGTCGAGTCGGCGCAAGGTCACGCCCGGCGTGCGCGGGTCAGCGAACAGCGGGCCCACGGACTGCAAGCGGCCGTCAGCCTGGCGCAGGCGGCCCAGGGCTTCGACGCCGGCAATGCGGCCGGTGGCGGTATCGATAAACGGCTGGAAGCAGGCGAGCGGTTGCCCGTCGATCACGGGGCCTCCTTAGAAACATTGGCGAAAAAAGGCCCGGCCCTCGAAAACGAGGGCCGGGCCGATTCTGTTAGCAAGAATGCAGCCAGCCAGGCTCAACTTTTACGCGAAGAGCCCTGCATGGCCAGTTTGATCAACGGGATCAAGCCGGCACCGAGGCGCACCAGGCGCGTCAAGCTGCCAATGCCGCCGCCCTTGGCACCTTTGCCGGTAAAGAAACCCATCAGCGTCACCGCGGCCACGCCCCACAGCGGCGCGTGCTTGATGCCCAGGCTGTCCTGCCAGTTGCTGCCCATATTGCGCACCTTGTTCAGGGGCAACATTAGTTGCTGGGACTCGTGGCGGATCTCCTGACGGTGCATTTCCATGCGCAGACGGATCAACGCCTTGCGCATTTCCCGGCGGGAGGTGGTTTGCGGGATTTCAGTGATGCTCATGGCAGCAGGCGCTCCCGGTCATTGGCCAGCTCTTCGAGGGTGGCGTGGAAGGGCGTGGATTCATCGAATACCGCCGCTTTCAAGCGCACCCCGCAGAAGGCTGCGGCCAGCGTGTAGAACACGCAGAGACAGATGATCCCCGTCAGACGGTAGCCCGTGTCCCACACTAGGATCATCACCAGGGTCGACAACCCCACCAGCAACAGCAGCGCGAACACCAGTGCCAGGCCTGCAAACAGCAGCAGGCTGACGGTGCGGGCTTTCTGTTCCTGCAACTCGATGCCAAACAATTCGACGTGGCTGTGCAGCAAGCCCAGCACGGCCGCGCCCAGACGTCTTGAGGTAGTGCCCGTGGACGAGCCCGTTTCGCCGATAGACATGGTTAGCGCCTTGTGGCCAGCAGGCCGATCAGAAAGCCCACGCCGGCGGCAATGCCCACCGACTGCCAAGGGTTGGCTTGCACGTAATCTTCGGTCGCAGTGACCGCCGCCTGGCCGCGTTCGCGCAGGGAGTCTTCGGTCAGTTGCAGGGTTTCGCGGGCCTTGAGCAGGCTTTCATGAATCTTGCTGCGCAGCTCGTCAGCCTGGTCGCCGGCGAGGACCTTGGTGTCATCTAGCAACTTTTCGGTGTCGCTGACCAGGGTTTGAAAATCCGCCATCAGTATTTCTTGAGCAGTCTTTGCAGTTCTTCTGGCCATGGTTATCTCCGTGATTGGCTGATCTGTACGTTTCGAGTCACCGGCTTCGGTGAAGGTTCAGTGCAATTGTGTGGTACAGCTTTTGCTTTGCCTTGGTGCGCAGGCCCCGGGGCTTGCGCTGAATCTGGGCGGTCGGGCAGGAAGCCTTGAAAAACCTTACCCTAAATAACTGAAATTCGCGGAAAAACCCTGTCGGCATCGGCTTGTTGTGTTGAACGCTGCGCTAAAGCGGTTCACGCCCTCTGAAGAGGGGTGGGACCGGTGGTGCCAATTTAGTGCGCTCAACCCTGGCTTGAACCGCTTTGGTGCTTTTTGCCTTTATTGCAGGCCTGCCAACCTCCATGGAAAATTTGCAAAGTGCAGTGGACACGCTCGTCCACAGCTCCAATACCCTGTTTATCCTGATCGGCGCGGTCATGGTCCTGGCCATGCACGCCGGCTTCGCGTTCCTCGAAGTCGGTACGGTGCGCCAGAAGAACCAGGTCAACGCCTTGTCGAAGATCCTCAGCGACTTCGCCATCTCCACCCTGGCCTATTTCTTTATAGGCTATTGGATCTCCTACGGTGTGAGCTTCATGCAACCGGCGGCGGTGCTCAGTGCCGATCACGGCTATGGCCTGGTGAAGTTTTTCTTCCTGCTGACCTTTGCCGCGGCGATCCCGGCGATCATTTCCGGGGGCATTGCCGAGCGTGCAAGGTTTGCTCCACAGCTCTGCGCGACTGCGTTGATCGTGGCGTTTATCTACCCGTTTTTCGAAGGCATGGTGTGGAACGGCAATTTCGGCCTGCAAGCCTGGTTGCTCGCGACCTTTGGCGCCAGCTTCCATGACTTCGCCGGTTCCGTGGTGGTGCACGCCATGGGCGGCTGGCTGGCGCTGGCGGCGGTGTTGCTGCTGGGCCCGCGCAATGGGCGCTACCGCGAAGGGCGCCTGGTGGCGTTTGCGCCGTCGAGCATTCCGTTCCTGGCGCTGGGCTCGTGGATTCTGATCGTGGGCTGGTTCGGCTTCAACGTGATGAGCGCGCAAACCCTGAACGGCGTCAGCGGTTTGGTCGCCGTCAACTCGCTGATGGCCATGGTCGGCGGCACGGTGGCGGCCCTGATCATCGGTCGCAACGACCCAGGCTTCCTGCATAACGGTCCGTTGGCCGGGTTGGTGGCGATCTGCGCCGGCTCCGACCTGATGCACCCGGTGGGCGCGCTGGTCACAGGTGTCGTCGCCGGCGGTTTGTTTGTGTGGTTCTTTATTGCGGCCCAGGATCGCTGGAAGATCGACGATGTACTGGGTGTGTGGCCCCTGCACGGTCTGTGCGGCGTGTGGGGCGGCATCGCCTGCGGCATCTTCGGCCAGACCGCGCTCGGCGGGCTGGGCGGTGTCAGCCTGATCAGCCAGTTGATCGGCACCGCCCTCGGCGTGCTGGTGGCGCTGGCGGGCGGCCTGTTGGTGTATGGCGTGATCAAGCGCGTCACCGGGCTGCGCTTGAGCCAGGAACAGGAGTATTACGGCGCGGACTTGTCGATTCACAAGATCGGCGCGGTCAGTCAGGATTGATCGGCTCGTCTGCCGGCCGATAAAAACCGTGTAGCAGGCGATAGCGGGTCTGGCGCACTTCATCGACCCGCGCCTGAACCTGTTGGTCCGGCAGGCCCAGCAGGATCAAGGCATGGGAGGCGAGCATCAGGCTCGACTCCAGCAACTCGGGCACCACTTCACTGGCGCCTGCGGCTTTCAGTTCTGCCAGCTGGCTGTCGTCGCGGGTACGCACCAGGATTGGCACGTCGGCGTTGATCCGACGCGCTTCCTTGAGCACCACCAGCGCCACGTCGGTGTTGTCCACGGCAATCACCACCAATCGCGCACGCTCCAGGCCGACTGCGCTGAGCAACGCGCCACGCCGGCAATCGCCGTAATGCACGCTACTGTCTTCAGTGGCGGCTTCCTGCACCCGTTCCGGGTCGTCATCCAGGGCGATGAAGGTTTGTTGTTCGTTGCGCAGAAAACGCCCGATGGACTGGCCGACGCGTCCATAGCCACAGATCACCGCGTGCCCGCGCAGCTCGGCGTTGAGCGCGGTGATTGCTTCCAGCTGCACCTGCTGGTTGGGCTTGCGGTGCAGGCGCAGGGCGATGGCGGGGGCGGCGCGCAACAACAGCGGCGTGAGCAACATCGAGCAAAAGGTGGCCGCGAGCAGCAAACCGTTGAACTCATCCGGGATCAGCCGGCTCTGCTGCATCTGTGCCATCAACGCAAAGCAGAACTCGCCACCTTGGGCCAGGGCCAGGCCGCTGCGCCAGGCGGTTTCACTGTCGCTGCCGCGCAGTTTGACCAGCACCGCGACCACACAGCCTTTGACCAGCATCAGCGTAAGCGTCAGCCCGAGGATCAGCAGACTATGGCTGACGAACAATTGCAGATCGATCAGCATGCCGATGCTGACGAAAAACAGCCCCAGCAGGATGTCGCGAAACGGCCGAATATCCGCCTCGATCTGATGGCGGTAATGGCTTTCGCCCAGCAGCATGCCGGCCAGGAACGCCCCGAGCGCAGGGGAGAGCCCGAGCAGATGGGTGAGCCAGGCGGTCAGCAACACAATCACCAACGCCAGCAGCACAAACAGCTCCGCTGAATGGGAGGCGGCCACTTCATGAAACAGGCGCGGCAACAACCAGCGGCTGGCCAATAGCAGGCCGACAAACAGCACCACGGTCTTGCCCAGGGTCAGGGGCAGCGCCCAATACCAGGCTTGCTCGCCAGTGCCAGCAAACACGGGCACCAAGGTCAGCAGCAACACCGCGACCACATCCTGGAACAGCAACACGCCAATCGCGTTCTGGCCGTGACTGCTGAAGATCTCCCCGAGGCTGGTCAGCTCCTTGCTGACGATGGCTGTGGACGACAGTGCCAGTCCTGCCCCCAACAACAGGGCGATACCCGGTGCCACACCCAGGATCATCAACAAAAGTCCCAACAGCACCCCGCACCCCAACACCTGCAAGCTGCCCAGGCCAAATACAACTCGGCGCAGGGCGAGCATCCTGGTCAGGGAAAACTCCAGGCCCAGGGAAAACAGCAGGAACACCACGCCCAGTTCGGCCAGGTCGGGTAGCTCTTCACTGTCATTCACCCAGTCCAGCGCGGTGGGGCCCACGGCCAGGCCGACGCACAGGTAGCCCAGCACGGGGGGTAATTGCAGGCGACGAAACAGCGCAATCACCACCAGGGATGAGGCCAGGATAATCAACAGGTTGGCAAACACACGCATCTCCGTTGCAGGGGGGCAGGCAAAAAGCCGCGAGAATCGCTGAAACAGTTATAGGCCATGGTGACCTGGGTCAGGGTTTATAGAGTGGGCTTCAGGCGGTCACCGGGCTTAGAATGTCTGCCTGTTTTCTGATCAGGTCCCTTCGCCATGCTTCCTGAATGCCAGCTGTTCGGCACCCTGGGTTGTCACCTGTGTGAGATTGCCGAAGCCGAAATCATGCCGCTCGTCGAACACGGGTTGCTGGTGGAATTGGTGGACATCACCGACCCCGACGACCTGACCGAAGCCTACGGCCTGCGGATTCCGGTGCTTCGCCGGGTAGACACCGGGGCGGAACTGGATTGGCCATTCGACACACAACAGGTTGTTGCCTTCCTTCGTTAGGTTTATGCGATGGCAGGTTTCCAAATATTAAGTTACTGTATGTTTGTACAGTGATTGAATTGAGGGAACGCCCGTGGTGAATGTCGAACAACTGAAAAGCAGCGTCAATCGCATGTCCGCCGACGTCGTGCGCGACGCGGTGAACGAGCTGCGCCTCGATGGGCTGGTCACGGAAGGCAAGACGCCCTTTAACAAAGTGCATTTCAATACCTGTTTTGCCGAGATCGAGGCGCTGTTCCAGCGCGCCGGCTACCACAAGCAGCTGGATGTGGTGGGTTACCAGGGCTTGTTGTACGCGTTGTACGATCCGGGCCGCTGGGAGGCAGTGGACGTGCTGCGCTGGCTCAAGGAGTTCACCGAAGCCGCCAGTGCTTCGCCGATCCTGCGGGCGGAGTTGGCCAAGGCTTGAGATCCGCCCTAGGCTCAATCCCGCGCAATGCGGGATAATGCCCGCCGGTTTTGTCACAGGCTTTGAGCATTTCATGTCCACCTCCGCTTTTTCCGCGTCCCAGCACCAAGCCAGCACTTTGTATCTGCCACCCGGTTCATGGGTAACAGTGCTGGACTGCCTGTGCGAGCACTTCCCGGCGATCAGCCGCGAACACTGGCTGGACCGCATTGCGCGAGGCCGGGTGCTGGATATCAACGGCACCCCGATCACCGTCGACCTGGGCTACAAGGAAGGCTTGTGCATCTATTACTTCCGCGAAGTACCTAACGAGAAAGTCATCCCGGTGCAGGAAACCATCCTGTATGCCGATGAGCATCTGGTGGTCGCTGACAAGCCGCACTTCCTGCCCGTGACGCCGGCCGGTGAATACGTCGAGCAAACCCTGCTGCGCCGCCTGATTCGCCGCTTGGATAATCCCTCACTGGTGCCGTTGCACCGCATCGACCGGCACACGGCGGGGCTGGTGCTGTTTTCGGCCAATCCGGCCAGCCGCTCGGCTTACCAGCAACTGTTTCCCACGCGCCAGATCGATAAATTCTACGAAGCCATCGCCCCAGCCCTGCCGGACCTGACCTTTCCCAGGGTGCACAAAAGCCGACTTGTGGATGGCGAGCCGTTCTTTCGCATGAAGGAAGGTGATGGCGTCCCCAACACCGAAACGGCGGTGGAGGTGCGCGAGAAAAACGGCGATCTGTGGCGCTACGGCCTATTCCCGGTGACCGGCAAGAAGCACCAGCTGCGCGTGCACATGAGCGCCCTCGGCGCGAGTATCTGCAACGATCCCTTCTACCCGGACGTGATCAAGGACGCGGTAGACGATTACGCCAACCCCCTCAAACTGCTGGCCCAGGGCGTGCGTTTTATTGACCCGGTCACGGGGGAGGAACGCAGTTTCCGCAGCCGGATCACCCTCGACTGGTAACCCCCGGAAACGACAAGGCCCGCGCGAGGCGGGCCTTGATGGCAAACGCTAAGAGTTACAGGTCTTTGACGGTGCGAACCTGGTCTTTGTTGATGCGGGTCTGCTTGCCGTCCAACTGTTCGAACTCGTAGAAGCCCGAGTCCTTGTCGAATTTAGGGGTGTCGACGGCCTGGATTTCGCGACCGTCATTCAGGGTGATCACTGTCGGCGAGGCGCAACCGGCGAGGGTGGCGAGGCCCAGTGCAAGCATGAGAGCGGCGATGGTCCGTTGAGTCATGAGTCTGTCTCCGAGAGAATACTTTTTAATAGCTGACCTTGTGACGCATGCAGCGTCGACAAAGTTCCGGGTGCGAGGTTCATTCTGACACGCCCGACGGCGTCTGTAACAGCTCCGGCGTATTAAGGTTGGCCAGGCGCGGGTCATCTGCCGGGCATTCCAGGCCCACGCCGCCCAGCTGTAGGAAGAGCTTGCGCGGGCTGCGCTCACCGGCGTGCCAGGCCCTGTCCACCGCATCGCGCAGGCCGGTGGGAACGATGCAGATCAACGGTTCCCAGAACGCACCATGGCGCACCATCACCGGCAGCAACGGGTTGCGTTGCGCGGTCTCACGCAGCGTCTGGATCAGCCCTGCGTCGATATGCGGCACATCGCACGGCAAAATCAGCAGGTGCGCATGGCGTGCGGCGGCGAGTCCCGCACGAATGCCGGCGAGCGGGCCGGGAAAGTCCGGGCTGTCGTCGGTCACCAGTTGGTCGGCATAGCTGGCGTAATGCTGCGGGTTGCGGTTGCACGAGATGATCAGGTCATCGGTGAGCGGTCGTACCAAGTGCTGCAAGTGCGCAATCAACGGCTGGCCACGCCACTCCAGCAGGCCTTTGTCCTGGCCGCCCATGCGCTGGCCGCGCCCGCCAGAGAGCAGCAAAACCGAACACGGCAGTGGGGACGAATCGATAGGCATGGCAGTTCCGCAGCGGCAGTAAAAGGGGGGCTGTGATATAACATCGGGCTGTTCCTTCGACAACCGGACCGTGCCATGAAAGCCAAGGCAGATGCGCCCTTCGTACCTCTGAATATTGCTGTATTGACCGTCAGCGACACCCGCACCCTGGAAACCGATACCTCCGGCCAGGTCTTTGTCGACCGACTGACGGCCGCCGGCCACCACCTGGCCGAACGCGTGCTGCTCAAGGATGACCTCTACAAGATCCGCGCCCAGGTCGCCCACTGGATCGCCGAAGACGTGGTGCAAGTCGTGCTGATCACCGGCGGCACCGGCTTCACCGGCCGGGACAGCACTCCCGAAGCGGTGAGCTGCCTGCTGGACAAACAGGTGGACGGCTTTGGCGAACTGTTCCGCCAGATTTCCGTGGCCGACATCGGCACCTCCACCGTGCAGTCCCGCGCCTTGGCGGGTTTGGCCAATGGCACGCTGGTGTGCTGCCTACCGGGCTCCACCAATGCGGTGCGTACCGGCTGGGACGGCATCCTTGCCGAGCAACTGGACAACCGTCACCGCCCGTGCAACTTCGTCCCGCACCTGAAACAGGCCGAGCCTTGTGAATCCCGTGGGTAAGCCCGGCAAGACCGGCGCGCTGTTGCCGGTGGAGGATGCCTTGGCTCAACTGCTAGCGATGGCCGAAGCCGCACCGATCCGTGAGCAGGAAAGCCTGTTGCTGGCGGATTGCGATGGTCGTGTACTGGCGCAAGACCTGATCTCCACCCTCGACCTGCCGCCGTGGCCGAACAGCGCCATGGATGGTTATGCCGTGCGGTTGGCGGACTGGACCGGCGAACCCCTGGTGGTCAGCCAACGCATTTTCGCAGGCCAGGCGCCACACCCCCTGGCCGCCGGTACCTGCGCCCGTATCTTCACCGGCGCCCCAGTACCGGAAGGGGCCGACTGCGTGGAAATGCAGGAGAATACCGTGGTCCACGCCGATGGGCGCGTGAGCTTCACCGAACCCCTGCACCTCGACCAGAACATCCGCCCCCAGGGCCAGGAAACCACCGTAGGCGAGCTTGTTTTAACGGCGGGTACGCGCCTGGGCCCGATTGAACTGGGGCTGGCGGCGTCCCTCGGCCATGATCGCCTGGCAGTGATCCGCCGCCCACGCGTGGCGGTTCTGTCCACCGGCGATGAGTTGATCGAACCGGGCTTGCCGCTCGGGCCGGGGCAGATCTACAACAGCAACCGGCGCGTGCTGTGCTCATGGCTTACGCGCATGGGCTGTGAAGTGATTGACGCAGGCATCCTGCCCGACGATCTGGAGCAAACCCGCGCGTGCCTGGGCGGTTTGGGCCGTGTCGACTTGATCCTGTCCACGGGCGGTGTGTCGGTGGGCGAAGCGGATTTCCTTGGGATCGCCCTGCGTGAAGAGGGTGAACTGGCGTTGTGGAAACTGGCGATCAAACCGGGCAAGCCGCTGACGTTCGGCCACTTCCGTGGCGTGCCGGTGATCGGCCTGCCCGGTAACCCGGCGTCGACGTTGGTCACGTTCGCGCTGCTGGCACGCCCTTATCTGCTGCGCCGCCAAGGTGTGCAGGACGTCGAGCCACTGCGTTTCGACGTGCCGGTGGGGTTCGAGTGGCCCAAACCGGGCAACCGCCGCGAGTACCTGCGCGGTCGCATCGAGCAAGGCAAAGCGATCATTTACCGCAACCAGAGCTCCGGCGTGCTGCGCAGTGCGGCGTGGGCGGAAGGGTTTGTGGAGGTGTTGGAAGGCACGACGCTGGCTATCGGCGACCGGGTCAACTTCATTCCCTTGAGTGAGGTATTTGGCTGACACACAATTCACCGACGGCGGGCGCACAGTCAAGATAAGTCCTATGAGCCAAGCAGGGCGGGCAGGCTAATTTTTCGAGTCCCGGTTACTGGAGGACTGAAGATGACTATCCAACCTGCTGCATCCGTTCATGGCGTGGCGGCACCCGTGCATGCCGAACCTGGCTTGCCCACGGCAGCGTCAATCAATTCAAGCACTGCGCGTAGCGTTTTGAGTCAATTGATCGGCAGGCCGCTTTCCGAGAACACTTATCGGGAGCGGCTTGCCTGCATGATCGCCGATCCGAGCATCACTTCCTGGCAGGCGCTGACGCGTAACCCTGGCGAGTTGCAACGGCTGCAGGATAATGAGCGCCTGAGTTGGTCCGACCCGGCCGCAGCTGACAAAAACATGCCGACGTTGGCTCAGGCCCTGGGCAAGAAAAATGTCTGGCTGCCGGAGGTGGAAAGCCTCAATGCCAACATCCTGAAGAACCTGACGGTACAAGTGGCAGAAAAATACCTGGCGCAATTCCAGTCCATACTTCAAGACCCGGCACCTGCCTTGTCGCAGGATGTCTCGATAGTCCGCGATGCGCCCTCAGCGGGTAAAACCACCTTTCTCACCGGCCAGTTCGCGCTCAATACCGATGTTGTCAAAAACATGATCCAGAACCGTATGCCCGGCACGAGCATGTTGCAGGTGCATGACCAAGGCGCAGGGTTGGTTCAGCAGTTCATGGGCCCCATGGAAAAGCGCCTGGGGCAGCCACTGACGCGAGATGCGTTGTACCTGTGGCCAAACGATTTCAACCAGAAAATCGCCGATATCGCACGCTTGTGCCAGGCGCCCAAGCTGCACTTTCATGATATCCAGGTGGACCTCGCGACCTTGTGCTGTCGGATTCTCAAGCGCGGCACCGATGAGGCGGTGATGGACTTCAATGTTTTGAGCCAGTTTTTCAGTGCGGGTCTGGAGCATCGTGGGCCGAGTATCGAATCGGTCAAGAACAGTCAGAACAGGCTTAAGGAGTATTCACTCTCGGCCTGGAACGGTCAGCAGAATGTGCTCGTTGCTCAACGCGCACCCGGTGCCAACGATTTTGTGATCAAGGATCAAGCCTTATTCGATAAGGTCACTGCCCGGGATAGCCGTTCCGTACAGGCAGAGGTAGAGAGTGTTCGCAGCACCGTGATTGACGCGCCGTTCATCGAGGCCTTCACGGCTCCACTTCCGCCCGTGCAGGCGAGTGCGTTTGGTGCGGCATTGCGGCGGTATGAGGGGCAGACGTTCGAGCAGGCGTTGAAACAGCACGCCCAGCGCATGTCGGTTGCTACCTCGGTAGCGGCCCGCGTGTTGGCCGGTGTGAGGCCCGGCTGATTCAGTAGTCATCCCCGCGTTCGGTCACGTCGCGCTCTACCGGCGCGGCGTGCGGGTCGTACCCCACCGGGAACTTGCCCTTCAGCGTCCAGGCAAACGCAATGATCTCGGCAATTGTGCGGTACAACTCCTCTGGAATACTGTCACCCAGTTCCATCCGCGCCAGCAGTTTGACCAGCTCGGCGTTTTCATAGATCGGCACTTCGTTTTCGCGCGCCAGCTTCAGGATGGCTTCCGCCAGGGCATCGTCGCCCTTGGCGGTCAGCGTGGGTGCCTGCTGGCCGTCGTACTTGAGGGCAATCGCCTGGCGCGGTGGTGTTGGGTTTTTCATGCGGTTTCATCCACCCAGCGTTGCTCCAGTCCGGTTTTCGGCCCGCGCGGTGGGGTGCCGAGGTGGCAATCGAGGTCGCCGACATTGATGCCAGACGTCACCAGGCGTTCGCGCAAGCTGCCCAAGTGGCTTTCGATCAGGCTGGCGGTGAATGGTCGCGAGGCCCACAACTGGCTGGACAGTTTGCCCTGGCTCAATTGCGCCTGCACCTGCAGCGGCCCCAGCGGCTCCATGTCGAAGGCCAGTTCGACGCGCCAGAGCATCTGCTTGGCGTCCTTTTTCTCTTTGCGTTCGGGCTGGTCCTTGTCCGGCGCCGGCTCTTCGCGCTGGAACTTGACCTGTAATGGCACGATGTCTTGCAACGTGCGCATGGGGATTTCCAGCTGCCAGGTGGTTTGCAGGCGGCCGTCGGCGGTGGTGCCGGTCTGTTCCAGGCTCGACAATTGATGGCTCTGCAACCGCGAGATCGCCCCGGCGGCCAGGCGCAGCAGGTTTTCCAGGTCGCCTTCGCCCTCCAGTTTCGCCATCAGCCGTTCGGGCAAGGGGAAGCCGGCGGGTATCTGGCGGGCGCTGACCTGGCCGAGGGTGTTCAAAGGGCTGCGCACGAAGTTGGGCAGCACCTGGGCCAGGGTGTTGGCGGCGAGGATGGCATTCATATTGGTGCTGGCGGGTAGGGCCGGCAGCAAGTCGGCGACCAGGCGCAGCAGGGCGCCTTTCATGTCCAGCGGTGGGACCTGGGGGTTTTGCCCGGCGAGCAGCTTGGCTTCCAGAAAGGCACCGCTGTTCTGGATGACTTGCGCCAGTACCTTGGGGTTGCTGACCTGCGCCAGGTCGGGCAGGGCGGCGAGTAAACGCTCGGCAGCGCCGCGCAGCTCGGCGGAGGTGCTGTCGCCGCGTGGCAGGTTCTGCAGCGCCGTGAAGACGGCATCCAGCGAGCCTTGGCGACTTTGCTGGGTCGACAGTTGTTGGGTGACGGCCAACTGATCCTTGAGCCCGCTCAGCGGCACAAAGCTCAAGGTCTGCGCGTTCTGTACCACGGTGCTGAGCAGGCTGCCGACGCGCAACGGCTGTGGACTTTCCACGGTCAGGGTCGCGCCAGTCAGTGCGCTGTTGAGCACGGTGACCAGCGAGCGATAGATCGCCGGTTGCGCCGTGCCCTGAGGCAACATTTGACTGGTCAGCACCTTGGCCTGCAATAGCGTGCCCACGGGCATCTGGTTCGTGTCGATGCGGGTCAGGGCGGCGACATTGGCGCTCAAGGCCTGTTGCAGGCTGAGGGTCAGGTTGCCGGTGGGCGTCTGGCTCACCGCCACATTGCTGCCCAGCGGCAGTGGCTGCGGGCTGCTGGCCTGCACCAGCGTCTGACGGCCGCCTTCAAGGGTCAGCTTGAGCAGCAACTGAAAGGCTTCACCGCCTTGTTTCAGGGCGATGACTTCGGCGTTTGCGGTTTTCCCAGGGTCGATCAGGCCGATCTGCGGCTCCAGCAGTTTCAGCAACTCGCCGGCCGCAGGCGCAGGGCCGGGCCCGGCTGCCGGGGCGGGTGGAAGCGTAGGAAGGTTGATCTCACCGGTCATCGCGCGCGTCGTCTCTGGGGAAATTGCCCTCTTTAGAGTAGGGCATCACATGTATAATGCCGCCCGTCTGCAAAGAGAGCGGTAAAAACTCACAACTATTTGATCCAGCTCTCTAAAATCGGTCGCCAAAGCCGTTATTGTGCATTTCTCTTTAACGGCCGCTGCACCGCCGACTTGAACCGTAAAGGCCCGCGATCTTTTGACCAGCCCTCTTCTTGAAGCCGTAGCGCTCTCCTGTGAACGCGACCTGCGCCTGCTGTTCGAGCACCTCGAACTGCGGCTGACGGGCGGCGACATGGTGCAGGTCAGCGGCCCCAACGGCAGCGGCAAGACCAGTTTGCTGCGCCTGTTGGCCGGGTTGATGCAGCCGACGGCGGGCGAAGTCCGGCTCAACGGCAAGCCCCTCAACGAACAACGTACCGAACTGGCGCGCAACCTGATCTGGATCGGCCACGCCGCCGGCATCAAGGACGTGCTCACCGCCGAAGAGAACCTCAGTTGGCTCAGCGCCTTGCATCATCCCGCGTCCCGTGATGCGATCTGGCAGGCCCTGGCCGCCGTCGGCCTCAAGGGCTTTGAAGACGTTCCCTGCCACACCTTGTCCGCCGGCCAGCAGCGCCGCGTGGCCTTGGCGCGTTTGTATCTGCCGGGCCCGCCGCTGTGGATTCTCGACGAGCCCTTCACCGCCCTCGACAAACAAGGCGTCGCCCAGTTGGAAGAACACCTGGCCCAGCATTGTGAGCAGGGCGGTCTGGTCATCCTCACGACCCACCACACGCTGACGCGCATGCCTGCTGGCTATCGCGATCTTGATCTAGGGCGGTGGTCGGCATGAGCGTATTCGCCCTGTTGGTCGCCCGTGAAGCGCGCTTGCTCTGCCGTCGCCCGGCGGAACTGGCCAACCCGCTGGTGTTCTTCGCGATTGTCATCGCGTTGTTCCCGTTGGCAGTCGGCCCCGAGACTAAACTGTTGCAAACCTTGTCCCCAGGACTGGTGTGGGTGGCCGCGCTTTTATCGGTCCTGCTCTCGCTGGATGGGCTGTTTCGCAGTGATTTCGAAGACGGCTCCCTGGAACAGTGGGTCCTTTCGTCGCACCCCCTGCCACTTCTGGTACTGGCCAAGGTACTGGCACACTGGGCTTTTTCCGGCTTGGCGCTAGTCTTGCTCTCGCCGCTGCTGGCGATGATGCTGGGCTTGCCCGTCGAATGCCTGCCGGTGTTGCTCCTGTCCTTGTTGCTCGGCACGCCGGTGCTCAGCCTGTTGGGGGCGGTGGGCGCAGCGTTGACCGTGGGTTTGAAGCGGGGCGGCCTGTTACTGGCCCTGTTGATTCTGCCTTTGTATATCCCAGTGTTGATCCTGGGCAGCGGTGCTTTACAGGCCGCGCTCATGGGCATGCCGGCGACCGGTTACCTCCTGTGGCTTGGTAGCCTGACCGCCCTGGCGGTAACCCTGACACCCTTTGCTATAGCGGCCGGCCTGAAGATCAGCGTCGGCGAATAATGAGGTCTGGTTAAGCGTTGTCTTAACCAGTAAAGACCCTAAGCTTTTCGCAACGACGAAAAGCTACCGTGATGGAAACAGCAATGAACTGGACCTGGTTTCACAAGCTCGGCTCGCCCAAATGGTTCTATGGCATCAGCGGCAAGCTGCTGCCGTGGTTGAGCATCGCTGCCGTATTGCTGATCGGCATCGGCCTGGTCTGGGGCCTGGCCTTTGCGCCGCCGGACTACCAGCAAGGCAACAGCTTTCGCATCATCTATATCCACGTACCTGCCGCGATGCTGGCCCAGTCCTGCTACGTGATGCTGGCCGTGTGCGGCATCGTCGGCCTGGTGTGGAAAATGAAACTCGCGGACGTGGCCCTGCAATGCGCCGCGCCCGTTGGCGCGTGGATGACTGCCGTGGCGCTGGTCACCGGCGCAATCTGGGGCAAACCCACCTGGGGTTCGTGGTGGGTGTGGGATGCGCGACTAACGTCCATGCTGATCCTGCTGTTCCTGTACTTCGGTCTGATTGCCCTGGGCAACGCGATCAGCAATCGTGACAGCGCCGCCAAGGCCTGCGCGGTGCTGGCGATTGTCGGCGTGATCAACATCCCGATCATCAAATACTCGGTGGAGTGGTGGAACACCCTGCACCAGGGCGCCACCTTCACCCTCACCGAAAAACCGGCAATGCCCGTGGAAATGTGGGCGCCGCTGCTGCTGATGGTGCTGGGCTTCTACTGCTTCTTCGGCGCTGTGCTGCTGATGCGCATGCGCCTCGAAGTGCTCAAGCGTGAAGCCCGCGCCAGCTGGGTCAAGGCCGAAGTGCAAAGCAGCCTGGGAGCGCGCGCATGAGTTTTGCTTCTTTCAGCGAGTTTCTCGCCATGGGCCATCATGGCCTGTATGTCTGGACGGCCTACGGCATCTGCCTGGCGGTGCTGGCCATCAACGTCGCCGCGCCGATCCTGGCCCGCAAGCGTTACCTGCAACAAGAGGCGCGTCGTCTGCGCCGGGAGACCGAAAAGTGAATCCGCTGCGTAGAAAGCGTCTGTTGATCATCCTTGCCATCCTGGCCGGCGTTGGCATTGCCGTGGCCCTGGCCTTGAGTGCCCTGCAGCAGAACATCAACCTGTTCTACACCCCGACCCAGATCGCCAATGGCGAAGCCCCTGTCGATACGCGGATTCGCGCCGGCGGCATGGTGGAGCAGGGCTCGCTGAAGCGTTCCGGTGATTCCCTGGACGTGACGTTCGTGGTCACCGACTTCAACAAAGCCGTGACCATCACCTACCGCGGCATCCTCCCGGACCTGTTCCGCGAAGGCCAGGGCATCGTCGCCCTGGGCAAGCTCAACGCCGACGGCGTGGTGGTGGCCGATGAAGTGCTGGCCAAGCACGATGAAAAATACATGCCGCCGGAAGTCACCAAGGCCCTGAAAGACAGCGGCCAATCCGCGCCAACGCCTGCCAAGGAGGGCTAAGCCATGACGTCCGCACTGTTTATTCCAGAGCTGGGCCAGTTGGCGATGATCCTCGCCCTGTGTTTTGCCGTCGTCCAGGCCGTGGTGCCGTTGCTCGGCGCCTGGCGTGGCGACCGCCTGTGGATGAGCCTGGCGCAGCCGGCGGCCTGGGGCCAGTTTGCCTTTTTGCTGTTCGCCTTTGGTTGCCTGACCTATGCCTTCATGACCGACGACTTTTCCGTCGCCTACGTCGCGAATAACTCCAACACCGCTTTGCCCTGGTACTACAAATTCAGCGCCGTGTGGGGCGCCCACGAAGGTTCGCTGCTGCTGTGGGCGCTGATTCTCGGCGGCTGGACCTTCGCCGTGTCGGTGTTCTCGCGCCAACTGCCGCAAGTCATGCTGGCGCGGGTGCTGGCGGTGATGGGCATGATCAGTATCGGTTTCCTGCTGTTCCTGATCATGACCTCCAACCCGTTCAGCCGCATCCTGCCGCAGATTCCTACAAACGGGCATGACCTCAACCCATTGCTGCAAGACATCGGCCTGATCGTGCACCCGCCGATGCTCTACATGGGTTACGTGGGTTTCTCCGTGGCCTTTGCTTTCGCCATCGCCGCCTTGCTCGGTGGGCGCCTCGATGCGGCCTGGGCGCGCTGGTCGCGGCCGTGGACCATCGTGGCGTGGGCTTTCCTGGGGATTGGTATCACCTTGGGTTCGTGGTGGGCCTATTACGAACTGGGCTGGGGTGGCTGGTGGTTCTGGGACCCGGTGGAAAACGCCTCCTTCATGCCTTGGCTGGTGGGCACGGCGCTGATTCACTCGCTGGCCGTCACCGAAAAACGCGGCGTGTTCAAAAGCTGGACGGTGTTGCTGGCCATCGCGGCATTTTCTCTAAGCCTGCTCGGCACTTTCCTGGTGCGTTCCGGCGTGTTGACCTCCGTGCATGCGTTCGCCTCCGACCCGGAGCGCGGCGTGTTCATCCTGATCTTCCTGCTGTTTGTGGTCGGCGGGTCCCTGACGTTGTTCGCCCTGCGCGCGCCAGTGGTCAAGAGCCAGGTCGGCTTCAACCTGTGGTCGCGGGAAACCCTGTTGCTGGGCAACAACCTGGTGTTGGTGGTGGCGGCGTCGATGATTCTGCTCGGCACGCTTTACCCCTTGGTGCTGGATGCCCTGAGCGGCGCCAAGCTGTCCGTCGGCCCGCCGTACTTCAACGCGTTGTTCATTCCATTGATGGGCTTGTTGATGGTGGTGATGGCGGTCGGCGTGCTGGTGCGCTGGAAAGACACCCCGGTTAAATGGCTGGCGGGCATGCTGATGCCGGTGCTGTTGGGCAGCGTGGCCTTGGCGGTGATCGCCGGGTTTGCCTACGGCGATTTCAACTGGGCGGTGCTCGCGACCTTCCTGCTCGCCGCCTGGGTATTGCTGGCCGGCGTGCGTGACATCGTCGACAAGACCCGCCACAAAGGCCTGATCAAAGGCCTGCCCAGCCTGACCCGCAGCTATTGGGGCATGCAGATCGCCCACATTGGCATCGCCGTGTGCGCCCTGGGCGTGGTGTTGTCCAGCCAGAACAGCGCCGAGCGCGACCTGCGCCTGGCGCCGGGTGAGTCCATGGACCTGGCCGGTTACCACTTCATCTTCGAGGGTGCCAAGCACTTCGAAGGTCCGAACTTCACGTCAGACAAAGGCACCGTTCGTGTCGTGCGCAACGGCAGGGAAATCGCCGTGCTGCACCCGGAAAAACGCCTGTACACCGTGCAGAGTTCGATGATGACCGAAGCCGGCATCGACGCCGGTTTCACCCGCGACCTGTATGTGGCGTTGGGCGAACCCTTGGGCGACGGCGCCTGGGCCGTGCGCGTGCACGTCAAACCGTTCGTACGCTGGATCTGGTTCGGCGGCTTGCTCACCGGTTTCGGTGGTTTGCTGGCCGCGCTGGACCGGCGTTATCGGGTCAAGGTCAAGAGCCGGGTGCGTGAAGCGCTCGGCCTACAGGGAGCGGCGGCATGAAGCGTTGGTTGATGGTTGTGCCGCTGGCGATGTTTCTGGTGGTTGCGGTGTTCTTGTATCGCGGGTTGTATCTGGACCCGGCCGAGCTGCCTTCGGCGATGATCGGCAAGCCGTTCCCGGCGTTTTCGCTGCCGACTGTGCAGGGCGACAAAACCCTGACCCAGGCCGACCTGCTGGGCAAACCGGCGCTGGTCAACGTGTGGGGCACCTGGTGCATTTCCTGCCGCGTCGAGCACCCGGTGCTGAACAAGCTGGCCGAGAAGGGCGTGGTGATCTACGGCATCAACTACAAGGACGACAATGCGGCGGCCTTGAAGTGGTTGGCCGAGTTCCACAACCCGTACCAGCTGGATATCCGCGATGAAGACGGCAACCTCGGCCTGAACCTCGGCGTGTACGGCGCCCCGGAAACCTTCTTCATCGACGCCAAGGGCGTGATCCGCGACAAGTACGTCGGCGTGATCGACGAAGTGGTCTGGCGCGAGCAACTGGCCGCCAAGTACCAGGCCCTGGTCGATGAGGCCAAGCCATGAAGCGCCTGTTAGCCGCTGCGGTCCTGGCGCTTGGACTAGTCGGCGTGGCCCATGCCGCCATCGACACCTACGAATTCGCCAAGGACGGTGACCGCGAACGCTTTCGCGAACTGACCAAGGAACTGCGCTGCCCCAAGTGCCAGAACCAGGACATTGCCGACTCCAACGCACCCATCGCCGCCGACCTGCGCAAAGAGATCTTCCGCATGCTGGGGGAGGGCAAGGACAACCAGCAGATCATCGACTTCATGGTCGACCGCTACGGTGATTTCGTGCGTTACAAACCGGCCCTCACCGGCAAGACCGCGCTGCTCTGGTTCGGCCCTGCCGGGTTATTGTTGGCTGGCGTCGTCGTGATGGCCGTGATCGTGCGCCGCCGTCGCGCCGCACCGACTGACGGCTCCGACGCGCTGTCCCCTGATGAGCGTAAACGCCTCGACCAATTGCTGGACACCAAGACTGATGATTGATTTCTGGCTCGCAGCCGGCTTGCTGCTTCTGATTGCCCTGAGTTTCCTGCTGATCCCTGTACTGCGCGGCCGCCGCGCCCAGCGTGAAGAGGATCGCACCGCGCTGAACGTGGCGCTCTACCAGGAACGTGTGGCCGAGCTGCAAGTGCAGCAGGACGAAGGTGTGCTCAACGCCGCCCAACTCGACACCGGCCGTGCCGAAGCTGCGCGCGAATTGCTGGCCGACACCGAAGGCGTGGAAAAGCCCCGCGAGTCGCGCCTGGGCAAGCCATTGCCATTTCTAGCGGCGTTTCTGGTGCCTGTCCTGGGCGTTGCGCTGTACCTGCATTACGGGGCCAGCGACAAGGTTGAACTGACCCGCGAATTCTCCCAGCCGCCGGTGTCCATGGAAGACATGACCCAGCGCCTGGAGCGTGCCGCCGCCGCCCAACCGGATTCGCCGGAAGGCCTGTATTTCCTGGGGCGTGCCTACATGGCCCAGGACCGTTCCGCCGATGCCGCAAAGGTCTTCGAGCGCACCGTGGCCCTGGCCGGGCGCCAGCCGGAACTGCTCGGCCAGTGGGCCCAGGCGCAGTACTTTGCCGAGAATAAACAGTGGTCGCCCAAGGTTCAGGCGCTGACCGATGAAGCCTTGAAGCTGGATCCGAAGGAAGTCACCAGCCTTGGCCTGCTCGGTATTGCGGCATTTGAAGGCCAGCGTTATCAGGAGGCGATTGACTACTGGAACCGTCTGCTGGCCCAACTGCCAGCGGAAGACAACTCCCGCGCGGCGTTGCAAGGTGGCATTGATCGCGCAGCTGAGAAGCTGAAAGAAAACGGCGGCACCGTCGCCCCTCAAAAAGCCGCGATGAAAGTTCGTGTAGATCTGAGCGCCGACGTGAAGGCCAAAGCCCTGCCGACTGACAGCGTGTTCATCTTTGCCCGTGCGGTCTCCGGCCCACCGGCGCCATTGGCCGCCAAACGCGTCACCGTCGCCGAACTGCCGATCACCGTCGAACTGGGCGATGCTGACGCAATGATGCCGCAGTTGAAACTGTCGAACTTCCCCGAAGTCCAACTGGTTGCGCGCATATCCCGGGCTGGTGTTCCGACAGCTGGCGAGTGGATCGGCCGCAGCCAACCCTTGGCCAGCACCACGACTGCCCTGCAGCAGCTGACCATCGACAGTCCGGACAAGTAAATCGAGGAAACGCCTATGACCGCATTTGCACGCATCACCCTGCTTAGCCTGGTATTGGGCCTGAGCGCTTGTGCGGTCCACCGCCCACCTCCCGCGCCTACCGGCCCGACCATTCCACCGTCGGGCCCGTCGACCCAGCCAACCACCAAACCCTCCGGCCCAGTGACCCCTGCACCGAAGCCAGTGCCCACCAAATCCGCCACCTTCGCCCCACCCCCGGGCGCCGTGAGCCACTGGGACGGCAAGATGCAGGTGTATGTGCTGGACGAACAGCCCGACACCTTCTACCGCCAGCGCACGTATTACCGCTGGAGCAACGGCTGGAGCCGCTCCATCAGCCCGAACGGGCCGTGGGAAGAGACGGATGTGCAGGGCGTGCCGCCGGGGTTGAGCAAGCAGTACGCGCAATGATAAAAGGCGACCTTTACAGGTCGCCTTTTTCATACCCATGAATTGCATTTTTGCATCCACTGGAGCCCAAATGTGGGAGCGGGCTTGCTCGCGAAAGCGGTGGTTCAGTTAGCTAATACAGTGACTGACACTGCGTCTTCGCGAGCAAGCCCGCTCCCACAGTTTTGATCTCCAATTGATCTGGTATTTATGCAAGCTCTTGAATGGGGCGCGGCGCACCCAGCCAATGAATCACCCCAGCCGCCACCCCCAACACCACCCCAAACTCCACAATTCCCACCCAGCCAAACTGCGCCATCAACCACCCACTCACCGTCGCCCCAATCGCCCCGCCCACAAAGGTCGCGGTCATGTACAAACTGTTGATCCGACCCTGCGCCTTCGGGTCCACCGCAAACGCGCGGGTCTGGTTCGCGACCAGCCCTGCCTGCACCCCGATATCCAGCACGATCACTCCCAAAACCAGCAAGATCAGCGAGGTCTGCGCCCCGGCCAGTAACAGAAACGCCAAGGTCACAATCCCGACACTGGCCCGATCACCTTGCGGCAACCCACCTTGTCCGCCGCGCGCCCACCGTACGACGCCGCGAGCGCGCCCACCGCACCGATAATCCCGAAGCCGCCGGCCCAGGCACTGCCCAGTTGCCATGGCCCATTGGCGAGCAACCCGGCCAGATTCACCCAAAACGCGTTGAAGCATGCCCACAACAACGCCTGCACCATCATCGATTGACGGATCGGGCTGTTATCGCGCATCAACGGCCACAGTGAAGCCAGCAGGCGAGGGTAGGACAACGTGCTGCTCGGCACCCCAGGCGGTAACAGCTTGGCCGCGATAAACCACACCGGAATCATGAAGGCTGCTTCCATGCCGTACACCGCGCGCCAGCCATACGCCTCACCGACCACGCCGCTGATGGTGCGCCCGAGCAAGATCCCCAGCATGATCCCGCTGACCACCGTGCCCACATTGCGCCCGCGCTCATGGGGCTGGGACATCACCGCTGCAAACGGCACCAGTTGTTGCGGCACGCAACACACGATACCCAAGCCGAATGACGCGACGATCAGCGCCCAGATGCTCGGTGCAAACGCCGCCGCCAAGGCAAAACAGAACGCCAACGCGATCTGGCCCAGCACCAGTTTGCGCCGGTCAAAACGGTCGCCCATCGGCAGCAACAGGGACAGGCCGGTGGCAAACCCTAACAGTGCCGCGCCCGCCACCAGGTTGACCGTCGACACCGCCACGCCCATGTCCGAAGCAATCAGCGGCAGCACCGGCTGGGTGCAATAGATGTTGGTGACCACCGCCCCGGCGATCACCGCCATCATGATGATCTTGCCTCGCGGTGGGTGACTCTCGGCTGTGCTCATGGCGCGCTCCTTAGGGGGCAGGGGAAGAGTGGCCAACCTTACGCAGTCGCCTTTATGTCGATAATCCCCTAGGATCGGGAATCATCCTTCCAGAATTTGATAGGGCGCTATGAACCGTCTTGAGTCGATGTCAGTATTCGTTACGGTTGTGGACGCGGGCAGCCTGTCGGCGGCGGCGCGCGCGCTGGACATGCCGCTTGCCACCGTCAGCCGCAAAGTGACAGAGCTGGAAACCCACCTGAACACGCGCCTGCTGCACCGCACCACGCGGCAGCTGTCGCTCACGGACGTGGGCGTTTCCTACCTGGCGGCATGCCGGCGGATTCTGGAAGAGATTGGCGAGGCGGAGCGTGCGGCAACCGGCGAATATACCGTGCCCAAAGGCGAGCTGACGGTGACCGCGCCCATCGTATTCGGGCGTTTGCACATCGTGCCGGTGGTGGCGCAGTTTCTGGCGCAATACCCCGAGATCAGCGTCAACCTGATGCTCACCGACCGCGTGGTGCATCTGATGGAAGAGCAATGTGATGTCGCCGTACGCATCGGTGACCTGCCCGACAGTTCACTCAAGGCTGTCAACGTGGGCAATGTACGGCGAGTGGTGTGTGCCAGTCCCGGCTACCTGCAAACCCACGGCGAACCTGCCACGCCGCAGGATTTGGCGGCCCACGACTGCATCACCTTCGACGTGCTGGCCTCGGTGGGTGCCTGGGTGTTTGGACGTGGCAAATCGCAACAGACCGTGCCGGTGCATTCACGGCTGTCGGTGAACACCGCGGAAGCTGCGATTACCGCGTCGACGCTGGGCGTTGGCGTGATTCGCGTGTTGTCGTATCAAGTGGCGGATGCGCTGCAAAAAGGCGATTTACAGGTGGTGCTGCAGCCCTACGAATCAGCCGCCTTGCCCATCAGCCTGGTGCACAAAGGGCAGGCGCCGCTGCCGTTGAAAGTGCGCGCATTCCTGGACTTCGTCGCGGTGCGACTGCGTCAGCGGCAAACGAACATGCGCTGATGTACTCGGACCCCATGTGGGAGCGGTAGCCATCAGGCCACGGGACACTCCCGGTTCAGCGCTTCATTCACCAACAACTGCGCAATTTCAATCATCTGCACTACCGCCAGCACTTGCTTGCGGCCCGAGCCACCCAGATGTTCAGCGCAGTCGTACGCACAGACAGTTGCCGACTCAAGCATCTCGCTGGCGTTGCTCAAGGCAACTTCAGTACTGAGGCCGGGACGGACGGTGAAAATTACGTCGGGTGGGGTTTGACCCGTGGTGGATGACGGAGGGTTTGGCGTGACTTTTTTCATACGGTAGCTCCTGGAGTAAAGGGAGCCGCCACAATCACTTCCACATGATGGGTGGCGACTGTACGCAGGTGTGGAAGACCGGACTCCAGGACCCCGGCGCACTCGAAAGTGCCCCGCGCACAGCCGCCACAAAGAAGCCTGAAAAAAGGTGAGCCGTACGCAGGTTGGTCGACCGGGGAATGGAAACCCGACAGGGACAAGCCCTCCTGCGTGCGGCTCGGGCGACATAGTGAACATTGGATAAAGAATGAGGTGTAGGGAAAGTCTGGCATCGGGACGCGTCAAGTCGAGGCTGGCGATGCACGACAGTTGCTACTATCCCTTTCCCCCTTCAATGAGAGCACCCTCATGAACCTCTACGTTGTTCGCCACGGCGAAACCTGGGCAAACGCTGAGCACCGCTACCTCGGCGCGCTCGACCCGGAACTGACCGAGCGGGGTAGGGAACAGGCCAATGTCATCAACTTTGGAAATTATCCATAAATATCATATAATTAG